>NZ_JBHXMF010000053.1:0-65047 GCF_042721055.1 Streptomyces sp. NPDC058470
GTAACTTCGGTGCGAAGTCCATCGACGAGGTCAAGGCGAAGCTGGCCGGCATGGGTCTGGGCCTCAAGGACAGCCCGCCCGGATTCGACCCGACCGCCGCTGCCGACGCCTTCGGCGCCGACAACGACGTGGACGCCGGTTTCGTGGAGACCGAGCAGTACTGAGCGCTGCGCCGAGCGCGAGGCTGAGCTACGGCCCAGGCCGCCCTCGGCCGCTGTGGTCCTGGCAGGTCGCTGCCAGGACCACAGCGGTGCGCGTCGGCTTCCGCTCGCCCACGGCCACCGCTTCCGTGCGGGGACGGTGAGTTCGCCGACTTCTCGCGTGCCGTGGCGGAAGTCAGCCAGGAACTCCTGAGGGTTTCCGGAACTCAACGGGGGGCGCTCCGTTGGTTACTGGAAATCGCAGCCGGGGTTGGGGGCGTCCTCGGAGAAGGGGGCGCCGTGCGGTAGTACGTAGAGGACGTCCAGGACCAGTGGGGTGGTCCCGAGGTTGCGGCCGATGTGCACGTGGTTGGAACCGGAGGGTTCGGTGAGGGTGGCGCCGGCCTGGTAGGTGCCGTCGGGCGCGCAGTTGGAGTCGAAGTGGCTCAGGGTGCCTTCTTTGACGAGGCCGTACAGGGTTCCGTCGTGGTAGTGCCAGCCGGTGCTCTGGCCCGCCGGGACGGTGATCTCCCGCAGGATGTAGTCGGTGTCGCCGACGGTGGTCTGGGCGATCACTGTGCCGGTGACTCCCGGGCCGGGAGGCGTCGCGTAGGCGGGGCCCGCGACGAGTGAAAGGCAGAGGACTGCGGTTCCTGCAACTCCGGTACGGAGCACGTTGCCCATGCGGGGAAGTCCTTTCGGCGGGCTATGAATCGATCTTCCGACGGAGAGTGTGTCGTACAAGTGCACGGGATTCCCGGAGTTCGTCGCATCGGACCAGAGGCTTTAACAAAGGCCGTTGGGGGTGTGCCCGTCGCTGGGATGCTCCGTGGAGTGCGCGTGGGCAGCGGAGTTGTACCCACTGGCCGGACGAATGCTGGAGACTGGGTCGATGTCCTATGATCCCGGCGGAGTCCTGTTCATAGCGCTCGGCATCGTATGTGCCGCCGCTGGACTTTTCTGGAAGGGGCGCGTCCTGCGGCCCCTCTCGGCAAAACGGTCCCAGGCGTCCGCGGCCCGGGACCAATCCCGGAATTTGCTGCGTGCCGCGGACATGGCGATCGCCGAGGCTCGCCGACGGGCCGCACGGGACGAACCGGCTGTCGTCACGGTCGGCGACGTGATCGGCGTGGCGCATCAGCACTACGGGCTCGTCTCTGTGGAGCGCGAACAGGCAGCGGCCGCCCTCCGCCGACGCTTCGAGGCCGCCCGGTGCCGGGTGGACTGCATGACGGACGCTTTCAACTGACTGCCCGCTTCGGTGCGCGGTGCCGCCTGGCGCGGACGGCTCGGAGCCCGCCTGGGTTGTACATAATCGATCGGATTGCCCACGGAGCGGGAGGTGAGCTTTACTCCCCGTGTGCCCGGCGGGGGGTCGGGCGCCTTGGAATGTCCCTGGGGGAGACCGGCACCGTCAGGTCGATGCCGTAGAGGGCCGTCTTGTCTCCGTCGGACCTGCGCAGTCCCTTGGCCGCGATGGCCGGTGAGTGCGATGTCGTTGTCGTCATGCCGCAGAGCTTGCGGGAGGGCGCAATCGGCGCGCTTTCAGGATGGTTTCAGCGCCCTGAAACCGGCGGCGGCGGAGGAGGGCCGCTCCACCTGCCGATGTGCTGGTCACCGTGCGGCGCGTCGACGACGCCTCCACCGCCGCCGCGCTCAAGTTGATCGCCAACAACAGCCTTACCGGTGCCGTCATCGCGCTGCGCGCCTCACTGCGGCAGGCCACGGTCCTCGGCTTGCCCCGTGCCGAGGTGCTGGTCGTCCTCGAAATCGGCCCGCTCGACGCCCTCGTGGCCCGCATACGCTCCTTCCGCACCGACCAACCGGCCGCTCTCACGGCGAAGTTCACGAAGGGTGCGTCGGCCAAGGACATGGCGCTGCTGTACGCCGCGTCGAACATCCCTCTCCGCAGCGCAGCCGTCCTGGCCGACACTCCTGCCGACCCCCGAGGCCGATATCGCCGTTGCCGCCGCGGTCCCTGCTGTGGAGGATGCCGTGCTCGAACCACTCCGCGCCTACATCCGCGGCCACGCCGGCGGCGATCCCATCCACTTCCGCGGCGCGTTCCAGCCCACCGCCCACATCGAGGGAACTCGGGGCGGCGCTTTCGTCTCGTGGCCCCTGGCCGGGTACTGCGCCGCCCTCGTCCGGGGCGAACCGGCGTTGGATGAACCGACCCGCTCACGCCGCATCGACGCCATCGCCGTCCACGGCACCGTCGCGACCGCCACCATGGCGCTCCGGCACGGTGCGGACACCTTCACCGACGTCTTCCTGCTGGTCCGCGTCGACGACAGTTGGCGCATCGCCAACAAGACGTATCACCGGCACTTCTGAGAAACGGGGCAGCGATCCTCTGCCGGGACCAGGTGACGGTCAGGGGAGTGGAGGGCCTTGCAGCACGAGGGTGAGGCTGTGTTCCGCGTCGTCGTTCAAGGCGTTGCGGAAGGCCTTGTTGTAGGCGTCGTCCCCCGCCGCTTTGCGCGCTTGCAGCTCCCATTGGTCACGGGCCTCGGAGAGTTCGGGTGTGCCGCGATTCGGGTGGCCGAGCATGCGCCAGAAGGTGTTCCCGGTTCCGGAGGTGCGGGCCGCCCCGATGCCGTTGCCCTGGACCGCGTTCGCTCCGGTGAGGAGGTCGAGAGCGAGGGCGATTCCGAGGTTGTCGTTCAGGCTGTGCTTGCTGGTGAGCATGGCCAGGGCGTGGCGTTCGGCGTCGTGCGCGTGGCCCTGGAGGAGGTCTATGAAGGCGAGTTGATGGAACGCGTACGACCGCGCCCACTGTTCGCCGTACCGGAGGCTGAGATCGCGCAGATCGATGGCAGCTTCATAGGCCTCGGTCAGTCGGCCCAGCGCGGAGTGGGCGAACGTCCGGATCACCATGCAGCAGAGCTGCGGCGCGCCCGACGGGGGAGACGTGCTGTGGTTGGTCAGGGCCTGGTGGCTGACGTCGTACGCGGCCTGGGGGCGGCCCGCCATGAGGTGGGTGAGGCCGAGGGTGTGGGCGGCGAAGAGTTGGGACTGTGGGGTGCCGTCCTGTCGTGCTGCATCGGCGCATTCCTGCCCGATGCGCAGAGCGACGCGGTGGTCGCCCTGGAGGGTGAGCGTGATGCCCAGGGCCCAGAGCACTCGGGTGCGGGAGGGGCCCCTGGGCGTGTCGAGAGCCAGGACGCGTTCAAGATAGTCGCGGGATTCGTGGAGATGTCCGCAGCAGGGCCAGAACAGGCCCGTCCGGCCGGCCATTTCGAGGGCGGCGACGGGGTCCGCCTCGATGAGGTGGTCGAGAGCGGCGCGTACGTCACTGTGGCTTGCGGAGATCCGCGCGTACCAGGCGACCTGCCGATCGCTGAGCCAGTCGGCTTCGGACTCGGCCAGGACGGTGGCGAAGTGCGCGGCATGGAGTCGGGCGAGGGCCTGCTCCTCACCGAGTTCCGCGAGCCACATGGCCCCGTACTCGCACACTGTGTCGAGCATGCGGTAGCGGGTGCCCACCTGTTGGAGGACGGACTGATCGACGAGCCGTTCGAGAAGCGGAGGGATGTCGTGGGCAGCGAGAGGGCCTCCCGCGCAGACGGACTGGGCGTCCGACACTTCGACGGGGCCGCGGAAGACGGAGAGCCTGGCCCACAGCAGGCGCTCGACGGGGGAGCACAGTTCATGGCTCCAGCCGATCGCTGTGCGAAGGGCTCGGTGGCGCTGGGGCCACATCGTCTCGTCGACGAGGGTGTCGAGCCGTGAGCCGAGGCGCGCGGCGATCTCCGTGAGGCTGCTCTCCCGCAGGCGCGCGCAGGCGAGTTCGACGGCGAGCGGGATTCCCTCAAGGCGGCGACAGATGGCGGCGACGGCGTCGGCGGAGTCGGGGGAGTCGAGGGACACCGCAGGGGCGGCCGTGGCGCAGCGCTCGCGGAACAGGCGGACGGCGTCTCCGCTGCCGCCCTCGTCCATGGAGAGCGGAGCCACCTCGATACGGTGCTCACCCTTCCCGCCGAGGGGCTCTCTACTGGTGGCGATGACCTTCAAGTGCGGTGCAGCAGCGAGGAGTTCGCTCAGCAGCGAGCGGCAGGAAGCCAGCACTCGTTCGCAGCAGTCGAAGACGAGTACGACCTCCCGACCGGTCAGCCACTCGCACAGCGCCTCGACGGGGGCGCGCGGATTGTGGTCCAGGAGATCGACCGCGTCGCAGACCGTGGCGGTGAACAAGCGGTCGTCGTAGAGGTTGGACAGGTCGACCCACCAGACTCCGTCGGTGTATCGACCTCGTATCTGCTCCGCGACGCGCAGCGCCAGACGGCTCTTACCGACACCGCCGCCACCGGTGAGGGTGACCAACCGGTGCCGGGCCAACGCCACTTCGACTGCGTCGAGTTCGCTTTCACGGCCGACGAAGCTGGTCGTCATCACGGGGAGGTTGCCTACCACGGCCCTATCCTGCCTAGCTTGGGCGCGGGGCCAACCCCTCTTAGGTGAAACGGTCACAAGCGATCGAGTTCGACAACTATTCGATCGAAAAGTCTCTGTAGTCGAGGAGGATAACCGCTTCGTTTGACCTTTTGGCCCCCGACCTGGCCAAAGGGCCCTCCGTAGGGGTGGGGTCGCCTCACGTTCGGGCAGCCTGCGCTTTCACGCCGGATCGCACCCGGATGCGTGGCCGGCCTGGGCCACGCATCCAGGTGCTCGCCGCTACTTTGTGCCGTACACGGCGAGTTCGCTGATCGCCATCTGGCCGCCGGTCTGGCCACCGGAGTTCGGCCGGTCGGCGACGACCCGCACATAGCGAGCCGTGACCGGCGCGTCCAGCTGGACGCCGGTGACGCCTCCCGCACTGTCAGTGCGGTGCGCGACCGTCCAGAAGGACGAACCGTCGAGGGAGACGTCCACGTGCAAGGCGGTCGCGTACTTGTCGGTGGGCGTGAGGACGGACACCACGTTGACCGACTGCGCCTGCTGGAGGTCCACTTGCAGCGTCCACCGGTAGCGTCCCGAAGCCTGCGCGAAAGTCGACGTGTTGCCGTCGTCGCCGAGCGCGGGGGTGGAACTCGGTTGCATGTCGGCCTGGGTTCCGTCGATGAACAGCGCTTGGGCCGGGGTGTTCAGCGCGATGTTGTTGCTGCCCTGGGTGGCGGGGGCGTACGCGCCGATCTCGCTGATCGCCATCTGGTCCCCGCGCTGGCCCGAGTTGTCCGGCTTGTCGGCGACGACGCGCAGGTAGCGGGCGGTCACCGGCGTGGAGAAGGCTGCGGGGACGGTTCCCCAGCCGCTGTTGTTGACGGTGCTGACGGTGGTCCAGGTGGTCCCGTTGGTCGAGGCGTCCACATGGAAGTCGGTCGCGAAGTGGGCCTGGGGCATGCCGACCGTGACGTATCCCAGGGTCTGGGACTGCTGCAGGTCGACCACGAGCTGCCACTTGAACTGCCCGCTGGCCTGTGCGTACGTGGCGGGGTCACCGTCCGTCGTGTAGGCCACCTGGGACCCCGGCTGCAGCTGTGCGGTGCTGCCGTCGAGGAACTGCGCCACGGCCGGCTTGTGGGCCGCGAGGTTGGTCGGTGCCGCGCCGGTCGGCGGTGCGGCGATGCCCGCGTACGCCGTTTCGAGGCCTGCGTTGGCCAGGAGCGAAGCCGGTACACCGACGCCGTCGGCGGAGACCTGCGTGTTCCCGCTGACGTTGACGTTGCTCGGGTTTCCGCAGACCCAGTTGGGCGTGAGGTTCTCGAAGTAGTTGCCGGTGAACGAGAAGTCGCCGTACGGAGTGGTCGTCCCCTCCTTGCAGCCGCCCATGGAGGCGTTGTTGGCGTTGTAGGCCGCGTTGCCGGTCATCGTCACGTACTGGCTGCCTCCGTCGGTGTAGATGGCGAACCCGCCGCCCCCGGCGCCGCGTACGACGTTGCCGCTGATGACCAGGCCGTCGGAGAGCGAGGTGCCTTCCTGCCCGAGTACGTAGATGCCGCCGCCGTCGGTGCGCTGCCGCATGTAGTCGTAGACGAGGTTGTTGGTGATCTTGTTGCCCGAGGACTTGGTGGCGGTGCGTCCCCAGCCCCAGTTCGAACTGATGCCGCTGTAGGGGACGTTGTTGACCTGGTTGTGCGTGATCGTGTCGTTGCGGGTGTAGCCCTGGAAGATGCCGACGCCTCCGGTGTACTCGACGGCGATGTTGTGGATCCAGTTGTCCGCGATGGTGTTGCCGGTGGGCAGGACACCGAGGTCGGTCGGGTTCGCGTCGGTGCCGTTGCCGATCTCGATGCCGCTTCCGGAGATGTCGGTGAAGACGTTCCCGGTGATCGAGGAGTTGGTGACGCCCTGGCCCAACTGGAGCCCGGCGGCGCCGAGATGCTGGAACGTGTTGCCGCTCAGCTTCAGCCCGTCGGTATAGGCGAACGTCACGTTGCCCGGAGTCATCGTCCAGTTGCCGTACGGGCAGGTTCCCGGATCAGTGGTGGAGAAGCGGTCGCACGACCCCTGCTTCTGCCAGGCGCTGGCACCGGTGAGACGCATGTTCGCCTGCACCTCGGAGAAGCCGTCGGCCGAGTTCGGGGTGGTCCAGCCCCCGTAGGCGACGGTGATACCGCTGATGGACAGGCCGCGCAGCGGGTTCGAGGCGGTGCCTTCGCCCGTGATCAGGTTCTGCAGGCTGGGGAGTTCGGCGTCGGCGG
Organism: Streptomyces sp. NPDC058470; assembly: GCF_042721055.1. Lineage (NCBI taxonomy): Bacteria > Bacillati > Actinomycetota > Actinomycetes > Kitasatosporales > Streptomycetaceae > Streptomyces > Streptomyces sp. NPDC058470. The sequence continues at coordinate 6,785 of NZ_JBHXMF010000053.1, forward strand.
TGCCCATCTGCTGGCCCGCGCGGGGCAGGTAGTAGACGGTGTGGCCCGGTTTGTCGAGGTAGAACTCGCCCGGAGCGTTGAGCAGTTCCTTCGCGTTCTCGATGGTGGTCGGTATGTCGGCGTTCACGCCGTACTGCTTCTTCGTGGAGTTGTCGAAGCACGGCTGCTGCATCGTGACGGTGCTTCCCGACACCGACGCGACGCCGCAGCGCATCTGCGTCCACTCGACGCCGTAGACGAACTCCATGTTGGAGATGTTCTGCCAGCCGGCAAGGGTCGTGTTCGAGGTCGTGTAGCCGGTCGCGGTACGGGTGAAGGTGGTCGGCGCCGGTCCGGACGCGCGGTTGGCGCGCACACCGTCGACGTAGAGCTGGCGGGTGTCGGTGCCGGACGGGACGTTGGCGCTCCAGACGCCGTTGGATCCCTGGGTCCATCCGGTGACCTGCTGGCCGCCGCTGAGGACCGGGTGCGCGCCGGGAGCCGCCTGGTAGCTGACGGTGTGACCGCCGGTCGCGGAGTCGCCCGCCGTGGAGCCGAACGAGAGCGGGCCGCTGAGACGGTAAGTCCCGTCGGCCAGCACGACGTTGATGTCCGTGGTCATCGTGGCTGTTGCCGCCCGGACCTTGCTCTGCGCCGTCAGAAGCGCGCACGGGGCCGTGGTCGAGCAGGTGGTGCCCTGTCCCGTGGGGGCGACGTTGTAGACGATGGGTGCGGCCGCGGCTTGGGCGGGAATCACGCCGACACCAATGGCGGCAGCCACGAGGAGTGTTGGCAGTACGGCGATGGCCGTCCGGAATGCGGCCGGGCGCAGGAAACGTCGATGCATGGATTCTCCGAGGAGTCGTTGGGGGAGATGGCGCTGCCGGGGGCGGCACGGCATTGCGTGTCACCTATCCGGTATCCGGGGGGTGAGCGACGTGCACGAGCTCCTCGGCGTCCATGCGGCGCTCGTGCGCCACGGAAGCCGACGTCACCAGCGATTCGTGCAGGTGGCGTACGGGGTTGGTCACACCGGCGTCGGCAGGGCGCGCGATCCGCGTGGCACCGGTGATGCCGCCGCGCAGCGTCGTAACCGTGCGGACGTCGAAGGTGGCGTCCTTGGCGTCGACGAGATCGACGCGGTTGTGCCGGCGCTGTCGGGCGTCGCGGACGTCTTGGACGCCTCGGCGACGAGCAGCGGGACCGCTACCGCCTGAGCGAAACGCGGCCCGGACGGTGGCAGTTGGACGTTGCGCCCGTTCCTTCCCGCCCGCGTTGCCTGCGGCCCTGGCACGTCGAAAGCCTCCTTCAGGAAATGAATAGGATTCATAGCTCCGGCTTGATGCAGCGCGCCACTATGACATTTGTGTGTCGCGAAGGGAAGACTTACATCAAATCTCAGCGTGGGAAGGCACTTTCGCGCGTCAATGGTGCATAACAGGGCAGTACTCCCCATTGTTTGGCTCGGAAGACCTAGACGTATATTTCCCCTCCATGCAAATGAAGCTGACTCTTTACGAACTCACCGGGACCTGATTACCGGGTCCTAGGGTTCAATCGTCAACGGCGCGAGCCGACGGCCCAGTTGTGACCTGGGTGACGTCGCGAGGGCGAGTGTGGCGTGGACGGTGCAGCCCGTGCGTCCGGCCGTGAGCTATCCTCCGCGCATGCGTGGACAGTTCACCGGCTGGCCTGAGCAGGCCATGGACGTGTTGTGGCAGCTCCAGGGCGAACCGACCCACGCGACCCGCGAGCGCTACCGCGCGGACCGCGAACGCCTGGTACGGCAGCCGATGATCGACCTGCTGAACGAGGTCGCGGACACCGACCGCCGGTACGAGGACTTCTCCGTCTGGCACTACCGCACCAACTCCTGGTGGTGGCAGCACCAGGGCGCGGTGATCCGGCTCGGCCGCAAGGTGGAGATCGGTCTCCGGTTCGACCTGGACGGCCTGCGGATCCAGGGCGCCTGGTGGTACCCCGACCCCGGCCAGGTGGACATGTTCCGCAAAGCCGTGGCCTCCGAGGGGAGCGGCCGCGATCTGTCCGCCATCATCGAGGACGTACGTAAGAAGGGTTACGACGTCTCGGGCGACGTGATGAAACGCCCCCCGCGCGGCTATCCGGCGGACCACTCCCGTACGGACCTGCTACGCCACCGTTCGCTGATCGCCGCTCGTCCCCTCGGCTGCGAGGAATGGCTGCACACCCCCGAGGCGGTCGACCGGGTCCTCTCGGCCGCAACCGACCTGGACGCCCTGCTGATGTGGCTGGTCCGCCATGTGAAGAGCGCGGCCTGACGTCACGAGGCCGCCGCGCAGCACGGGTGTAACCGCACTGGTGCCGCGCGGCCCCCACGCTCAGAAGCAGTGGCGCATCTTCGGTGCCGAACGGTCGTCCATCGCCCGATAGCCGTCCGGCACCTCGGCCAGAGGAACGGCACGATCGAAGACGGGCTCCGGAACGAGGCACCGGCGAGCACATCCGGCAGGAGTTCGGGAATGTGGGCGCGGACCGGGGCGATGCCCGCGCGCAGCGTGATGCGGTGGTCGAGCATCCGGCGCGGATCGCCCCGCCTCACCGTGTTCGTAGCCCCGCAACGGGGTTGCCAGCCTGCAGAGTTGACCTGACTACCTCCCGTGTCGAGTACATGGCCTGGTGGGGTGGCACCAGCTCCGGAGGAAGGCGAACCGTCCCTGATCAAAGGCGCGTTGATCCGATTGAGCTCTATGGCATCGACGTCGCCAGCGTGCTGAGAGAGGCCCTTTGGTCGATCGATCGCCGCCACATCGCCGCCACATCGCCGACTGCGACCCGACGCGGGGTCCGCGCCCGTCCTGAAGACGGCATCCATGTGCCTGCCGACGGTAGAGATCACTATGAACGACCCCGGTGCACCGCGGCGGGGGCACCCGACTGCCCGTGGCAACCGACGCCCGCACGATGCTCATGGACTGGCGCGGCCTTCTCGTTGAGGCGCAACTCGGCCGAGTGACAGAGCGATTCAGTCGGACCGCCGACGAGCAGCGCATGTTCACGCATGACCCCGTTGCACCAACCGCGCGCGCAGGCGCGGCCTTGGTCGCGCGTTCCAGGCCCCCTTCGAGCACGAGGTCGCCATGGTGCTGGCCGTGATCCGCATAGTGGGCCTCCGGTACGGCTGTCTCGACGACGCGGGTGGGGGGCATCCAGCACGCTCAGGCGGTGCGGCTCGGCCCTGATGCCGGCTGATCCCCGATGTCGGATGCGTCACCGGCGCAAGTCTTGGCGTGTGGAGTGCAGGGCATGGCCAACGGCCTTGCCCTGCTGCCCGGACCGGTTCGGCCCCGAAATCATTTCGCCCCTGCTCGCCTTGTTCGGTACGTTCACCGGGTTGTTTTCGCTGCCGGGTAGTCCACGAGGTTCGCATGTGGCCTCCCGGCAGTTCCCAGGATGAGAGCAGGTTTCGTTATGGCGTGTCGTATCAGTGAGCTCGTGCTCGGTTGCCGCGACCCCGAGGTGCTGGCGCGGTTCTGGTGCGAGGTTCTGGACTTCGTCGTGCTCGACCGAGAGGACGACGGAACGCTGGAGATCGGACCTCGTGAAGGGTTCGGCGGCCCGCAACCGACGATCATCCTCAGCCGCAGGGATGAGCCGGAGAAGGGGAAGCCGCGACTGCACCTCGACGTCAACGCCACCGACCGCGATCAGGACGCCGAGCTCGAACGCCTTCTGAAACTCGGTGCGCGCCCGGCCGACATCGGTCAGACGGGGCAGGAGCCGTGGCATGTCCTGACCGACCCCGAAGGCAATGAGTTCTGCCTGCTCAAGGCCCGCCTCAACCCACTCTGATGCCCATCGCTCACGTCTCGGTACCAGGCCTCGGGTCTGCGTCGATGTCCTGTGCGACGGGGGTGTCGTGATCGTGAGTAGCTGATCGTTTCAGACGCGGTGGGGAGGGGCCCCAAGCAGATGACCTCGCCTAGGTCACGCCTAAATCTTGTCCCGTGGCGGATCTTTGGCGTGAGGGTGGTCTCGGCGGCGTTGGGGTGTCCTCTCGACAGCATGCGGGTCCACCTGGAGAAATGAGCAAAAGAGCCCCTTGGTAGGGTGCGCCGATGTCATCGATCAGGCAGTTCCAAGTCACCTTTGACTGCGCGGAACCTGAGCGCCTCGCTCGCTTCTGGTGCGAGGTGTTGGGGTACGTCGTCCCGCCGCCACCGGAGACGTTTGCGACTTGGGACGATTTCAAGCGTTCGCAGCCCCCTGAGCAGCAGGATTCATGGTTCGCTTGTATAGATCCCTCAGGGGTGGGCCCGCGACTGTTCTTCCAGCGTGTCCCCGAGGGGAAGGCCGTCAAGAACCGGGTGCATCTTGATGTCCGGGTCGGCACCGGCCTCGTGGGTGAAGAGCGTCTCGCCGCACTTGAGGCTGAACGCACGCGCCTGGAGCCGCTCGGTGCGGTACACGTGCAGACGTTGTACGACGGCAATGATGCCTGCATCCCGATGCTGGACATCGAGGGCAACGAGTTCTGCATCGACTGAGCCTCCTTCGAATCGGCGAGGTGGAGAGCCACCTCCCTTGGACCCCGCTGGTCTCGCATGGAGCGGGAGTTGTCCGGTGAGGACGAGGTGGTGCCGCCGGGTTGCGGCCACTTAGCGGGGAGCTGCCCGGCCGCCACTGTCACATTGAGTGATCGATGCTGCGTACCGGTGTCCAGTCCCATCCTTGTCAGTAACGCGGGAGCCCGCGGCCGGCTGGAGGAACGGCTGCAAGGTCTGGCGGCGGTGGTGCGGCCACGTGCCCAGTACGCGGTCGTGCACGGTGAACTGGGGCCCGACCATGTGCTGGTGGACACGGACGGAAACCCTGTGGTGATCGACATCGAGGGCTTGCTGTATTTCGACGTCGAGTGGGAGCACGTCTTTCTCCAGATCCGCCTGCACGACGCCTACCGGCCGCTGAAGGTGGACGGACTGGACGAGGACCGGCTCGCGCTCTACATGCTCGCGCAGCGACTCTCACTGACGGCAGGTCCACTGCGCCTGCTCGACGGGGATTTCCCCGACCGGGCGTTCATGGCAGGCATAGCCGAGTACAACCTGAACAAGGCACTCGACCTGGTCGACGTGTGAACACCTGCGGCGTACTACTTGGCTCTTATCGAGCCTGCCCCCGGGAAACGCCTGCCCAGAGGCCAGCTCTCGGCAGCCCGATTGCCAGTACGCCGCAGCCAGGTTCGTGGACGAACTCCGCGGGAAGCTGACGGCGAACGCCGCCGAGCAGGACGCACCGCGGTAATGGCGCCTAGGACGGCCTGGAGCTGGGAAGGGGTAGCCCTGTCGGTCGATCACCCCCCACCGGCGCGAACTCCCGTGACTCCAAGGAGAGATGACTCGTGCTCAGATCAAGGAGCAGGACAACGATGGCCGCCCTGGCCGCGCTGTGCGGACTGCTCTTCACCGCCGCCGCACCCGCTCAGGCGACCGTCCAGGCCAGGCACGGTTCCCGGTTCGTGGTGAGCGAAGCGCAGTTCGAGCGCATGTTCCCGGACCGGAACACCTTCTACACCTACGACGGGCTGCTCGAAGCCACCGAGGCGTACCCCGCCTTCGCCCGCACCGGCAGCCGGACCGTCCGCAAACAGGAGGCCGCAGCCTTTCTCGCGAACATAAGCCACGAAACCGGCGGTCTGTTCTATGTCCGGGCGCAGAACGAGGCGACCTACCCGATCTTCTGCGACGCCACCCAGCCCTACGGCTGTCCGGCGGGAACCTCCGCGTACTACGGGCGCGGGGCGATCATGCTGAGCTGGAACTTCAACTACAAGGCCGCGGGCGACGCGTTGGGTCTGGACCTGCTCAACAACCCCTGGCTGGTCGAGACCGATCCGGCCGTGGCCTGGATGACAGCGCTGTGGTACTGGAACACCCAGACCGGCCCCGGGACGATGACCGGGCACGACGCGATCACCGGCGGTCACGGCTTCGGTCAGACGATCTGGAGCCTCAACGGCTCCACCGAGTGCAACGGCGGCCGGCCCGACCAGATGCAGCACCGGGTGGACCTCTACCTCGCGTTCACCGACATCCTGCACACCGCGCCGGGCGCGAACCTCAGCTGCTGAGCAGTCCCGTGGCGGGCCCGCACACCCGCCACGGACAGCTGCAGGCCGAGTCCTTCGTCCCGGGCGTTCCGTCGTCCAGCCTGGACCAGGTACTTCGCGACCGCCCCTGACAAGAGACCGGAGGGCCCGGTGTTTCGGCAACACCGGGCCGTCCTCGGTCTTTCGGCCCCCGGTCCGGGACCCTAGGCCCTGTCGTCACATTCCCGTCTGCCTCGCGACGCCATGCACGCCCTGTCGCCGCACCGGGCGCAGACCCAAGTCCAATACGAGGGTCTACGCCCGGCACACCGAGAGCACGCACCTGACGCCGCGAGGCCGCCCTCCGGGCGACGACGGGAATGTGACGACAGGACCTAGCGCTCCCTCACTTCCGTCAGCCGTGCGAAACGGTCAGCCCGTAGAACGCGACCCGCGCGCCCTTCGTAGTGCTGTCGGAGGACGACTGGTTGTAGGAACCGGCCTTGAAGTACTGCTTGTACGGGAAGAACGACGACGGGATCGTGTAGTGCGTGGTGCTGCCGTTGACGGTCAGGTTGATGGTGTTGCCGCCGGACACGGCGATGGTGTAGGTCCACGTCTTGCCGACCGACACATTGCCTACGGTGTGCAGCGTCTGGCCGCCCGAGGGGGAGTTCTCGGTACCGGCGACGATGTCGCCGTTCGACCGGTAGTACAGCTCCACCAGCGGCTTGGTGGAGGAGCCGCCGGAGCCGAGGTGAATCTGCCCCACGCACACGTTGGACGTCACCGACACCACGCGCAGAGTCGCGCTCAGCTTGTGGCTGCCGCTCAGGGACCAGTCCGCCGCGCTGCCGCTCTGGTTCATCTCGCGCAACTCGGAGCGGGCGTAGTTGGAGTTCGGGGTGGTGACGCCCTTCTCGGGTGCCCAGAACGTCATTGCTCCGTCACGGGTGTCCGTGTAGAAGTACGAGTCCTGGAAGCCGTTCGAGCCCTGCAGCCGCGACGAGGATATGGTGGTGGGACTGCCGGGCGACCCCACGGGCTCCTGCAACTGCCAGACCGACAGGTCGAAGTTGCCGCCGGGAGCGACCTTCGGATCTGCGGCGCCGGCGCTTGAGGTGCCCAACACGGTGACCACGGCGACAGTGGCCGCGACGGTAGCCGTCGCGAGAACTCTGGTACGAATCATGGTGCCGTCCTTCGGGATGTGGGGGAGGACAAGGCGAGTTCAGGTCCGTGAACAAGTAGTTCACTTGTGAACCTGCGTGCCGAGACGGTAAAGGCGTGAGCCAATGTCGTCAAGGGCCCTGTTCCTCAGCCTCGCCTCGCGGTCCGGCTTGGCGCGCACTCGTCACCCCGCCACCATCGAGCCCGCCTCGATCGGGCCTGACCCGGAGTTGGTCAGAGGAACGACCAGTGAACGCCTACCTGCAGGACGCTCTCGATCTTGCTGGTCGAGGGCTGCTCACGAAGCTGCCGGGAGTGGGTCCCTCGCCCAGCCGGGCCGGGACGCGGGCGAGTTGTCAGCAGAACGAATGCGGCCTGGACGAGTACGAAGTCCGCCACTACGTCGGCTTGATGCGGCACGTCGCCCTGGCCATTTGCCTGCCCAGTGCATAGCTGAGATAGAAGGCGCGGGGGCCCTGCGCCGTCGCCGCACGAGTGTCTCTCCCCTGCCTCGTTGGGCGCATGTGTGAACAGCTGGTCGATGCGGCCGAAGCGCGGCACGTGCCGAGTGCCGTTCGCACCCGTCCCGAAGGTCTCAGCGCCTACGTGAGGTCAGACCCGTACCGGCTCATGCTCGGAGCCGTCCTTCGGTTACGGTCGCGTGCAGTTCCTCACCGGAGAACTGCACGGATCCACCTCACCACTGAGCAGGGTCGAGGCGAAGGCAGTCGTCATGCCTCGGGAATATCGCTCCCTCGGTCGACGGCCAGGATCGGAGCCATCGCGATCTCGGTGTCGGGGGCCCAGGGAAGATGGTCGCGGTGACGGTCGTGGGCGACGACGACAAGGGCGCAGCGGGGCAGCCGTTCGCGGATGGCTTCCAGCACCGCGCGGGCAGTCGGGGCGTCCAGGCCTTCGGTGGGCTCGTCCAGGAGCAGTACGTCAGGCTCGGCCAGGAGGGCGCGGGCCAGCGCCAGGCGCCTCCGCTGGCCGCCGGACAGGTCCTCACCACGACGGCCGACGGCCCTCGCCGGACCGCCGAGGTCGGCAAGGCAGACGCCTTCGAGGGCGTCGTGGAGCTCCTGCTCGGTGGCTTCGGGGGCGGCCAGGCGGAGGTTGTCCTCGATGATGCCGTCGAAGATGTGGTCGTCGTGGGCGACCAGGACGGTGCGACGGCTGTCGGCTCCGGCCAACTGCCTGAGGTACGTGGTCTTGCCGCTGCCGCCCGGGCCGGTGACGAGGGTCGTCGTTCCGGCGGCCGGGGCGGGCGCCGGGCGGGTACCGCTGTCGGCGGCGCGCGAGGGGAATGACGGTTCGGCCCCCGCCGGCTCACCGTCGAAGACGACGGTCACGGAGTTGACTACGACGCCCGGGGCGGATGGCGGCACGAACAGCTCCGGCACGTCGGGACCGTCCAGGAACGCCTCGACCTCGGTTGCCATCGCATCGGCGTCCGCGCGCGCGTGGTAGGCGGACGCGTACGCGCGCAACGGCTGGAAGTACACCGGAACCGCGAGCAGGAGGAAAAGGCCGGTGCGCAACGACATCCGGGGCGGAAGCCAGGGGATGTCGACGTAGCCGAGCAGGGTCAGGCCGATGTACGTGGCCGCGACGGCGACCGCCATCGTCACGACCAGCTCGACCACCGCCGTCGAGAGGAAGCCGATGCGCAGCACCGCGAGACTGTCGTCCACGAGCTCGTCGCCGACCCGGGCGACCTCGTCCGCCTCGCGTTTCGACGCTCCCAGATACCGCAGTACGCCGAGTCCCTGGATCCGGTCCAGGAAGTAGCCGGAGAGCCGTTCGCGGCACGCGAGATGACGGCGGCTCACCTCGGCCGCGCCGTGTCCGACGACGATCAGGTTGCCGACGAGGAGCACTGCACGGCGCGCCTGCTGGGCGCCAGGGGCAGGTGATGAGCGGTCAGTGCGCGCCGACGGGGCTGGATGCGGCCTTCGAGACGCGGGCGGTGACCTGTTCGGCGATCAGACCGAGCCGCGACGTGCACTCTGCGGTGTCCGCTCCGGTGACAACCCAGTGTGCGAGGCGGTCCGCGCGGCCGCTGCGCGGCGGGCCGAGCACCGCTTTGCCCGGCCGCTGGGTCCAGGCGAAACGGTCCAGCCAGGGCTGCGACGTGAGCCTCTCTGCGGCTTTGAGCCGGACGACACGGCCCGAGGCGTCCGGGTGGAGGAAGCGGATCGCGGCGGCCTGGCCCCGGGTGGGGGTCAGGTCGGGGGTGCCGCCGGTGGCCAGGGCGGCCGCCGCCCGGGACAAGCCGATGCCCCGGGCACGGGCCACCAGTAACGGAATGAGGTCATCGGCGGGAGACGCCCCGACCTGCAGGATGAACGGTCCGCGCGAGGTCAGTCGCACATCGGCATGCACGACGCCGACGGTGAGTCCGAGCGCGGTCGTCGCCTGCGCGACGACTCGGGTGAGGTCGGCGGCCTGGAGCAGCTCGTCGTGCGCGTCGACGCTGTAACCAACCGGACAGTGGGCGCGTTCGGGGCAGAGAGTCCTGCGGGTGACGGCGACCGTCTGCACCTCTCCAGGGGAGAGGACCACGGCCTCGACGCCGACCTCCGGGCCGTCCAGGCCGAACTCCTCAATCGTCACGCTCGCAGTGAGCGGTTCAGCGCTGTCGCCCGGGGCGAGGGCCACGTAGGCGCTGCGTACCTCGTCGTCGCAGTCCGCGCGCACCGGGCCGGTGCCCGCCGCGGGCGCAGTGAGGGAGACCGGGAAGCGGAGCGAGCGCGCGGCGGCGAGCGCGCTTTGGATGTCGTCGACCGCGTGCACCCGCATAGAAGGGACGTCGGCTTCGCGCAGGACGCGGTGGGCCCTGGACGGGTCCTCGCACGTGGCCACTGCTGAGGGGGAGTTGCCGGGCAGGCCCAAGTGCTGTGCCAAGTGGGCAGCGAGACCGGCGTGGCGAGGCTCGCTGGTGACGATCCCGCTGACCGGGTGTTCGACGGTGAACCTCCCGACCGCTGCGCCTACTTCGCTCGGGTCGGAGAGGCTGACGGTGACCTCTCCTACCAGATAGGGGCGAGCCCAGGACGGGACGACGGCGTCGACCAGAACCACCGGATGGGACGCGGCGATCTGCAGGAGGCTGTGGGCGTGATACTCGCGGATGCCGGCACCCACCAGCAGTACCGGGCGGCGTTGCGATGTGTGCACGGCGGGGCCCTTCGGATGTAAAGGGTAGGACTACGGCGGCGGTTGCATCAGTGGAGCGAGGAGTCGGCGGACCCAGCGGTCGGCGTCCGGCTGCGGTAGTCGGCTGACAGGCACTGCGCCCTGCGCACACAGGACAACCGGACCGTCCTGGTGAAGGGCGAACGGCTGGGGGGCGATGCCCTCTTGCCGCGTGTCGCACACCAGGGACACAAACCGCTGCGAGTCAATACACCTAGGTCCTGTCGTCGCATTCCCGTCGTCGCCCGGAGGGCGGCCTCGCGCCCGCTGCGGCAGCAGCCTGTGTCGCAGTAGGTGCGTGCTCTCGGTGTGCCGGGCGCGGACCCTCGTACTGGACGTACTTGGGTCTGCGCCCGTTGCGGCGAGACGGCGTGCATGGCGTCGCGAGGCAGACGGGAATGCGACGACAGGGCCTAGGGAAGCCTCCCCCTCGCACGCCCGCCGCCCCGGTTCCTGCACAGTGCGGCGTTGCGCAGACCTGCGCCGATGCGGCTGCGAGGACCGCTGACGTACTCGCGGTTGACAGCGTGCCTTCCCAGGACTGGCTGCCGCGGATCACGCCTGTTCATTCGCCCTCCCGTTATCCCCCGTAGGCGTCGACCACGCCCGACTCACCCCAGGCCCGGTTCGACGGCGCGTACGCGAACGGAGCCCCTCGAGGGGGGCCCGCCCGCACAGGCGCGCGGCCTTCCACCATCCGCAACTGCACGGTCACTGAGGCGAGTTAGGCATACTCAAAGGGTTGCGCGCGAAGATTGCAAGGTACAAAGTTTGCACTACCTACAGGTTGAAGAAAGTGCCGGAAGGGGGATTCCATGGCTCGCGAAAGGTCTGGCAGGACCGTCGCGCACCTCGTTCTCGCCACCCGGCTCAAAACCCTGCGCGAAGCCGCAGGGATTTCCCGAGGCGAGGCTGCCACCGCACTCGGAGCCCACACGGCAACCGTCCGCCGTATCGAACTGGCCGAGACATCCCTGGATGAGGGCCAGGTCCACACCCTGCTGACGGCGTACGGCGCGGGCGCCGCCGAAATCGCAGAGTTCCTCGGGCAGCTCGCGACTGCCAACCTCCCCGGGTGGTGGCATCCGTGGCGGTCTGTCATGGACGCATGGCAGCTGGACCTGATGAGTGTGGAGTCCGCGACCCGGATCATCCGCGTGTGGGAGCCGGCACTCGTTCCTGCCCTGCTGCGAACACCGTCCTACGCCCGCGCCGTCGAAGACGTCCGCAGACCTGAGCTGCCCCCCGCGGACAAGGACCGGCGGACCGAGCTGCTCATAGAACGCCAAAAGCGGTTGCGTGACCAGAACACGCGCATCTGGGCAGTCATGTCAGCCGCCGCGCTGCGTACGCCCGTGGGCGGCGAGGCAGTGATGGCCGAGCAATGGCAGGCGCTGAGGGCAGCCGTCGAGCGTCCCGATGTGACCTTGCAGATTCACCCGCTGGAAGGGCCCTGCCACAGCATGACCGGCATGCCGACCGTGACCCTGTACCGGGTCGACGTACCAGAGATCCCTGATCACGTGGTCCGTGAGGGAGATCTGCCCGGATCCGCCGAAGTCCTGAGCAGCAGGCACGCGGTGACGGCGTATCACGTGTTGCTGGACCACACCTGCGTTGTCGCACCTCATCCTGACGAATCGAAGGAAGCGTTGTCATGACCGAACCGACCCGCCCGTCCCCGCAGATCGACACGTCCGTCGCTCATAGCGCGCGTGTCTGGAACTACTGGCTGGGTGGGAAAGACCACTACCCCGCCGACCAGGCCGCCGGCGACGCCTACAGCAGCAAGTACCCCAAGATCGTCCCGTTTGCCGGGGAGTCCCGGGACTTCCTGCGGCGCACCACCACGTACCTGGCCAGGGAAGCCGGGATCCGGCAGTTCATCGACCTGGGTGCCGGGCTGCCCACCAGCAACAACACCCATGAAGTCGCACAGCGGATCTCGCCCGACTGCCGAGTGGTCTACATAGACCACGACCCCATCGTGCTGCTGCACGTCCATGCGCTCCTCACCAGCACTTCCGAGGGCGCTACTGCCTATGTGCAGGCGGACATGCGTGACACGGACACCGTCTTAGCGGGTGCAGCCAAGACGCTGGACATGACCAAGCCGATCGCTCTGGTCATCAACGACGTGCTGGGCCACATCGTCGACTGGGATGAAGCTCTGGGTCTCGTGCGCCGACTCGTCGACCAGCTTCCCTCAGGCAGCCACCTGTCACTGAGCCACTCCACCGCCGCGGACGAGGAACACCAAGCGGTGCAGGACGAATACAACAGCTCGGGAGCGATTCCCTACATCTTCCGGGAGCCGTCCGTGGCCATCGAGCTCTTCGAGGGCACCGAACTGGTCGAACCCGGGTTTACGAGCTGGCCGCGCTGGCGCCCCGACGCGAACACCGGCCTCCTTACCGACCGCGCGGGCTGGGGCGGCGTGGCGCGGATCTCATGACGTCGGGCCGTGTGGGACCCGCGCCCGCCTCTCCCACGGAGGTGACGCGGTATCAGGTGGTGCGACGACTCACGCGTGCAGCGGCCCACTCGGACGCTCAGCTGATCGAGGAGGCCGCGGCCCTGGCCGAGGGCTGGGCGGTCCTCATGGACCTCATGGGCGGCGTCGTCTGCAGTGCCCCCCACACCGCCGGACCCGAGGGGGTGCGTGCTGCCGCGCACCCCCAGCTCCACCCGCACCTGACGATCCGCAAGATGACCGGCGCCGCCCTCGTCGTCGGACCCGGCACAGCAGCACCCGCATCCCGCATCGACCTGATCGCGCGGACCACCGTTGATCTGCTCAGAATGCGGGCCCGGGTTCGCCGGGCGGAAGAAACCCACCATGCTGAGCAGCGGCTGCACACCGCGGTCTTGCACCTCCTGCTCAGCGGCCAGCCTCACCTGGCCACCAACGTGCTGGGCGGCGCCGCGTTCACCCATGCCACGGTATTCCGGCTGACCGGACAGTCGGTGCACGCCGCCTACCAGGCTCACTGGCGAACGGCTCAGCCCAGTGTGTCCCCCAGTGACCCCCGCACGCTGGTGTGCGTGGAGGGAAATGAGTTGGTGGTCGTCGCGCTCCACGGCAACGGCACAGACCGCCACTCGGCCCGCCCACTCGCCGCGCGCATCGCCGACCGGCATCAGCTGGCCGGCGGCTTTTCAGACCCTTTGCCGCTGGACATGGTCGCCACCGCGTGGGCGGAGGCCGGCAATGCCCGTCACGGCGCACGTGCCGGCCGCCTGACGTCCGCGACCGTCCTGGGTTCGCGCGGACTGCTCCGGGTCATTCCCGCCCATCGGCTCACCTCCTGGTCCGCAGCAATCCTCAGGCCCCTGGACCGCGAGCAGCGCAGGACGCTGGAGGCATACCTGCGTTCGGGATCCGCTCAGGCCGCCGCATCGGTGCTCGACGTGTCCGAAGGAACGGTACGCACACGGCTGCGCGGGATCGGCACTCTGCTTGTCGCCGAGTTGGACGACCCCACCGTGCAGGCCCAACTCCTGCTGGCGGTCAGGGCCCCGGCCGCCCCCAGCCAGATCACCTCCTCCACCAGCCTTGTTCCCAACCCTCTGCTGCCTACCGATCTGCTCACCCCCGAGCACGCCCACCGTTGGGCCTCGGCCCTTCTCGAACCACTGGACCAACCGCTGCGTATCGCCCTTCGATGCTGGCTCCAACACCGTGGACGTACGGCTCCCGCTGCCTCTGAGCTGAGTCTGAGCCGGAGCACGCTCACCGACTGGATGAGCAAATGTGGCAGGGCGCTGTCCCTCGACCTGTCATCCGCGACAGTGCGGGCGGAACTCCACCTGGCCGCCGAGACGATCGCGACTCCCGACGACATTCCGGCTCTGCTGCCACGCCGAGGAGGCAGAACGTATCGAGGGCGACGGCCTTACTGATTGGTGGATTCCAGCGGCCATCGCAACACGTGAAAACGCCAGGGCTGCGACGAGCTCGGCGGGCTTTTGGCAGCCGAGTGTTGTGCGATGGCGGCTATTGAGTGCGGCGGCTGCGTAGTAAAGCTCCTCAGTGTTGTAGATCGAGAGGACGGAAGACGCCGGGACGAACCTGCCCCTCGTGTCAGCGGTGGGCGGCATACCGGTAACTGCGGACCGTACCGAGCGACAGCCCAGATCAGTTCATCGGCGTGGATCTTGAGCGAGGCATCGACCGATCGTGCTGGTGACCGCGCCCGAACTCGCCCGGGTGTCTCTATTTCACATGGGGTGAGCCACTGTTGGATCTTTTTGCGAATCCGTCGGGTTCACTATGGGCATGCCAGTGTCGGGTTGAGGGTCCTGGCCCTCTCGGAGACGTCGCGGCCCCTCGACCTGCGGTTGCGAGCCGAGCCGGGGGAGGGCGACATCGGCGGCGCGGCTCTAGCCGCCGAGGCGGCCGCGTCGGGTCTGGTCGACGAGTACCGGGCCATGGTCTACCCGGTGCTGATCGGCGGTGGCATTCCGTACTTTCCCCATCGCGAGCGCCGGGTGGATCTCGAACTCGTCGAGACCCGCACCTTCAGCTCGCGAGTCGTCTACCTCCGTTACCGCGGGGCGCGTTAGCCGGGGGCGTGCGCGGCTCAGCGAGGAAGGGATCGCCGGGCTTGAGCGGGAGTCGGCACGGGGTCCGCCACTCTGCGCCGACATGCAGTTCGGCGGGCCGATCGTGCTGCTCCGGAACAACGTTCGCATCCACCTCACCTCGCCCATGCACGCGTCCTTCGCGTATGGGAGCTCGTGGAGGCCGTCCTCACCCCGAACCCGTTCGGAGAACGCGTCTCCGACGAGTTGTTCGCCAAGGCATCCGCCCCTACGACGACGAGGCGATCTGGACGCTCACCACGGCGCTCGGCCACCTCTCCTTGTTCGTCCCGGTCGCTCTCATCGGCAATCAGCGGCCTGCTGATGCAGTGCGCCTGAGCGTCAGCGCCCGGTCTCCTCACGGCGGCAGTACAGGAAGAGGTGCGGTTCGGGGTCGGCGCCGGAGTGGTCCGGGACGAAGGTGGTGCTGTGGCGGGACAGGACCGTCAGCCCTGCCGCCTCCACCATGGCGGTGACGTTCTCCTCGGCGAAGCTCGTCGCGCGGACCGGCCGACCCATGAAGACCACCTCGACGTCCTCCACGTCCGCGGGCACGGTGGCCAGTACCAGATGCCCGCCGGGCCTCAGGGCCAGAGCCAGGCGTCGCGTCACAGCCGACTGCTCGGCGCGGGTCATCTGCAGCAGCGAGAAGAACACGCACACGCCGTCGAACGAGTCGGCCTCCAGCGGGAGAATCCGGATGTCGACACAGCGGAAATCGGCCTCGGGGACCTGACGGGCGGCGAGTTCGACCATGACGGGGGAGACATCGACGCCCAGCACCGAGTGCCCTGCCTCGATGAGCGCGGCCGCGGTGGGCCGCCCGGTGCCGCTGCCCACGTCCAGCGTCCGCGCGGCGGGGGGCAGCCGCTCGATCAGCCACTCCAGCGCGGACAGATGGGCGGGAGCGTGGGCGAACGCCTTCTCATAGTCCCGGCCCAGCGCGTCGAACAGCACGGCGGCGGGCGGTCGTTGGTCCTCGTGCCTCACCTCGGTGTCCCTTCGTCGCCGACCTGCATCGTCGCACCCGCCGGACACCTGCCACAACGGCCGCTGAGGAACGACGTGCGGCGGCGATTGAAAGAGGCGGTGGGGAAGGCGTCTGGGTAGTACCTCAGCTGGAAGATCCGCACCCGCTGCCCGCCGGTGACCTTGATGTCGATCCCGCCGCCACCGCCACGCCCGTTGAGCGTCCAGACCGTCGCGGTGGCGTCGTACATGCAATGCGGCGCTGACCGGCATGCCATCGCAGCCCCACAACCGGAGCCCGGCCGCCGACCGGGCGCGCTTCACGTCGTGGTTCGGCCTCCCGTGATCCGGAGCCTGATCGTGCGTGCCTCCGGGCGCAGCGCGAACTCCGGCCATACGTCGGGGCCGCAGGCGCGGGAGCCGAGGCCGTGCTGGGCCGCGTCGATGATCAGGTGACTGGTCGTCGAGCCGGGGAGCTCGAAGGGGTGCCGGGCCTCGGCGATCTGCTGAGGGGTGTGGCGGCTGAGGGTGAAGCCGGGATGCCGGCCCCGGGTGTCGGGCAGGGCGGTGATGCGCACCACCCGCTCCGCACCGCTGGTCAGCGTCAGGTGCCGCAGCCGGGAGCGGTGCCCGGTCTCCTGGGGGCGCGCGTAGTCGACCGGGAGATCGCCGACCGGGGCGGCGAAGAGTCCCGTGCGTGCCGCGTGGAGACTGTCGGGGTAGGACTCGAACGGGCCCAGCCCGAACCACTCGGCACCGTCGACGGGAGCCGTGCCGTCGGGCAGGCCCAAGTGCACACCGATCCTCGGCCACACCGTCCGCCAGCCGCTCGACGGTTCGATCTCGACGCGCAGTTCGAGTTCGTCCCCCTCGACCGACCAGACGGTCTCCACCGTCACGGACAGGGCGGAGTTCGCGGCGGAGACCTTGTCGACGGTGCGCAGGGCGTCCCTCGCGTGCTCCACGGTGACCCTCCGCGCGCTGAGCCGGTCCAAGCCGTCCCGGCGCCACAGGTCGGCGCTGGACACCCCCGCGACACTGTCGTCGCTCCCTTCGAGGCGGTCCCCCGGACCCTCGTCGTTGTCGGTCGGGGCGCGGAACAGTTCCAGACGCGGTCCGGTCACGGCGCGACCGGCGAGACGGGTGAGCGACCCGTCGGCGAACTCGGCGATGCCGAGGGCGAGGGTGCCGTCGCCGGGCCGCCAGTCGGTGCGCGGACGGGCGCGGGGGACCGGCCGCCGTACCGAGTGGTCGTGCTGGGCGGTCGCAACGACATGCCCCTGGTCCGCCCAGGCGGTGCCGGTCGCCAGCACCGCGTCGATCGTGAACCAGGTCTCGGCGTCCGGGGACACGGTGACCCGGGGGAGCGTCACCCGGCCCGACTCGCCCGCCGAGACGGCGGGGACGTCCAGCTCGCCCGAGTCCACGGGCACTCCGTCGTGCTCGACCCGCCAGCGAAACCGCAGATCCGATGTGTCGGCCGAGTGCCGCAGGTTCGTGATCGCGACCTTCTCGCCGTCGAAGGCGAAGCGGAGCGGCTGCACGACCGCCTTGAACTCGTGGAGGCTGGGCGTGGGGACGTCGTTGCTCAGCAGCATGCCGTCCATCACGAAGTTGCCGTCGTGCACGACCTCGCCGAAGTCGCCGCCGTAGGCGTAGTACGGCGTTCCGTCCGGGGTCGTCGCCAGGAGGCCGTGGTCCCGCCACTCCCAGACGAAGCCGCCGTGCAGCCGCGGATACTCGTGTACGAGCGCCTCGTACTGATCGAACGCGCCCGGCCCGTTGCCCATCGCGTGGGCGTACTCGCACAGCAGGAATGGTTTGCCGCGCTGGCGGGCGCTCTGCGCGGGGGTGCAGTCCAGGAGCGTGGACGAAGCGTCGTCGGTGCCGACCCGCTCGGTCTCCGGGACCGTCGGGTACATGAGTGAGTAGATGTCCGTGTACTCGCCCGTGTGGTCGCCCTCGTAGTGCACCGGTCGCTCGGTGTCCCGGGCGTGGACCCATGCCGACATCGCGGCGAGGTTGCTGCCGGTGCCCGCCTCGTTGCCGAGGGACCAGATGACGACGCTGGGATGGTTCTTGTCCCGCTCGACGGTCCGCTGGATGCGGTCGAGGTAGGCCGGGCGCCACGCCGGGTCGTCGCTCGGGTTGCCGACCCAGCCGATCTTGTCGAAGCCGTGTGTCTCCAGGTCGCACTCCAGGACGACCCAGAACCCGAGTTCGTCGGCGAGGTCGAGGAGCCGTGGGTGCGGAGGGTAGTGGCTGGTGCGGATGGCGTTCAGGTTGAACCGCTTCATCCGGGCGAGGTCCTCGCGCGCATGCCGCTCGTCGAAGACCCGGCCGCGCTCGGGGTGCGTCTCGTGACGGTTCACCCCGTGGAAGACCACCCGGCGGCCGTTGACCAGGAATTGGTCGCCGCGGATCTCGACCGTGCGGAAACCCACCCGCAGGGCGATGCTCTCCGACGCCGAGGAGACCGTCGCCTCGTACAGGCGCGGCTCCTCCGCCGACCAGGGCTCCACCTCGGCCACGTCCAGCGGGGCCACCTCGGCCGCCGTCGCCCAGACCCGCTCGACGCCGAGCTCGGGGATCCGCAGGGTGACGGGGAAGGCCGACGCGTCGGCGGTGACCTCCGGGTCGATCCGGCCCTGCCCGGCGGCGTAACCGGTCCTGAGCCAGACATCCTCGATGCCCCCGGCCGGCCGGGCGAGAAGGGTGACGTCGCGGAAGATCCCCGGCAGCCACCACTGGTCCTGGTCCTCGACATAGCTCGCCGCGGACCACTGGTGCACCCGCACCGCGACGACGTTGTCACCCGGACGCACCGCGTCCGTCACATCGAACTCGTGGGCGAGCCGGCTGCCGCTGGCGCCGCCGGCCTCCACGCCATTGATCCACACCGTGAAGAGCGACTCGACCCCGTCGAACCGCAGCACGATCCGCTCGGCGCCCGACCAGCCGTCGGGAAGGTCGAAGTGGCGGCGGTAGTCGCCCGTGGGGTTCTCGTCCGGGACATGGGGCGGATCGATCGGAAACGGGTACTGGATGTTCGTGTAGAGGGGCCTGCCGTAGACGCCGTCCCCCTCCAGCACCCAGTGCGCGGGCACCGCCAGGGTCCCCCAGCCGTCGTCGGAGAAATCGTCGGCTACGAAGTCCGCCGCGACCGACGCCGTGGGGGACAGCCGGAAGCGCCAAGGCCCGTTGAGGGAGAGGGAAGGGGCGTCGGAGTGCAGCCACGAGCGCGCCGGGCGCAGCGCGCCGCGCCCCGGTGCCAGGTCCGAAACATACGCGGAGAGCTCGGAGAGCAAGAGGTCACGTCTTTCTTCGTGGGGGCTCGGTGGACGTCGCCCGTGCCGTGGCGGAGGTGGGGGTCGGTGACGGCCGGTTCGTACGGCTGGTGGTGGGTGTGGGGGTGGAGGTGATCGGTCGTGTCTGGTGTGTCTAGGCGGTGGCGGGTGCGGGAGCAGGCCGCGGTCGGTGCGTACGGCTGACGACGTGTGGAGGTGTCGGTCGCGGCCGGTTCGTACGGCCCGTGGCGGGTGTGCGCGCCGGTCGTGTTGAGTTCGTACGACTGGCACGGCTGTCGGCGGGATGCGGTGCTGGTTACGCTCGGCTCGTCCGGCCCGCGGCGGGACCGCGTGTCGGTCGCCCCCGGTTCGTACGATCCGCCGCGGGACCAGATGACGTTCACGGTCGGCTCGTGGGGCCCGTGGGGTGCTGCTGCCTCAGCACGACCGTGCGGATCTCCCAGGGCGCGAGGGCGAGTTCGAGGCCGTCCTGCGCCGGAGTGGTGGAGAGCGGCCGGCCGAGCAGGTCGACGGTGGTGGCCTCGGTGAAGTCACCCGTCAGGCGAGCGGTCGACCCGGTGTCGCTCAGCGCGGCGAGCCGGACCTCGATGCCGTACCCGACTCCGGGCCCGTTCCCGGCTCCGTGCCCGTCGGCGGGAACCCTGCGGATGCTGGAGACGAACACGTCCTTGCCGTCGACCCGTACGCCGCTCATGTCGGCCGGCAGGGTGCCCCCGGCGGGTGCGGTACCCCGCGTGACGAGCACGTCGCTGCGGAACTCCTCGGCGAGGGCGACCGCGTCCGCGGCCTGCCAGCCGGTGGCCGAGGGCAGGACGGCGAGCCGGTTCTCGATGCGCATACCGAGATCCTGTGCGCCCGGGGTGGGGATCTCGCTCGCCGCGGGCTCGTCGCGCAGGGGGTGGATGTTGACGCTGATCGAGCCGATCGCGCGCAGCAGAGTGAGGGCCAACGCCGAGCCGTCGTCGACGAGTTCGTACTCGCTGGAGTGGCCGAGGAGGACGGTGGCCGGCCCTGCCGCCACGAAGGTGCTCGCCGGGAAGGTCGGGAGCGGGTACTCGCCCCAGCCGCCCTCCGCCGTGAGTCCGCGCTCGGTGACGGCGAACTGGCCGGCGGAGGCGGACGTGGTCACGGGCCGGGGCAGCGGCACGTGGAAGCGCAGCCGGTGGTCGGCGGACCGGTTGAGGAAGGCGGTCGAGATCCGTACGAACGGCTCGCCCGTGCGCAGCTCCACCAGCATCTCCACCGGCGTCGGGACGGTGGTTTCGCCGCGCAGGTCACGGTCGGCGGCGAGCGCGTCGGGCCACTCGTAGACGCGGGTGACGCGCAGCCGGGACCGCAGCGGCCCGTTCTCGACGAGCTCGACGCCGACCTGGGTCGGCTCCGACACCAGCGTGTCCCGGGCCGGGGGAGCGTAGTTGTAGCTGTCGCCGCGGTCACCGCCGTCGACCAGGCGGCCCACCCCCGACAGGACTGTGCCGTCCGCGCCGGTCACGACCAGGGTGCCGTCGTCGGCCACCACCACTTCGACCAGGCCGTTCGACAGCACGTCCGCCGACGGCGTCACGGTGGCCGTGGTCGGCGCGAGCCGTGGCGTCGGGACGCTGTTCCCGTCGGCCGCCGAGACCCGGACAGCGGTCAGCCCGGAGGCGGGCACGTGCACCGGCACCAGCGCGGTCGCCCGCGCCTCGGCCAGCGTCCGCACCTGCCACTCGCCCGGGTGCGCGGCAGCCGCGGCGGCGACCTCGCGACGCAGGATCAGCAGGTCGAACGGCCCGCTGGCCGGCACCTCGGCGAGATGGAACACCAGTGAGCCCGGCGTGAGTTCGTATCGGTCGATCAGCAGTCCGAACAGTTCCCTGCGGTGGATACGGCGCAGTACGCGTTCGAGCTGCGAGGCATCCATGCGCTCGTCGCTGAGCACGGTCGGGTCCTCGGAGATCAGCTGCACGGGATGAGCCGACCCGTCGGCGCCGGTGGCGACGAGCGTGGTCCCGGCAGCCGGGGCCAGGACATCCACCTCGACCAGCGCCGTGCGCGGCGACGGCAGCGGGTTGGCCACCAGGTAGGCGTCGCTCGGCACCCGGGCGGCGGGCTCGGCGAGCGCAGCGTCCCGCACGGCACGGGCGGTCTGCGCGGCCTCGGCGAGCCGCGCCGCGACCTGGTCGCAGGTCTCGTCGGTGCCGGATCCGACCACCGAGTCGTGCGCGGTGGACTCGATGATCTTGTGCCAGGCGAGGGAGAGGAAGGCCGAGTCGTCGCGTCGCGACCACAGGGCGTTCACGCGCTCGGCGTGGTCGACAGTGCGCTCCGCGAGGGCCATCCGCTGCTTGAGGCCGAGCCGTACGGACAGCACGCCCGGCAGGATATTGCCCCGCACATGGCTGCGCAGCTCACCGGTGACGACGGAAGTCACCTTGTCACGGACATGGCCCCGGATGTACTCGTCGAGGGTGGCGACGGTGATCGGCAGCTCCGCGCAGGACGCCTTGCGCAGCCAGGCCGCCAGCTGCGGGTCCGGCGCGTTGTGGTCGGTGCCCGCCATGGCCAGCACCGGATCGCCGGCCCACCGCGCGGCCGTCATCTCCGCGTACTCGCCGAGCGCACGGCCGACCTGGTCCGGCACCAGAAGGACGTCCAGGCCGTTGTCGTAGCCGTCGAAGAGGAACTCGGTGCGCACCTCGGAGCCGTCCGGGGCGCACCACCGGAAGGCGTGCCCCTCGACCGAGCCGGGCACCCCGCGCCACAGCGCCGCGTGCTCGATCCCGGCGCGTGCCAGGATCTGCGGCATCTGCGCGACGTGGCCGAACATGTCCGGCAGATAGCCGATGGGCATCGCGCCGCCGAGTCGCTCCGCCGCCGCCCACCCCATCTGGAGATTGCGCACGATGGTCTCGCCGGAACACAGGAACTCATCGAGCAGGATCAGCCACGGTCCGATCGCGAGCCGGCCCTCGCGGACCAGGGCCACGACCCGCTCGCGGTTCTCCGGACGCATCTCCAGGTAGTCCTCGACCGCGGCCATCTGACCGTCGACGGTGAACCGGAAGTCCGGGTTCGCCTCAAGCGTCTCCAGCACGGTGTCCAGGGCGGTCACGAGCCGGTGCCGGAAGACCTGGAAGGGCTCGTACCACTCCCGGTCCCAGTGGAAGTGGGGGACGAATACTGCGGAGTTGGGCATGGCGGGGCGGACCTTCTGTGCGGAGTGGGGGACGGGAGCGGTCACTTGAGGGAGCCGGCGGCGAGGCCGGTGCGCCAGAACCGCTGGAGGACGATGAACAGGATGATCACGGGCACGATCGACACCAGCGAGCCCATGATCACGGACTCCTGGAGGAGCGGGGTGCGGGCGGTCTGCCCATTCCAGGTGAAGAGGCCGAGCGTGATCGGGAAGAGCTCCTCCTTCTGGAGCATCACCATCGGGAGGAAGAAGTTGTTCCAGATGCCGACGAACTGGAACAGGAAAATGGTCACCAGCGCCGGGGACATCAGCCTGAACGAGACCGAGAAGAAAGTGCGGAACTCGCCGGCACCGTCGAGGCGCGCGGACTCGATGAGTTCCTGCGGCACAGCGGCGTTCGCGAAGATCCTCGCCAGATAGACGCCGAACGGGCTGACGATGCTGGGCAGGAAGACCGCGAAGTAGGTGTTGACGAGTCCGACCTCGGAGAACAGCAGGAACAGCGGCAGAGCCAGCGCGGTGCTGGGGACCAGCACACCGCCGAGAATCACCGAGAAGAGGAACTCCCGGCCGCGGAAGCGGAACTTGGCGAGCGCGTAGCCGCACAGCGCCGAGATCAGGGTGCCCACGGCCGCGCCCAGCACCGCGTAGACGACGGTGTTGAGGATCCATCGGGCGAAGATGCCGTCGTTGAAGGTGAACAGGGTGTGCAGGTTGTCGAACAGCTGAAAGTTCGAGAACGCCAGGCCGCTGGTGGAGGCGAGATCGCCCTGCGGTTTGGTCGCCGCGACGATCAGGAAGTACAGCGGCAGCATGAAGTAGATCGCCAGCACGAGCATCAGGGCCATGACGGCCGTACGGCTCACGTGGCTTTCCTGGACACGGGGTTGCTTGTTCACAGTCCCGCCCTCTTGGAGGTCAGTCGCATGAACCCGAAGCTCAAGACGAAGGTGATGACGGCGACGACCACCGAAATGGCGGCGGCCTGCTGGTAGTTGTTCCCGACGGCCACGGTGTACGCCAGCATGTTCGGGGTGAACGTGCTGGAGATGTTCGAGGAGATCTGGCGCAGCACGGCCGGCTCGGAGTACAGCTGGAGTGTGCCGATGATCGAGAACACCGTGGTCATGACGATGGACGGGGCGATGATCGGGACCTTGATGCGCCAGGCGATGGCCCAGTTGCCGGCCCCGTCGATCCTCGCGGCCTCGTAGAGTTCCTGCGGGATGGACTGCAGCGCCGAGAACATGATCAGCATGTTGTAGCCGGTCCACAGCCAGGTCGAGATGTTCGCCGCCGACCACAGCACGGCACCCGGGCCCAGGAAGTCCGGCTTCAGACCGATGCCGTTCAACAGGTCGACGATCGGGCTGAGTTGCGGCGAGTAGAGATACGACCACATGATCGCGGCGATGACGCCGGGCACCGCGTACGGCATGAACGCGGCAGTGCGGAAGGCCCCCTTGAGCTTCAGCAGGGGAGAGTCAAGGAGCAGGGCCATGACCAGTGCAAGGAACAGCATGACTGGCACCTGAACGATACCGAACAGGCCGATACGGCCGATGCTGGACCAGAACTCGTGGTTCTGGAACACCTCGACGTACTGCTCGAAACCGCCGAACGTCGTGTACGAGGTGCCGTACTGCCCGCCGGAGCGGCGTACCACGCGGAAGCTCTGCCAGAGCGCGTAGCCGATGGGCACGAGGTAGAAGAGGACGAACGGCAGGAAGAAGGGCGTCACGAACGCGACGATGGTGCCGGCCCGGGGGCCGCTGACGTCCAGGCGCGGACGGCGGCGGCCCCGGGGCGGTGGTGACACCGCGTCGGTGGGGCGGGTGGCGATGTCGGTCATTCTGAGGTCACTTACCCGCCGTGGCCGGGATCGCCAGGTCGTCCATCGACTTCAGCGCGGAGGCCTGGGCAGCGGCGAGCGCGTCGGTCAGCTTGCCGTCCCCGGCCACTGCCTTGGACATCGCGTCCTGCAGTGCCAGGTTCACCGACTTCTGGGTGGGACCCCAGCTGAAGTCGGTGTCGACCTTCTTGGACGACTCGGCGAAGACGTCGAAGATCTTCTCGTTGTTGTAGTACGGCACACCCTTGGACAGCGCCGGAAGCTTCAGCCCGTCGGTGGACGCCGGGTACAGGCCGCCCACCTCGTTCGCCAGCGCGAGCGCCTCAGGGTCGGTGTTCAGCCACGTGTTGAACTCGGCAGCCTCGTAGAGGTGCTTGCCGCCCTTCATGAACGCGACGGTCGAGCCGCCCCAGTCGCCGGAGTTGCCGTCCGCACCCCAGGTCGGCATCGGGACGATCGACCACTTGCCGGCCTGGTCGGGCAGGTTGTCACGCATCCCCGTGTAGCCCCAGGCCGCCCCGATCTGGGTGGCCATCTGGTCGTTCTGGTAGGCGGCGAACATCTGTGTCGACCCGTTGGCGAGGTCGGTACGCACGAGCTTGTCGTCGATCAGCTTCTGCCAGTAGTCGGCGACCTGCTTGCTCTTGTCCGACTCCACGGTGACGTGCCACTTGTCGTCGGAGTAGCTGTACATGTTCGCGTTGTTCTGCCAGAGGAGCCCGTTGAACCATTCGGCGTTGTTCGGGTCGAAGAACGTCATGGTGAGCTTCGGGTCGGCCTTGTGCAGCTTCTCCGCGGCGGTCGTGTACTCGTCCCAGGTCGTCGGGATCGGGACGTCGTACTTCTTGAAGATGTCGGTGCGTACGTACATGGCCATCGGGCCCGTGTCCTGTGGAAGGGCGAACACCCCGGTGTTGGCGAAGCTGGCCTGCGACCAGGTCCACGGAACGAACTTCGACTCGGCGTCGGCGGCCGTCTTGCAGGCCGAGGCGTCAACGAAGGCGTCCTGGGAGCGCAGGGTGGGCAACTGGTCGTAGCCGACCTGGGCGAGGTCCGGCGCCGTACCGGCCTTGAGGGCGTTGCCGATCGCGCCGTACTGGTCGTTGGAGATGTTCTTCGACTCGACCTGGATGTCGGGATGGTCCTTGTTCCACAGGTCGACGACCTTGTCCATGCCGTTGACGGTGTTCCAGTACTGGAGAGTGACCTTGCCCTTGGAGGGCTCACAGGAGGCGGCGGACGCGTTGTCGGACGACGAGTCGGACGACGAGCATCCGGCGAGGACGACCATGCCGGCGGCCGCGGCTGCGATGACGAGGCGAGTACGTGTGACTGTGCTGCTCATATCTTCCGTTCCAGAGAACGACTAGCGACGGTGCTAGGCGGGGTCGACGTTGACACCTGGAGGCGGATGCCTTCTGGTTGGAATGTGCTTCCGTGAGCGGTACCGTGAGCGCTCACGGGAGCGGTAACGGGGGAACTTGTTGCGAAGTGATTGGGATTTTGCGCTTCGGTCGGGTCGAGTGTCAAGGCTCCTGAGCCAGGGGAGCACCATCAATCGTTCGAACACGTGGTCGCACCAGAATGTCGGCCCAGGGCATACTCAGTGTCCCTTGCGACGCGCGCGCGTCGGCAACAGGCGGAGGTGAACGATGGCGTCGTCGGGGACCGGACCCCGCCGGGTGACGATCGACGATGTGGCCCGGAGTGCCGGGGTGTCCCGGCAGACGGTGTCCCGGGCGCTCAACGACAAGGACGAGATCGGTGTCGCCACCAAGCAGCGCGTCCTCGATGCCGCCCTCGCGCTGGGGTACCGGCCGAGCCGGTTCGCCCGGGGGCTCGTCCGCCAGGACACGATCAGCGTCGGGCTCGTGATCCCCGATCTGCTCAACCCCTTCTTCACCGAGGTCGCCGCCGCCTCCCTGGACGCGGCGCGGGCTCGGGGCTGGCATGTCGTCGTGTGCGACACCGGTGATCGGGTGGAGGAGGAGCGGGGCACTCTGGAGGCGATCACCTCGCAGGTGGACGCTGTCGTGGGGTACATGAGCCTGACCGAGGAGGAGATCGACCGGCTGACCCGTGGGATGCCGGTCGTGCTCATCGACCGGGAGCACCGCTCCGAGCGGTTCAGCACGATCCGGATCGACGGAGAGCAGGGCGTCGCCTCCGCGATCCGCCATCTGGCCGAGTCGGGGCACCGGCGGATCGGCATGCTCGATCACGCGGGCCGGTCCGAGCCGAGCAACCGGCACGACTGGTTCGCCGCCGCGATGGACGCCTGCGGACTCGACTCGGACGCGGTGTGCCGCGCCGACCAGAGCGTGGAGGGCGGGGAGGGCGCGCTGAAGTACCTGCTAGCCCGGCACCCCGACGTCACCGCCGTGTTCACGTTCAACGACATCATCGCCATCGGCGCACTGCGTGCCGCCCGCCGACTCGGACGCCGGGTCCCCCAGGACCTCGCCGTGATCGGCTTCGACGGCCTTCAGCTCGGATCCCTGGTCGAACCGCCGCTGTCCACCGTCGCCCTCGACACCCGGGAGCTCGGCGCGCTCGCCGTCGAACAGGCGGCGCGGCTGCTGACCCGCAGCGGCGGGCTCAGCCGGGACGAGTTGGTGGTCCACGGAAAGCTGCGGTTGCGGGAGTCGGCGTAGGGCCTGCCGGCCGGCCGCGACAGCGGCAGGTTCCGTCCGCCGCCGGGCCCGGTCCCCGCGGCGGACGTCGGCGCCCGCGGGTGCCACAGCGTCTCACGCAAGAAGCCCGATTCCGGCGACGCCCTGGTGCCGGCAAACATCCTGCGCACCGGCGTGTACGTCCTCCGCCCACACCCCGACGACAGCTACCTGGCCCGCGCCGTCGCCGTTCTCGCCTGAGCCCAGCCGGACGTCGCCAGCAGATCGCCGACACCTCAGGTCCCTGGTGCGCGAGTACTACCTGCCTGCTGCCCCGGCCGCCGCGACCTGGCAGAACGGTCTCTGCCGCCTCCGAGGCCCGCGCACTCCTCAAGACCGTCCCTACCTCCACCCGCGCCGCTCGGCGGGGTGTTGCGGTGAGTCATCGGGATTCCTAGCGCCAGGGGTCGAGGGCGTGCTTGCCGCGGGTCTGGCGGGCTTCGAGCTGTTGGAGCACTGCCGGCCCGTCTGCCAAGGGGTGGATCTGGGGGGCGCCGGGCGGGTATGTCCCTTGGGCGATGAGGGCCTCGATCTCGACGAGCAACGACTGGTAGAGGGAAGGTGCTGTGCTCGCCAGCGCGCCGATGTGCAGACCCTTGAGCTGGACCTGGTGGGTGAAGACCAGGTCGTGTGTGGTCACAGCGGCGTTGCCGGATGAGGCGCCGAAGACGATGACGCGTCCGGTGAAGGGTTTGGTGACGGACAGACTGGCTTCGAATGTGGCCTGTCCCACCGATTCCAGGACCAGGTCGACCCCGCCGGTCAGGCGTTTGATCTCCTCGGCCAGGCCAGGGTGTGCGCTGTCCAGGACCTCGTCGGCGCCGAGCGCTTTGACGCTGTCGTGCTTGGCCGGCGACGCCGTGGCGATCACGCGCGCACCGTAATGGTGAGCAAGGCGGACGGCAGCCTGTCCCACCCCTCCGGCCGCTGCATGAACAAGCACCACCTCACCCCTCTTGATCTCGCCCAACGGCTTCAGCGCGGCCAAAGCAGTTGCCCAGTTCAGCACCAGGCCGAGGGCTTCGGCGTCACTCCAACCGGAAGGCACGGGGATCACACCCGCGGCCGGCATCGT
This sequence comes from Streptomyces sp. NPDC058470, assembly GCF_042721055.1. Classification (NCBI taxonomy): domain Bacteria; kingdom Bacillati; phylum Actinomycetota; class Actinomycetes; order Kitasatosporales; family Streptomycetaceae; genus Streptomyces; species Streptomyces sp. NPDC058470. The sequence goes on from NZ_JBHXMF010000053.1 coordinate 34,837, forward strand.
CATGTACTGCGCGAAGGCACCCGGACCGGCACCGACGACGTGGGTGCCGATCCGCATCGGGGTCTCTACGTCCGGTCCGACACCTGCGATCTCGCCGGCGGCTTCGAAGCCCGCCACATAAGGGGCCTGCGGGCCTCCGCTGTAGGTTCCATGGGTCTGCATGACGTCAGCGAAGTTGACACCGGCGGCGCCCACTCGGATCAGGTACTCGCCGGGCCCCGGGGTGGGGCGGGGCCGATCGGTTGTGAGTGTCAGGTCCTTCGGTCCCTGATGGGACTGCTGGACCAGCGCTCGTACCGTCTGTGCGGTGGTGTGATGCTGCTCGTCGATCTCCATGCACGGACCGTAGGAGTCTCACACTTACGTCAAGGTCAACTGACGTTCACAGAGCGGCGCGTCGGGCCTCCCGCAGGTAGGCGTCGAGTGCCGACTGCTGTTCGCTGAGAATTGCGATACGCGCAGCGAGTCGATCGCGATAGCTCTGCACCTCGGACAGGAACTCTGCGCATACCGCATCCGTGCTGACGTCGGATCCGTCGGCGAGGCGGGGCAGGATTTCCCTGATCAGCCGCACAGGCAGTCCTGACTCGAGCAACGAGCGGATGCGGAGCACCCGGTCGACAGTGGACCGGCAGTAGTCACGGAACCCATTGCTGCAACGCCCCGGGACGATCAACCCCTCATCCTCGTAGTGCCGCAACGATCGCGCACTCACACCGCTGACTCTGGAAGCCTCACTGATCCGCATACCTGCAGGCAACGTTCAGGCCCACCACGATCTTCCAGACCGCCATCGGTATGCCATGACGACGCGCTCATGCTCAACAACCTCATGCCTCGCAATATGTGGAAACGAAGTGTCTGCGCCATTGCTCGACAGGCCGCCGGTGAGCGCGGCCACTGGGCGGGTCGACCTTGACCCGACAACCACTCATTGATGAAGGTGCGCAAGGCCTGGATTCCGGCCTTAGGGAAGTGCTTTGCCGTCAACAAACGGTAACTGGGCAGCTGTATTGAGTAGTTGGGGCTACACAGGATGGCTGGGACGTTCTTGCCTGCCGGGAGGACTAGCCGGGTGTTGCTGACGATCAATGTGGCGGTTCTGCTGGCTGTCATCATCGTTGTGCGGCTGCGTCGACGCACAGAGGCCCGAAGCCGGTCGGACGAGAAGCTGACCGTGGTCATTGTGCTGGTGTTCGGCGTGCTGGTAGCCCCGACCGCGTTCGGTCAGGGAATCCTGGATGTCGTGGGCCAACTCGCCGACGCCATGACGCAGTCGGGCAGCCCCTGAGCTCCTGGCGTTCTTGTGGTGGAGCTGCTCGCGGGCAATCAACACGGCCACGGGTGCTGTCGGGCAGCCGGAGCGGCGGATGGTGGCCCGGCAGGCGGCAGGCGGCAGGCGGCAGGCGGCAGGCGGCAGGCGGGCGGGCGGCAGGCGGGCGCGCAACGGGGTGCCGTGCGGCCCCCCTTGAGGTGTTTCTTCAGCACCGGGGACCGCACGCTCTTGTGCGGCGTCGAGTGGCGCCTCGCCTTTCCACGATGGGGCAGGTGAGCGAGCCAGGTGTGGGCAGAAGCGATGTTTCCCCTCAAAGGGTTGAATCATCGGCGGTTCTCGCTCCCGACCGGGGGTGGCGGGGGGCAGCGGGGCCCGGCTTTCACAGAGGCATTGTTCCGCAACTCCATGATCACGTGGCGTCGCACGAGGCAGGCACGCAATGCTGGCGTCGCTCTCCTGACAGTGCTTCAGCACTGCAGCCAGGAAGGGCTGTTGGTGTGTGAACCGCTCACAGAAACCGAGTGCGATGTCGAGTAAGAAAGTGGTGACCGTAGCCGTTTTGGCGACGGTCCTCACGTGGAGCACGGTGATGACCGTGCTGGGACACGTCGCGGCCGTGGCTGCACTGCTCCCGTCCCTGGGCCTGATCGTGCAGCAAATCGTCCAGGCCCTGACCGCGCCCGACGGCCCCAGCCCGCCCGACGGCTCCCATCCGCCCGCCGACCCCACAGCCGCCGGCATACAGGAGCCGCCCCGATGATCTGGCCCCCCGATGCCGACCAGCCGCCCCGACCAGATACCCAAGGCCGCCGGGGCCGCAAGCCGGCCCCCATCTCCGACACCGCGGGCCTCTCACACCGCGCCTGGCTGGAGCCGGTCCGTGGCTTCCTCTTCTCCAGCGGCCTGACCCTCGACGACCTCGTCGACCGCTCCGGCTACTCCAAGACCCGCATAAGCGAACTGCTGCGCGGCAACGGCTACTACCCCGCCTGGGAGATCACCTTCAGCGTGATCCGCGCCCTGGGCCTGCCCGTCCAACCCGTGCGCCGGCTGTGGACCGCAGCGGCCCGCGAAGCCCACAAGGAACCCGGTTGGATCGAGCAGTGCATACAGCAGGTCGCTCTCCAGCCTGAACCCCCGCCCCTGGCCCACCAGGCGTTCACCGAGGCCATGGCCGACGCCTACACCGCCTACACACGCGCCTTCCTCCTCACCGACCACCGAGCCCGCTGGGTGGTTACCGAGACCTTCGACATCCTGTGGCTGTGCTGGAGCGAGGCCGCCAACAGTGAGAACATCCGCCGCTACGCCTGGCGACTGCTGCGCGAGCGGGTCATGGCCCGCGCCCACCGCCAGTACGAGGGCCACCCCGACCTGCGCGCCGCCGTCTTCTCCACCGCCGAAGTCCACGACGCATCACCGGGTCACTTCGTCGCCCTCAGTGAACTCGTCGACCTCTTCGACGCGATCAGCCGCCTCCCGCACGACCAGATGGACGTCGCGGTGCTGCGCTACCTGTGCGACATGCCCCTTGAGGAGATCCCCGACGTCCTGGGCCTGAGCCCCGCCCTCGCCCACGCCGTCGACCACCACGCCCGCGCCACCCTTGAACGTCTCGTCTACACACACAGCCCCCGGGAGTGAACCCAGACGCCATGCCCCCCATCGACGCTCTCCTCGCCCGCGCCCGCCTCCACCACCACCCCCGCGTCCCCACCGACACTGTCGCCTACAAAGACTGCCCCTACGTCGACTTCACTCCCGACGCAGCGAACCCCCTGGCCGAGGAGCAGGCCGGCGACACAGCCGCCACCCTGCATCTGGACCACCTCTGCGAGGTCGTCGTCACCACAGTGGTCCCCGGCGCGTTGGAATTTCTCACCGACCAGCTCCCCGAACCCCCCGGCGCCTGGTTGCTGGGCTGCGCACTGCACCTCGCCGGCGTCGCGGACGGGGCACGGTTTTGGTGGCAGTACGCCGCCGGCGCCGGACACACCCCGGCCGCCTACTGTCTCTCCCTGCATCACCACGCCCGCGGAGAAGCCCACGCAGCCGCTTTCTGGTACGACCAAACGGGCCTTGATGCGACCACCGACTCCGACCCCCTCACCGTCGCCGCCGTCTGCCCACCCCTGCACCAAGGCAGCTTCGACGCCAGCATCCCCACGGTCCTGCGGATCCTCAGTCACCTCACCCCACCCGGCCAACGCCCCCGCACCCACCGCACCGACGCCATCACCAACTACGTCGCCGCCGCTGTCACCCACGGTCGCCTCCACCACCCCGGCATCGAAATCCCCGTCCCCGAAGCCCGCTTCGCCGACCGCGTCAGCTTCATCCTCGACTTCACTCCTCCCTGGACCCAGCGCGTGGCCCGCGTCTTCAACCCCGCACTGCCCAGTCGGAGGCAGCACACCAGCACAACCGGCGCCCGCGCCCGCGCTACCGCCGTAGACGGCGCCAAAGGATGAGCGCGGCTCTCTCACCGACCCGGCGCCGTGACCGAACGGGCCGCGATCGTTCTTGGTCGGGTGGAGGTGTCCACTGCGGCGAACTCATCGGGGGTCCGGCTCGTCATGCCCTGAACGGATCCGATCAACGAGGTACACGTCCGGAAGCCGGGGCTGGTCGTCGTGGACGTCGCGGCTGCCGAAGACGCGACCACACCCACATTCCGGGAGACGCTCGCCAGGCGGAGGCAACCGCGACGGCGGATCGGACGACCCGGGACGCGGGCCGGCCGGGCGTACGGCCGCGCTGCTTTTCGTTCGTGTCGGCGAGTAGCCGCCAGGCTCCTTGGTGTCGCGGCAAAGGGGCCAGCCGAACACCACTTTCTGCTCCCGCAGTACGGCCAGATCCGCGAGCGCTTCACCGCTGTCGGCGAGCATCAACGCCAGGTCGGTGGCGATCCGGCCCGGATCATGTCCGGTCCCGTGAACGGCCGAAGCGGCCTGAGGACGGCGGAGTACGGGGGGTGGCCACCCTGGTGGCATCAGCGAGATCCGCCAGCAGCCGCGAGCCGGCGTGGCTGACGCCGCAGGCCCCTCGACGCTGTCGGCAAGCTTGGGGCGCGACGGGAAGTGAGACGCTCACAGGCCAGGCAGCAGGGCACTTCGGGGTCGGCTGTCCTCGCGGGTGGCCGTTATTGGGCAATGAGCTTTCGCATGTTCAGGATCTCCTGACGGTGGCTGCGGTGATGGTAGTTCCGGCCGGTTGGTGGGGCTTCTCCCGTCGAGGCTGAATTGCTCGCCCCACGCGCCGGATGGTCATGACTTCGACACTCTTGGCTCGACGGACCGCACCCTGGTGCCACTCTTCTGCTGACGTTCCGCACGCTGCCGGACGAGTTCCTCGACGGCGCTGGGCAAGGTCGTCTCGAAGTCGATCAGCTTCGCCCACGTCGGCGTCATCACGATGCGGACCATGCCGTCGTAGAGCGAGCGGACCTCGGCCTCCCATTCGACCCGTTGCTCGGCCGTCATCTCGTAGGAGCCATTCATTTCGAGGTACTCATCGGGAATGCCGTCGACCTCGTCGAGTTCAACAGTGCCGCGGACGAGCAGGATCTTGGGCGGGTGCACTTCGGTGTCGATCGTGAGGGCGACGGCTGGGTTCTGACGGAGCGAAGCCAGCTTCGGGGCGTTCTTCGACGTGCACATCACGGCCTCCCTGCCGTTCCAGGCGAAGGCGATCGGGATGTTCCGCGGTGTCCCATCCTTGGCCACGTAGGCCAGGCGGCAGAGGTCACGAGCCAGCAACTCCTGGCTCAGCGGGCGATTGAGGATCTCGGTGATCCGGTCGTTCGTCATGGAGGGCCTCCTGAGAGCCGTGCGACCACGGTGGTCGCTTCTGCCCCTGGGACGGAGTCGTCACGGCGTTCTCGACATCCTTGCTGAAACTGAGACGAGCCATCAGTGGTCCGCACTTGCGAAGTATCGGCCCTCGGCGAGGCTGCTCGCTTTGAGCCACCAGGCTCGTCGCCATCCGGAGTCGAACCTGCGAGACCACCGTAAGTATGGCCTGTGAATGTAAAACGTTTCGATCCTCGTCGAAATGATTGATGTTTCCAGAGGCCTCGGCAAATGATTTCTCTTCAGGTAGACCCGAAGCGTGAAATCGTGCTGAACGGCACTCTATGGATCGGCATGAAAACCTACACCGGGCGGCCGCCGTGGGTCGGGTTGTCAAGTAAACGTGGGGAGAAGCTTGTGACCGAGTGGATATTGGCATTCGACGCCGACTGTCGATTCTGCGAAGAAGTGGTGGATCGGGTTCGTGTGTCCGTCGACGGCAAATTGACCGCCGCGGGCCTCACGGAACCCCGTATTCGCGGCCTGCGCGCGCGTGCCCTGGGGGATGGGGCCGAGTGGGCGCCGACCCTGTTGGCGGTCAAAGGCGACCAGGTGCGGGCCTGGACCGGAACCGCGCTGTCCGTCCGCCTGGCGCGGCTGTTGGGGCCGGCGGACTCGCTGCGGGTGGTGCGTGCGCTCCGCAACCTCGATGTGCTGCGGCCCCCGAGCCGTCGAGGAATCCTCAAGGCCGTGCCGGGGCTGGCCCTGGGAACGTTTCTGGTCACCGGCGGTCTGGCAGCCTCACCCGCGCAGGCCGTGACTCGCGCCAAGGGCAGCAAGGCGTCGCGATGGGTGAAGGCCAACCGCGACCGGCTGCCCTCCGGCTACTCCGAGTTCGTCTCCTACCCCGCGGACTATCGGCGCGCCGTCTACGGCGCGCTGTCCGCTTCGGCTCGGAGCGATCTGTGGGTGGCGCACTTCGCGAACTACCGGAAAACGCACCCCGGTCTGTCGGCCGAGCAGTCCGCCGTCCTGGACGACGCGACGCGGCTGGCACCGCAGATCATCGCGGGGCGCCGACAGGGAGGAGCCCCCGAAGAGCTGGAATCGGCGGCGGTGGCGGCGTTCGGCGAGAGCGAGGCGCAGGCGATTCTCATGACGCTGGGCCCTGCGGACACGCAAGGCGCGGCGCCTCGGAGTGACCAGGGCACCCAGGTCATGGACTGCAATTCCCAATGCGCGGGGAGCGGAAGCTGCGACATGGTGTGTTACGCCTCACCGTGGTGGTGCAACTGGACCGACTACGGCTGCGGTCCACTGTGGCTGGGACCGTGCAGCGGGGTTTGCGCCCCCTGACGCGATCCCTGTTCAGAGCTCGCGCCTTCCCTGTAGCGGCTGGGCTGCTTGAAGTGGGTGACGAAGGCGGTCCAGACGGCGGTTGATGCGAGGAGTCCTCTGCATCTGATGCCTCATGGGAGGCCGAACGGTGCCATTCCTCAGTCCAGCCCTGTCGTCGGACGGAGTCGCTGTCCTCAACTCCTGCCGCTAGGTTGCTCCTTGACCGTATATCGGCTTGATCTGGAGGACGTCCCGTGACTGAGATTCCCGCCGCGGCGATCGAGGCGCGCAAGCGAATCAAAACCGACCAGCCACACACGGCCCGGATCTGGAACTACTGGCTGGGCGGTAAGGACAACTACTTGGTCGATCAGGAAGCTGGGGACCAGATACGCCAACTGCACCCGGGTATCGGCGACTACGCCCTCGCCGACCGGCTGTTCCTCGGGCGCGCCGTACGGTACCTCGCTGACGAGTGCGGGATACGGCAGTTCCTCGACATCGGCACCGGTCTGCCGACGGCCGACAACACGCACGAGGTCGCTCAGCGTGTCGCGCCGGAGTCCCGCATCGTCTATGTCGACAACGACCCCATCGTGCTGACCCACGCCGAGGCCCTGCTGACGAGCACGCGGGAGGGGCGCACCGACTACCTCGACGAGGACCTGCGTAACGTCGAAGCAATCCTGGAGCAGGCGGCACGGACGCTGGACTTCAGTGAGCCCGTGGCGTTGGTGCTGCTCGGCGTCGTCATCTTCATCGAGGAGGACGAGGAGGCGTACGCGATAGTGCGGCGTCTGATGGACGCGCTGCCCGAAGGCAGCCACCTCGTCCTCTCGCACACCATTACCCGACCGGACCTGTCGGACGTTGACGCCGCGGTGGCCTTCTGGAACGAGCACGGTACGCCGAAGCTGACCCAGCGCACCCCGGCCGCCGTCGCTGGGTTCTTCGACGGGCTGGAGCTCCTGGAGCCAGGCGTGGTCTCCTGCAATCGATGGCGCCCGGATGGCGGCGAGGCCGAACCGGCCGCCGAGGTAGCCATGTTCGGTGGCGTGGGACGCAAGGCCTGACCATCGGCGGACGGCTCCTGCTGAACGGGATCGAGTGGAGGGCCGATTGAATCGCGCCGCAGCTGAGCCGGTGCCGCCTGCTCCACGAGTACGGACGGCGGGAGGAGCGGACGATCCGCGGGCTGATCCAGCCTTCGGGCGTTCGCCGGCCTGGGGGCCGGGATCCGCGGGCGCGGTGTGCTGCGGAACGGGTCGGCAACGAGGGCGATCTGACAGGGACCGGCCCGGAGCACGCCATGATCAGGGCCGTGTATGTGAGGGGGGCCGTGACCGGATTCCGTAGCGGCCGTCCGTCCTGGCCCGGCGTGGTGAGCCCAGGCCCGTCGATGGTCCCGACCGGACGATGCTGATTCAGCGGTGGCGGCCAAGATCGACGAGTTGGGAGCGATGCCCGCGCACGAGGCGGAGATGCTCGGGTTTCAGAGGCTGTCGAGGCGTCGGAGATCGGCGCCTGCTGCCGGTTGTCCGGTGGTCGCTTTGGGCCAGGGGTCTCTAGCCCGAGTGTGTGCTGAGCTCGGAACGGGGCCGAGAGCCGTTCCTGTATTGGCCCGGCGCTGTGCCGAACTCCCTTTTGAAGGCTTTGGCGAAGGCGTACTCGGAGGTGTAGCCGGTGTGTTCGGCCACCGAGCGGAGGAGAAGGTCGGTATCACGGAGCATCCGTGCCGCCGTGGTCATGCGCCACCAGGTCAGGTAGGTGAGGGGTGGGCAGCCGACCGTTGAGGTGAACCGCTGGGCGAAGGCGGACCGGGACAGGCCCGCCAGCGCGGCAAGGGTCTGGACGGTCCAGGATTGCGCGGGTTCGCCGTGGATGGCCCGCAGTGCGGCGGCGACCGCGGGATCACGCAAGGCCGCGCCCCATCCGGTGGTGGCCTGCTCGGGTTGCTCGTCGTACCAGGCTCTGAGGATGTAGAGCAGCAGGACGTCGAGGAGCGCGGGCAGGACTCCGGAAGCGCCTGGCAGCGGTTCGGCGGCGAGTTCGTGGCCGAGAAGGTCGATGGCTCCGCGCAGTGCAGGTTGCTGCCCGATGCGGGCCGGGAGGTGTACGACGTCGGGCAGTTCGGTGAGGAGCGGATGGGCTCGGGCCTGATCGAGCCGGTACGCGCCGCAGAGCATCACCGTGGTCGCGCCCTCATGGCCGGCGTTCGCGTCGCGTACGTCGGCTTCGACCAGGCGTCTCGTGGCGTCATCGGGCAGCGGTGTTGTCGGCGCGTCCGCGATCGCGTGCCCGAGTTCACGGGGCAGGAACACCACGTCGCCCACGCCCAGAGTGATGGGCCTGCCTTGTGAGGGGACCAGCCAGCATGAGCCCTGCAGGATCACGTGGAAGCCCGCGCCCTGCTGCGGCTCGAAGCGGATGCCCCAGGGGGTGCGCAGCTGCGTCCGCGACGAGTGTGGGACACCGGTGCGCATCGCGGCGACGGCGTCACTGAGTACGTCCATGGTCCCAACGTACTGTCCGGTTCGGCTGTTCCGGACGAATGGACATCTAAGTCGGATCTCCAGGCATAGGACGTTCACAGTGCGGTCCCTACGGTGATGGGTGAGCGGATGTTCCGTCGGCTCAGCACGAGTAACAGGGAGAGATGGCATGAGGATTGCCGTGTATGGCGCGAGTGGGTTCACCGGAAGGCTCACCGTCGCCGAGCTGTGCCGTCGCAGGATCACGCCGGTGCTGGTGGGCCGTGACGCGGATCGGCTGTGGGCTGCGGCAGTGGAGGCCGGCGTGACAGGAGCCGAGACCCGGGTCGCGGACCTGGCGGACCCGGCTGGTCTGGCTGATGCAATTGCTGACTGCGATGCCGTCGTCAACTGTGCGGGCCCGTTCACCTTGTGGGGAGAACCGGTGGTACGCGCGGCGATCACCGCTGGGACCCACTACGTCGACACGACTGGTGAGCAGCACTACATCCAGCGCGTCTTCGATGTGTTCGGCAAGGAAGCCGAGCACGCAGGGGTGACCGTTGTGCCGGCCATGGCCGACGACGGCGGCCCCGGTGACCTGATCGCCAACCTGACGGCGGCCCGTGTCACCCCGGTCGACGAGATGCTCATCGCCGACCTGCGCCAGCCGGGGGGAGGGGCCTCGCGCGGCACCGCGCGTTCGATGGCCGCGGTCTTCGACGAGGGCGCACTGGAGTACCTCGACGGAGCCTGGCAGCCTGCGAGCGGCTCGCAGGTGGAGACTATTGTCCCACCCGGTTCGACCGCCGCCGTCCCCGTCACGACGTTCGCGCTCCCTGGGGTCATCACCATTCCCCGACACGTGGCGGCGCGGCGCATACACAGCGCCATCAGGACAGATGTAGCCGCGCTGTTCGCCTCACTCACCCCGGACACCGTCGACAGCATCCCCGAGACGGTCGCGGAAGACGCCCGGCGGGCGGGCCGGTGGCTGATGACGGCCGATGCCACCGGAACGGATGGAAGCCGTGCCCAGGGCTGGGTGACCGGGCCGGACGGGTACGGTCTTACCGCGGTGATCGCTGTCGAAGGCGCTCGTCGGCTCGCGGCAGACGGGGCACGCGCGGGAGTACTGACCCCCGCCCAGGCCTACGATCCGGCCGATTTCCTCAACTTCCTGGCTCCCCATGGTGTCACCTGGCATGTCTCCTGACTCCTGCTATACCTGCGCGCCCGCCATGGCGCGGTGCTCTCGGCGGATTCCTCGTCCAGGAGCGGGGGTTGCGCACCAGTTTCCTGGTGACGGCGCAGACATGATGCTGCCCCCGTACTCATGGATTTTCCCCGCCTCGCCCGTACAGGCGGAACTTCCTTCCCCGGAGGCCCTCGTCGTCGCGGCGGAGGCTGTCCAGTAGTAGTCAGTGCCTGTTCCTGACGCCGGCATGACAGGAGGCTGGTTGTGATCGGTTGGCGGACGGCTCGTTGGGCCGGCATGAGTAATGACACTGCTCGGACGGCCTGAGGGATGGTGCTGGGCAGTACAGCTAGGGGCTTCAAGCTGGCGGGGTGCGGTCTGCCGGGCCCATGGCGCGATCTTCAGACAACGGGGGTCACCTGGCGCTGGTGGCGCTGCTCAGACGTGTCGCGGTCGAGTTGACCGTGGCCCACTGCGCCGTAGCGCAGCCCGTCGTACAGGAGCGTGGCGATGCGTACCGCGTCGTCCTTCCAGCCGTGGGCCCGCAGCCCGCAGATGCCGCCAAGGGCCCGCAGGACGGTGCGTCCGCTGGTGCCCCTGCGGACGAGGCCGTGCGCAACGCCTGCGGCGAGCAGTTCGTCCGGGGCGCGTTCCCTCTCGTTGCGTGTGTCATCGAAGGCCGACGAGTTGAGCGCGCTCTTTGCCACGGCTGCTACCCCGCGCTGCCGGGAGACGTTTCCGCGGGCCGGGCGTCGTGATCAGCGCCCGAGGGCTTTTTGCAGCTGTCGCTTGTCCATGGAGGAGCGGCCGTGGATGTTGCGTTTCTTGGCCTCGGCGTAGAGCTGGTCCTTCGTGGGCCCTTCGGCGCCGCTGTGCGAGCGCTGCCCGCCGCGTTGTGAGGCGGACTTGGGGTCATGTGTGGAGGTCCTGCTTGAGGTCTTCGCCTCCCCGGAGCGGGCGCGCTCCTTGTTCACCGTGCGGGATGCGATCTCCTTCGCCCGGCGCGTGGACTCACCCCGCTTCTCGGCGCTCTCCTTCACGTGCTCGTACTGTCGTTCCCGCTTCTGGTTCGATCCTGTCGGCATCGCGTTTCTCCTCTCGTGTACTGATCGACGGGTTCCCCTCTCACGGGTTGCGTAACGCCCTCGTCGTGCGGCTCATCGGTCTTCGAGGCGGGGCAGCGCTTTGGTGCGGTAGAAGTCGAAGACGCCCTGTTGGTCCGGCCCGATCTGCCCAGTACCGCGCGGGCGCGGGGGTCCGCGCCGCGTGCCTGTTTGTGGCCCGGGGGAGTGAACCCCAGTTCGTCCGCGTCCGCCTAGCGGGCGAGCGCTTCGAGAATGGGGGCCTCAGCCTGGTTCGCAGCCATGGCGGCCGGGTTTCCCGCGGCGTGGCGATCATGCAGGCCAGGGCTGCCGGCACCGCCACGACCACTCGCCGCTCAGTACTCGCCCCGGACGATGTCCCACTCCGCGCCCTTGTGCGCCGCAACCGGGGGACCGTCGCTTTCCACCGCGCGGGCCCACCTACGTATGCCGTTGCCGTGGCGGTGACGGGCCTTCGCCCAACCGCTCCTGGTCACCTGCAGGACTTTCTGCTGGCTGCCGGTCGGCCGTCCGCACCACGGGACTGTCGCTGCGCGGGATCCTCCAGTGCGGGGCCCGTCAGCGGTGGCAACCGGTCACCGACGAAGCGCTGGGCCACGTGAGCCTGTTCCTTCAGGAAGGACCCGCCCTCGCGGATCACGGAGGCCAGGCGGCGCGGATCGTAGAGATCGCTCCGCTCGCCCGCGTGTCCGCCGATGAGGTTCCCGATCAGGCCGCCCGACATAAATGCCGCTGCTCAGTCCCCACCCGCCGAAGCAAGTGGCCACGTAGGTCTGGCGGCTGTCGGCGTGGAGTGGGCCGGCGAGGGGCACGGAGTCGGTGGAGTCGTTGTCCTGGCTGGCTCAGCGGTGCGTGAGTGTGAGACCGGGGAAGCGGTCCTGTGCGCAGGCGGACAGTCGGGCGAAGCGTTCCTCGACGTCGGCGGCACCGGGGGGCGACGTGCTCCCCGGTGACGATCAGCAGGCGTTTGCCGGCGTCGTACGGTGTGCTGCGAACCGACCGCGTGGCCTGCTCGGGCGTGATGTACATGTCGTCGAGGTGCCAGGGTCTCCTCGACGGTGCCGGCCATCACAAGTTCCCGCCCCGGGGGCAGCCTGGCGAAGAACGGGGCCCGGTCGAACACGGGATAGTGCGTGGCGATCACGACCTCGTCGGCGCGGATAGACACGCCGATGTCTGTCGTCAGCACGCAGGGTTGGCCCTCGCTGCCGTCGACTCGCGTGTCCTCGTGCACGGCACCTCCGCGTCGTCGCAGGTCGGCCGCGAGCGCCAGCAGGTACTTCCGGGGATGGAACTGGGCCTGCGGCCGAGATGGTCGTAGACCAGCGTGTGCAGAGCGGTCAGCTTGGCCGTCTTGCGACTGTGACCCCGGCGGCGAGCCGTCCGGCCTCCAGTACGGCCACCTCGCCTCCCTGACTGGCCAGTTCCCAGGCCGCACTGAGTCCCGCGATGCCGCCGCCGACCACCGCGACGTCGACGGAGAGGTCAGGGACGGCGGGGGAGCGGGCTCGCCCGGCGGTGCGGTCTCCAGCCAGTACGTTCCCTTGATTTGAGCCTCGGTTCCTGCCTCGTGTTCGTGGCCGTCGGGTTCCCCCGCGGCGACGGGATACGCGAAGCTACGCCAGCAGCCGCAGCACGGCTTCCTCCACGACACCCTGCGTGGCTGGTTCGCCGAAGCGAACCCCTGCGCCCAGGTCGTCGAGCGCCGGGGCGATGGTCCGGCCTTCCTCGAAGAGTTCGACGACCCTGGGGTTGATGTACGAGGCGCGGCAGACCGCGGGCGTGTTCCCCAGGTAACCCGCAACCTCACGGACGGCGTGCGTCACCGCGCGTCGGCGGGCGGTGCGGGATGCCGCGGCGACGGGTTCCGCAACGGCGAGGGCGACGGCCGCGAGGACGGTGGCGTGCCAGGTGCGGAAGTCCTTGGCTGTGATGTCGGTGTCCGTGCGCTCGCGCAGATAGGCATTGAGATCATCCGCGTGCACGTCGTGCCAGGCGCCGGCCTGCCAGTAGGCGAAGAGGCGCTCGCCGTCGCCACGGCGGCGCAGCAGCGAGCGCAGGGCCCGGCAGACGGACTCCTCGGCCAGCGTCTGCGAAAAATCCTTCGCGTCCTTGGCCGGATAGGCGAAGCGCACCTCGCCGTGGTGGCACGAGACGTGTTCGCGGAGCAACGTGGTGAGACCGTGAGTCTCGTTGTCACGGCGGTACGACTCGTTCCCGATCCGGAAGAACCCCAGGTCGAGCAGGCGTGCCGCGCAGGCCAGCACACGATCCCGGCATAGTCCCCGGGCCTTGAGGTCCTCGGCCGTGTGCTTCCGCAGCCGGGGCAGGGCGGGGGCCACTTCGAGGACGTGCTCGTGCTTGGCTGCCTCCTGCTGCTCCCGGAACCGCGGGTGGTAGAGGTACTGGCGTCGCCCCGCGGCATCGGTGCCGGTCGCCTGGATGTGCCCGTTGGCCTCAGGGCAGATCCACACGTCCTTCCACGCGGGCGGTACGACCAGGTCGCGCAGGCGTTGCCTTTCGCCCCCGTCGGTGATGGGGCGGCCACCGGGATCGACGTAGCGGAACCCTCGCCCGCAGCGGATCCGGGTGATTCCCGGCCGGTGGAGGTCGCTGTCGCGCAACCGGACCTGCCGCCGTGAACCGCCGCGCGACGGCTCGGAGTTCACGTTCATGGCCTGGTGCGGTCCGCGGCGCCTGTCGGACGGCGCAGCATCCGGAAAGCCAGCAGGAGGGTGATCGGCCACAGCGCGGCGAGGCACCACAGGACGGCGGAGTCGGAGGTGAGGACTCCCACGACGAGGAGGAGCAGTGACGCACACGTCAGGGCGGCCACCAAGGGGGGCAGCCACGGCCGGGCCACCGAGTGGCGCATCCGCCGGGCCAGGCGTCGGTCCTGGCGGAGTTCCGCCTCGATACGCCACAGCGCGAGGCGTTCCTGCGACGACAGTGCCACGTCGTCGGGGTTGTTTCGGCTTTCCACGGTGAGTACCTCATTCGTCCCGTGCTGAGGCACCGGACCGCTCCGCTCCGGGTCGGCGCTGGAGTCCTCGGTGCTGATGTCCGGACGAGTTCCCCGCAAAAACCGGCCGACGCCTTCCAGCGGCCGGGTCGGAGCCTTCGTACGGCTTTCCCGGTACTCGGTGCCTCGCACGCGCCCTAGCAGCCGACCCGCTCCTGAAGGGGCCGGCCTCGGCGGGAACCACATGAGGAGGGACTCATGAGTACGGTCAAGGAAGCAGTCGACGTGGAAGTTCCACTCCGCGCGGCCTACGACCAGCGGACCCAGTTCGACGAGTTCCCGCAGTTCATGGAAGGCGTCGAGGAGCGACCTCCCCGAGTCGCCTGGAGCGAGGGTCTCTCCTCCGTAGGCGCCGGCCCGAAGACCGCGAAGGGCAAAGAGCGATCTACGCTGTCCCGCCGCGTACCGGACATCCGAAGAAGGGGTGAGGAAGAAGGCCGCCACCGGCGCGCTGTTCGTACTGACCAACGGCCAGGTCACCCTCACCCTTCGGGCGCGCGCATCACGGAGGCGGTTATCGGCGCAGCGGTCGGTCTCACGGTTCAGGGTGAGCCTGGCTTTGGAACCTGCGCGATCAGTTCCCTGGCTGGCGAGCCGGCACGTTCGCAACGCTGCCGAGAGATGTTCCCGATCCGGTCGGCCATGACGTCCACCACCTCTTGCCCAGGGCCGGCCCGAACATCATGTAGCCGTCAACCAGGCAGCCGGACCCGGCCACTCACCACGGTGACGCGGACGCGAGATACGGAGGCAGGGCGCGAGCAGGGGGCGCTCGAAGCACGCCCATGCCTCCAACCCTCCTTCAGACAAGGATGGTTGGAGGCATCCGAGGAGTCGGGCTACGGCGTTTCAGCAACACCGTTCCGTGAGGCCACCGCTGATGACAGTGCGGCATGCCCGCACCCGATATCGGCTGGAGCAGTCGAACGCCGACCCCGCCGTCGACGAACGGTCACACACCGGACATCCCACCTGCGCGCGCCCAGGTTCATCGGGTCGCACACGCCTCACGACACGAGTTGAAAGACAACCACTAGGCGTGACGGACTCCATTGTGGGGCGACTTGGGCTATTCGAGTTATATCTGATGACTTTTACGGTGTCTCGATACATCTTTTGGCGTTTTATGGCATTCACTACAGGCCTGGTCGATAAGTACGACAATCATCCCGGCTTGAAGGAGTCCAGCATGGTCATGTCCTCTTCCCTCCGCTTCCGTTGCGTCCGCGGGGGCGCCGCGGTGGCCGTCGTGGTCGCTGGTGCCACCCTCGCCGGAGCGGGAGGCGCCTACGCCGCTCCCGGTGACAGCGGGGCCATCGACATCCGCTCGGTCGACTGGCACTCGCGCGGCGGCGACGGAGTCGAGGTCTGCGAGTTCGTCCTCTCCGCCAGCAACTTCGAGTCGTTGCCTGCGGTCGCCTGGACGATCACCGCGCAGCCCCCGACCATGCCACCCGGCGACACCTTGCAGAGCACGCTGCCGCTGATCAACGGCTCGGCGGACAGCGCGAAGTACCGGCTCCCGCAGGGCACGTACCAGCTGGTGTGGATCACCCCTGCGGGCCCCAAGACGAAGAGGTTCTCCGTGGACTGCCACCGCCAGGAGACCCAGCGCCGCGGCCCCGCGGAAATCGGCCCGGGCAAGGAGTATCACAAGCCCATCGGAGCGGTGCCGGCAGGTGGCGGAGGCGTCCCGGACCTGGAGAACGTCAGCTCCCAGAGCGACTCGAACGCCGGGACCGCCGCCGCCCTGACCGCCGGCGGGATCGCCGTCTCCGCGCTGATCATGATCCGCCGAGCCGCGCGCCGCCGTGCCCGCAACGAGGCATAGCCAAAGCCGACGGCGACGGCAACGCGGACCCAGTCGTGCGTGCCGTCTGTCGATGACGCTGTGTGCGACCTTCTCGCTGGTGACCGGCATCGTCTGGGGGGTTTCAGACTCCTCCGACAGGCCTCCGGTCACCGCCGCCCGCGCCGGTGACGCCGCGGGCGGCGGTGGCGCGCCGCCCCAACAGGCCCCGCATACACCCCTGGCACGCTCCCGGCCGGTGAAAATCGCCATTCCCGCCATCTTCATCGAGGCCCCGGTCACCGGCCTCGACCTCGACAACAAGGGCCGGCTGGGCGCTCCACCACTGAGCACGCCGAAAGTGGTGGGCTGGTTTCGCAACGGCCCGTCACCCGGCGAGGCGGGAACCTCCCTGATCGTCGGTCATCGCGACACCAGGACCGGACCGGCGATCTTCCTCAACCTCAACACCCTGCACCGAGGCGACACGGTGAAGGTCAGCCGGGCCGACCGGGCAACCGCCATCTTCACCGTCGACGAGGTGAAGAAGTACGCGAAAGACAAGTTCCCCGACAACAAGGTGTACGGAACCACCAACCGTCCCGAACTTCGACTCATGACGTGCGGAGGAAGCTTCGACAAGAGGCACGGCTACTCGGCCAACGTCGTCGTCTTCGCCCACCTGACCTCGCTCAAGAAGCGGACAGCCTGAGCACGGAAAGCGATGCGGAAACGGCCGGCACCTCAAAGGCGAGGTGACCGGCCCGCCCGCGTGTCCGCGTTGGGTCTGCAGACACGATCCAGTGTCCGGACCGAGGAGACGCGGCGGCCGGCAGCAAGGCAGCTTCAGCGCGGCCCCCTCGGAGTCGGCACGCGCCGCGAAGCCGAGGGTGAGCCATCCTTCTGCGCGGGTGCGGACACAGGAGGCGAGGGCGGGGAGGCCGAAATCGTTGTCGATGTGCGTCAGCGTCACGCAGGGCGCGCACAGCGACATCGTGCGTGGAAGTTGCATGACGCCCGGTGAGCCGGTGGGTCAAGCCGCGAGGGCGAAGCGGGTGCGGTAGATCTCGATAAGCAAGCAAGCGTGTTCATGCTGACAAGGGCTGCCGTGGGGGCGAGCACACCCGCCTCACCAGGTCGGTGGCCAGGAGACGTCGGATATCACGTGGGGTGAAGTCGGCGGCGTGGAAGGCGCGATGGCGTTCCGCGAGTTCGCCGCAACGGCGTTTCCTGATCGTTGTCGTGATCTCGTCGCCCGCTGGTGTCATGCGAGCCAAGCGGACTCCTTCCGACGGGTGTGCGGGGAGCTGTCGGTGCCGCCGGGCGCGGCCGTGTGGCCCAGATAGCGGTGCACGAAGTGGATGCTCATCGCGCCTTCGCCGACCGCGGAGGCCACGCGCTTGACCGAGCCGCTGCGGACGTCGCCGGCGGCGAAGACGCCAGGCAGACTGGTCTCCAAGGTCAGGCAGTCGCGGCCCTGGCTTTGCCACAGTTCGGGAACGGAGCAGGCCTGCGCCTCCGCGCCGGTGAGCACGAAGCCGCGTGCGTCGAGGGCCAGTGCGCCGGACAGCCACTCGGTGTGAGGGTCGGCGCCAGTGAAGATGAACAGGGCCCGCACCGCGAGATTGCGGTGCTCGCCCGTGCGGTGGTCGACCACGGTGACCGCCTCCAGCGCCTTGTCGCCGAGTGCCTCCGTCATCTCGGTGCGCGGCAGCACGTGCACCCGCGGATGGCGCTCGATCTGATCGATCAGGTAGCGGGACATATGCGCCTCGAGGTTCGGCCCACGGACGAGCAGATACACCCGCGGTGCGTACCCGGCAAGGAAAAGCACGGCCTGGCCCGCGGAGTTGCCGGCGCCGACCACCGCCACCGGGTCGGTACGGCACTGCTGGGCCTCGTAGACGGTCGCCGAGTAGTGGACGCTCGCGCCCTCCAACGGCTCGATGCCAGGTATACGGAGGCGGCGGTAGCGGGCGCCGGTGGCCAGGACGACGGTACGGGCGGTGATCTCGCTACCGTCGGCGAACGTCACAGCGTAGTGGTCGTCCCGCGGTTCGAGCCGGGCCGCCTCCGCCGGGACGCTGATCCGGGCACCGAACCTGTCCGCCTGGAGCACCCCGCGCTCGGTGAGTTCGGCGCCGGAGATGCCGGAGGGAAAGCCGAAGCAGTTGTCGATGCGGGAGGACGTCCCGGCCTGGCCGCCGGTAGCCATCGCCTCGACCACGGTGGTGCCAAGGCCTTCCGAGGCGGCGTTCACCGCGGCGGCGAGACCGGCCGGACCGGAGCCGACGATCAGGAGATCGCTGCGGCCGTTGCCCGACGGCAGGGGCGGCAGGCCGATGAACCGGCCCAGTTCGGCGTTGCTCGGATTGCGCAGCAGGGTCGTGTCCCGCCAGATCACCAGCGGCGTCTGCTCCGGACCAACCGCGAAGCGGCGCAGCAGCGCCTCGGCCTCCTCGTCCGTCTCCAGATCGATCCAGCGGTGCGGTAGCCGGTTGCGAGCGGCGAACTCGCGCAGCCGCCGCGTGTCGGGCGAATAGCGCGAGCCGATGATGCGGAAACCGGCGCCCTGCCCGACGAGCAGGGCACGGCGGCCCAGGCAGGCGCGCAGCACCACATCACCAAGGAGGGAGTCCCGGGTCACCAGGTCACGCAGCTGATCCATGGACAGGGCGAGGATCTCGCCGGAGTCCCTGATCACGGCGGTGTAGAAGGCCATCTGTCCGTTCATGAGGCCGAGTTCGCCGATGAAGCGGCCAGGGCCGTGCACACGCAGCAGGCGTTCGTCGGGCGTGCCGTAGCCCTCGACGATGGCGACCGAGCCACTGAGGACGACGTAGAACGTCTCGCATCGCTCCCCCTCCCGGATCAGCACGTCACCGGCGTCCACCGGGCGCGTCCGGCCATGCTGCGCCAGGCGGGCCATCTGGTCGTCCGGCAGGCGGGGATAGGCGCCGTAGATGTCGGGGGTCTCGAAGGGGACGCTCTCCTCCGCCTTGTCCGGCACCGGCGCTGCGCCCGGCCGTGTCTCGTCGCCGGGCATCACACGAATGCCTCGTGGACGAAGCACCACCGCCAGTCCTCGCCGGGCTCCATCGACGCCACGATCGGATGGCCGTCGGCGGCGGCGTGACGGCGGGCGTGCCGGTTTGGCGAGGAATCGCAGCAGCCGACGTGGCCGCAGGTCAGGCAGAGCCTGAGGTGGACCCAGGGAGAACCCGTGGCCAGGCATTCCTCGCACCCCGGGGCGCGAGGGGTGACGGGGCGTACGAGGGCGAGGTGGGGGTCGGTTCGTACGGTCATGGCCGATCATCCTTTCCCGGCCGGTTCGCGGCCGGCGATCGACTGCTCCACCCACCGCCGCAGGGCAGGGGCCGGTGCGGCACCCGCCTGCCGGGCGATGGTCTGTCCTTTGTCGAGGACCAGCAGCGTCGGGACGGCCTGGACCTCGAACCGTCGCGCCAGGCGCGGGTTCTTGTCGATGTCGACCTTGACCAGTTTGATCGTTCCCGCGAGATCAGCGGCGACCTGCTCCAGCGCGGGGCTCACCATGCGGCAGGGGCCGCACCAGGTGGCCCACAGGTCGACAACGACGGGCACGGTGGCCTGCTCGACAACCTCGGTGAAGTCGTCGTCGCCCGCGTCGGCCATCCACGGCAGAGGCTGCTTGCAGTTGCCGCACCTGGGGCGGCCCTCGGCGGCCACTGGTACCCGGTTGGTGCGCCCGCAGTGCGGGCAGTTGACGTTGGTGGCCGGCACGGTATTCATGCCGCCTTCGCTCCCTTCACGTCCTCGGGCTGGTCGTAGGTGACCACCAGTTCTCCGTGCTCGGCGTCGACGCGGACCTTCGCGCCGTCCTGGACGTCGCCGCGCAACAGGGCTCGCCCGACGAGTGTCTCGACCTCGTGGGAGATGTAACGCCGCAGCGGCCGGGCCCCGTACACCGGGTCGTAGCCCTGGTGGGCGATCACCTCGCGGGCTGCTTCGGTGAGTTCGACGGTGATGCGGCGCTCGGCGACCCGCTGCCGCAGCTCGTCGAACTGCAGCTCCACGATCCGCTCGATCTGCTGCTCACCGAGCGGCTTGAACAGCACGATGTCGTCGACGCGGTTGAGGAACTCCGGGCGGAAGTGCCCGCGCAGTTCGCTCATCACCAGGGCGCGGGCGTCGGGCTTGATCTCACCCTCGGCGGTGGCGCCGTCGAGGAGGTGCTCGGAGCCGATGTTGGACGTCATGATGATCACGGTGTTGCGGAAGTCGACCGTGCGGCCCTGAGCATCGGTGATGCGGCCGTCATCGAGGATCTGCAGCAGGGTGTTGAAGACATCGGTGTGCGCCTTCTCGATCTCGTCGAACAGTACGACCGAGTACGGCTTGCGGCGCACGGCCTCGGTGAGCTGGCCGCCTTCCTCGTAGCCGACGTATCCGGGCGGTGCGCCCATGAGCCGGCTGACGGTGTGCCGCTCCTGGTACTCGCTCATGTCGAGGCGGACCATGTTCTCCTCGGAGTCGAACAGGGTCCGGGCGAGGGTCTTGGACAGCTCGGTCTTCCCGACGCCGGTGGGGCCGAGGAAGATGAACGAGCCGATGGGGCGGCGCGGGTCGCGGATGCCGGAGCGGGCGCGGATGATGGCATCGGTGACGAGCTTGACGGCCTCGTCCTGGCCGATGACGCGCTCGCGCAGGATCTCGTCGAGGCGCAGCAGTTTCTCGCGTTCGCCCTCCTGGAGGCGGGCGACGGGGATGCCGGTCCAGGCGGCGACGATCTCGGCGATCTCCTCCTCGGTGACAACCTCGCGCAGCAGCCGGTTCTGCCCTTGTTTGGCGGCGAGTTGCTCCTCCTCTGCGGCGAATCGGCGCTCCAGTTCCTGGAGGCGGCCGTAGCGGAGTTCGGCGGCGCGGTTGAGGTCGTAGGCGCGTTCGGCCTCCTCCGCCTCGTGGCGGACCTGCTCCAGTTCCTGGCGCAGTTCCTGCACGCGGCGGATCGCCTGCCGTTCGGCCTCCCACTGGGCGTGTTTGGCGTCGGCCTCGCCGCGCAGGTCGGCCAGTTCTTTGCGCAGCTCCTCCAGGCGGGTTTTGCTGGCGGGGTCGGTCTCCTTGGACAGGGCCGCCTCCTCGATCTCCAGGCGGGTGACGCGCCGGGTGATCTCGTCGAGTTCCGCGGGCATCGAGTCGATCTCGGTACGCAGCCGGGCGCACGCCTCGTCGACGAGATCGATGGCCTTGTCGGGCAGGAAACGGTCGGTGATGTAGCGGTGACTGAGGGTGGCCGCGGAGACCAGCGCGGTGTCCTGGATCTTGACGCCGTGGAAGACCTCCAGGCGTTCGCGCAGGCCGCGCAGGATGGAGATGGTGTCCTCCACGCTCGGCTCGTCGACCAGGACCTGCTGGAAGCGGCGTTCGAGGGCGGCGTCCTTCTCGATGTGCTTGCGGTACTCGTCCAGGGTGGTAGCGCCGATCATGTGCAGTTCGCCGCGTGCCAGCATGGGTTTGAGCATGTTGCCCGCGTCCATGGCACCCTCGGCGGCGCCCGCGCCCACGACGGTGTGCAACTCGTCGACGAAGAGCAGGATCCGCCCGTCGGCGGCCTTTACCTCGCTGAGTACGGCCTTGAGGCGTTCCTCGAACTCGCCGCGGTACTTGGCGCCCGCCACGAGCGAGCCCATGTCGAGGGCGAACACCGTCTTGTCGCGCAGTCCTTCGGGCACGTCACCGCGCACGATGCGCTGGGCCAGACCCTCCGCGATGGCGGTCTTGCCGACGCCGGGGTCGCCGATCAGGACGGGGTTGTTCTTGGTCTTGCGGCTGAGGATCTGGGTGATGCGGCGTATCTCGGCGTCCCGGCCGATGACGGGGTCGAGCCGCCCGGCCCGGGCCTCGGCGACCAGGTCACGGCCGTACTTCTCCAGGGCTTCGTAGGCCACCTCGGGGTTTGCGGAGGTCACGCGCTGGTTGCCGCGGACCTGGGTGAGCGAGCCGAGGAAGGATTCCTGGGTCACGCCGTGCTCCTTCAGCAGGCGCCCGGCGGTGGTCGCCGAGCCCTCGTCGGCCAGGGCCAGCAACAGGTGTTCCACGGACACATACTCGTCCTTGAGGCGTTTGGCCTGCCGCTCGGCCGCGTCCAGCAGCCGCGCCAGGCGCTGGGTGACGAAGACCTGGCCGGGCGACGCGCCCGGCCCGGTCACCTTGGGCCGGCGGGAGAGCTCCTCGCGCACGGCCGCGCGCAACTCCTTGGGCTCGTTGCCCGCCTGCTGGATCAGCCGCGGGATCAGGCCCTCCTCCTGGTCGAGGAGGGCGAGCAGCAGATGCTCGCCGTCGACCTCGGTGTGGCCCAGGCGGCCGGCGGCGGTCTGGGCCGCCTGCAGGACTTCCTGGGACTTCTGGGTCAGGCGGTTCATGTCCATGGTGGTAGATCACTCCTCGTGCCGACACGCCGCAGCGCGGCTTCGAGCAAGCTGATGCGGTCGAGCAGGTCGAGCACCAGACCGATGGATGCGTAGTTCAGGCACAGCCCGGTGCGCAGCCGCTGGACGCGGGCCAGGGCGGCCGGGGCAGTGGGGGCGAACACCAGCCGTCCGGAGGCGTCGCGGCCGGCGTCCACCAGTCCGAGGGCGACGAACCGACGGATCAGGTCGGGATGGAGGCCTGAGCGGTGCGCCACGGTCGCCAGGGAGAGCCTGGGCACGGGCACGATCGCGTACTGCACGCCCACCTCGGTCGTGCGTGCGTGGGACGGGCGGGCCTCGGCCGGTCGGTCGGTCATCAGGTCCTCCTGGGGTCGAACGAGGAGACAGCGGCAAGTTCCTCCAGCAGCTCGCGCTCCCGGTCGCTCAGCCGGGGCGGCACCATGATCCGCAGCTCCGCGTACAGGTCTCCGTTCGCGCCGCGCGGGTTCGGCATGCCCTCGCCGCGCAGCCGCAGGCGCCGTCCGCTGGAGGATCCGGTGGGCACGGTCACCTTCGCCGTGGCGCCGCTCGGAGTGAGCACCGGCACGGTCGCGCCCAGCGCCGCCTCCCACGGGGTGACCGGAAGCCTCACGTGGACGTCCCGGCCGTCGAGGCGGAACTCGGGGTGGGGCTGGATCCGCACCCTCAGGTACAGGTCCCCGGCGGGAGCGTCTCCGCTGCCGCGCCCGCCCTCCCCGGCCAGCCGGATGCGCTGCCCGTCGGTGGTGCCGGGCGGCACGTCGACCTCGTAGCGCCGCTGCCCGGCCGGCCCGGCGAGGGTGACCGTACGGCGGCCGCCCCGATAGGCCTCCTCGACGGTGAGCGGCAGTTCGGCCTCCTGGTCGGCGCCTGCCACGCGCATCCGCCCGGCGCCGCCGAACAGCGAGCCGAACAGATCCTCCACGTCGACCCCCTCACCCCCGAAGCCTGCCGTGGAGTACCGCACCCGGGGACCGCCGCCGGTAGTCCACCGGGAGCCGTTGCCGGCGCCGGCGGCGACCTGCTCCTCCCAGTCCTCCGGGATCTTCCGGAAGTCCTCGCCGAAGCGGTCGTACCGGGCTCGCTGCTCCGCATCGGACAGGACGCTGAAGGCCTCATTGATCTCCTTGAACCGCTCCTCCGCCTGGGGGTCCTTGTTGACGTCGGGGTGGTACCTGCGGGCCAGGGTGCGATAGGCCCGCTGGATCTCGTCCCGGTCGGCGGTGCGCGGAACGCCGAGCACCTCGTAGAAGTCGCGTGCCATGGACGGTCACTCCCGCTTGGCGACGGTCACGGCGGCAGGCCGCAGCTGCCGCTCGGCCTCCCCGTATCCGGGTCGCAGCACCTGGACCACCGTGTTCGGATCGGCGTCGGGATCCTGGACCACCCCGACCACCTCGTGCCGGACCGGGTCGAACGACACGCCTGTCTCTGCGTGGCGCGGGTAGCCCAGCCGCTCCAGGACGTTCACGGCCTGGTCACGCACAGCCCGGACACCTTCGACGATCGCACCGGGGTCGGCGGCCGCGTGGCTCAGGGCAAGTTCCAGGTTGTCGATGACGGGCAGGAAGGCCGCAGCCGTACGGGCGCGTTCGGCCGTGGCCTCCCGCTCCAGCTCCCTGGCGTGGCGTTTGCGCAGGTTGTCGAGGTCGGCCAGGGCGCGGCGCCAGCTGTCCTCGGCCTCTCGCAGCGCGGCTGCGTATGCGTCGTCGGGTGCGGCGCTGCCGGTTGCGGCGTCGGGCCCCGGCTCTGCCTCCTCGGTCGGCGGTCCAGGCTGCGCAAGGTCCCCGCGCGGCGGCTGTACGGCGCCTTCTGGCGGCGAGTCGGGCTCTCGGCCCCGGGGTGGGATGGGCATGGCGGGCACCTCAGCCCTTGTCGAACTCGGCGTCGATCACATCGTCGTCGCCCCCGGCGCCGCCTGGCTCGGCCCCGGATCCGTCCGGTGAGCCGGTGCCTGCCGGACCGCCTGCGGCGGATCCCGCCTGGTGGGCCGCGAGGCCCGCGAAGACCTGCTGGAGTTCGGATGTCAGCGGCCGGACCTTGTCCACCCCGGCCTCGCTCTTGACCGCCTCGCGGGCCTCGGCCACCAGCATCTCGGCGCGGGCCTTCTCATGTGCGGGCGCGGCGTCGCCGAGCTCGCCGAGGCGCTTTTCGACCTGGTAGGCGATGGCGTCCAGTTCGTTGCGGGCGTCGACCGCCTCACGCAGGGCCTGGTCCTGGCCGCGGTTGTGTTCGGCCTCCTGGACCATCCGCTCGACCTCGCTGTGGTCGAGGTTGGAGCTCTCGCTGATGGTGATGCCCTGCTCCTTGCCGGTGTCCTTGTCCCGCGCGGTGACGTTGAGGATGCCGTTGGCGTCGACGTCGAAGGTGACCTCGACCTGCGGCTCGCCGCGCGGCGCGGGGCGGATGTCGGTGAGCTGGAAGCGACCCAGGACCCGGTTGTCGGAAGCCCTCTCACGCTCGCCCTGCAGGACGACGACGTCGACGGCGGGCTGATTGTCCTCGGCGGTGGAGAAGGTCTCGGTGCGGCGCACGGGGATGGTGGTGTTCCGCTCGATGATCTTCGTCATCACGCCGCCGCGTGTCTCCACGCCCAGCGACAACGGGGTGACGTCGAGCAACAGGACGTCCTTGACCTCGCCCTTGAGAACCCCGGCCTGGATCGCGGCACCCTTCGCCACGACCTCGTCGGGGTTGACGCTCATGTTGGGTTCCTTGCCGCCGGTCAGTCTGCGCACCAGGGCCTGGACGGCGGGGATGCGGGTCGACCCACCGACGAGGATGACCTCGTCGACGTCGTTGTCACTGACCTTGGCGTCGTCCATGGCCTGCCGCACCGGGCCGAGGCAACGCTCCACCAGGTCGCTGGTGATCTGTTCGAACGTGGACCGCATGATCGTCGTGGTCAGATGCTTGGGCCCGGAGGCGTCGGCCGTGATGAACGGCAGGCTGACCTGCGTCTGGGTCACCGAGCTGAGCTCGGTCTTGGCCTTCTCGGCGGCCTCGAACAGACGTTGCAGCGCCTGGGGGTCCTGGCGCAGGTCGATGCCGTTGTCCTTCTGGAAGCCGTCGGCGAGCTGATCGACCAGCCGGCGGTCGAAGTCGTCGCCGCCCAGATGGCTGTCGCCCGCCGTGGACCGTACCTCCACCACGCCGTCGCCGACGTCGAGGATGCTGACGTCGAAGGTGCCGCCGCCCAGGTCGAAGACGAGCACCGTCTCGTGCTGCTTCTTGTCCATGCCGTAGGCGAGGGCGGCCGCGGTCGGCTCGTTGATGATCCGCAGCACTTCCAGGCCGGCGATCCGTCCGGCGTCCTTGGTAGCGGTGCGCTGGGCGTCGTTGAAGTAGGCGGGCACCGTGATGACCGCCTCCGTGACCCGCTCTCCCAGCTGCTTGGAGGCGTCGTCGGCGAGCTTGCGCAGCACCTGCGCGCTGATCTCCTCGGGCGCGTAGAGCTTGTCGCCCACCTTGAAGCGGGCGGCGCCGCCGTCCCCCTCGACCAGGTCGTACGAGACGGCCTTGGCCTCTTCGGAGACCTCGTCGAAGTGCCGGCCGATGAACCGCTTGGCTGAGGAGATGGTGCCCTTGGGGTTGAGGATCGCCTGGCGGCGGGCCAGCTGGCCCACCAGGCGCTCGCCGGTGTCGGTGAAGGCCACCACGGACGGTGTCGTGCGGTTGCCCTCGCTGTTGGGTATGACTGTCGACTCGCCGCCCTCCCAGACGGCGATCACCGAGTTCGTGGTGCCCAGGTCGATGCCTACTGCCTTGGCCATGAGGAACTCCTTCCGCGACGGGCGGCTCCCGTTCGCTCTCGGAGTCGCGCCCGGTCTTCCGTACTCGCTCAGGTGACGGCAGGACCGCTCCGCGGGCGGCTGCTCTTCCAAACCCCGCTGCTGGTGTCGGTCCCGCTGGGCACCTCGGCCAGCAGTCGCACCGCCTTGTCGGCGACGATGTCGTACCGGCCGGGCTGCATGAAGCTCACCGTGGCGAAGTCCCGGCGGTCACACTGGGCCGCGTGCATCAGCAGGCCGAGCGGAGCACCGACGGGTGCTCCCAAAACCAGTCCGTACAGAACGAGCGGCAGTCCCGACGCGACCGGGTCCAGCCAGTTCACCAGCCCGAAGATCCACCCGGCCAGTGTCGCCGGGCAGGGCGCCGCTCGCCGCGCCGTGCAGCGCGGCCCCGCCATGTCCCCTGCGACCGGTCATCTGTTCGACCAGGCTCACGTCCTGCCCGATGACGGCCACCCTCTCTACGGGTAAAACCCTGATCGGAAAGGCGATCGCCGGCGCGTTCCGCCTCCTGGTAGGTCGTGTGCGAGGCGAGGGTGCCGCGGGCCTGCTCGTTCATCAGCCAGTCCTTCCTGTCACGGTCCCCGGTGCGCCCGGCGATCCCTGACAAGCCCAGAGTGGCAGGGGAGCGGGGCGCTCCGCCTGCACCCGGCAGGTCGGAAATCGGCCCAGTCGGTCGGCCCACGAGAACAAAGTGCAAATTCAGACAAATCGGATTGCCTTGCCTAGGCTGGGTGCTCAGGGTTCGCCCAGGCGTGGATCCCACGACTCGCTCGATCGCCGCCGATGGCCGGGGGAGAACGGAGTGATCCATGGCCTGCCATCCGTCACAGAGGCTGTTCCCTCACGCCTCCGACCAGGAGGTTACCCGCCGCACGAGCAACACCGCCGGCACCGAACGGCACGACCCCCGTCCGCACGCGGCGCCGGACCCGCACGGGCTGCTGGTGCTGTCCCACCTCCTGTTCGCCTGTACGGAGCAGAGTGAGATCGTGCGGTTGGCCATGCAGCAAGTCAGTGTCCTTGGGCCCTACCACGCCGAGGCCGGATACCTCGCGACGGGCGACGGTTTGTCCCGCATCACCGGCCGCGACACCGAAGCGCCAACGGTCGACGACGCACGGATGAAGGAGTTGGGCGAGGCTGACGGCTGCGTATGCCTTCCAGGGCGATCCTGGGACTGGGCGTTCGGCCTGCGCGGGGCCGACGGTCTGCTCGGCTACATCGTGGTTTCCTCCCACTCCGGGCCCGATGAGCAGGGGCACTTCCTCCTCTCGACCCTCGTGGGGCTCGCATCGGCAGCCCTGTCACTGGCGGCCACGCGCCCCGCGCACCACGAGGACGCCGGCGAACCGAGCCGGCTCCGGACCGAACGGGACACCGCACTGCGGCAGTTGGACACAATGCGCTCCGAGCTGCACCTGCAGAACACCGTGCACGAGACACTCGCCCGTGTCGCTGCCCGGGGCGGGGGCGAGGACGCCATCACCCAAGCGCTGTACGAGCTCACCGGGCTGTCGGCGTCCATCGAGGACCGGTTCGGCAACCTGAGGTCGTGGGCCGGTCCCGACCGGCCCGACCCCTACCCGGTGCGGTCCTCGATCCACCAGGAG
Organism: Streptomyces sp. NPDC058470; assembly: GCF_042721055.1. NCBI lineage: Bacteria > Bacillati > Actinomycetota > Actinomycetes > Kitasatosporales > Streptomycetaceae > Streptomyces > Streptomyces sp. NPDC058470. The sequence continues at coordinate 62,657 of NZ_JBHXMF010000053.1, forward strand.
GAGATGCTGCGGCAGGTCGCGCGCGAGGCGGGCCCGGTCAAGGTCAGGGACCGGCTGATCGCCCTGGCCCGGCCGCGCGGCGACCTCCTCGGCGTACTCGCCCTGGAGGACCCCGAGGCGACGGCCAACGAGCACACCATGTTCGCCTTGGACCATGCCCAACGGTCGCTCGTCCAGGAGCTCATTCATATGCGCGAACTCACCGAGGTCGAACTGCGGCTGCGCCGCCAGCTGATCGACGACCTGTTGGAGGGTGCTGATGAGACGAGTGCCTACGCCCGGGCCGAAGCCGTCGGCCATGATCTGCGACGTAGCCATTATGTGGTCGTGGTGCACTGGCCGGGCAACGCCGCAGACGATTCCTTCACCCGTGCCGTCGAGCAAGCGACGTCCACCACGGCGACCCGTCCGCTGATCACCCGTCGCGGCGACCGGGTGGTCCTGCTGACCGAAGGGAGGCCCAACGACGATTCCGTGTACGCGGCGCTGTCGCATGAGCTGGGGACGCCCGACGGAGCGATCGGAGTGAGCACTCGCTGCGACTCCCCGGACGGCGTTCCCCGCTGCTATCGGGAGGCGCTGCGGGCCCTGGAGGTGCGGCAGAACTCCCGCCAGCGCAACGGGACGACGTTCTTCGACAACCTCGGGCTGTACCGGATCCTGGGGCCCGGCAACGATCTCCGGGAGCTCGAAGGCTTCGTGCGGGAATGGCTCGGCCAGCTGATCGACTACGACGCAGGGCACGACACGGAGTTGGTGGAGACGCTCACGCGCTACTTCGACTGCGGAGGCAACTACGATGATGCGGCCGCCTCGCTGACGATCCACCGCAGCACCCTGCGCTACCGGCTGCAGCGCATCCGCGAGATCAGCGACCGCAACTTGGCGGATGTGGACACCCGGCTCAATCTGCAGGTGGCAACGCGCCTCTGGAAGATCATCCTGGGTGGGCAGCGCTGACCGCGGACACCCGGAGGGCCGGCGCAGCGGGTCGGCCCGGCTCTCGAACAGGTCGCCGTGACCTCGCCGGACGCATCAAACCGGAGTCGATGTCGACCAGTCGCTCCAACTGGCCCGGCGATTCGAGGTTTCGGCGGTGACCACCCTGCTGGTGGGTAGTTATTCGCTCATGCAGCGACAAAGAACCGACCTGCGTGTCCTGCTCCTCGCCTTCGTTGCGTTCCTCTCATTGGTCCTTGTTTCTCCGGCTGCAGCGGTCGCGAGCGAGCCCAAGGCCCCGAACACGTTCGTCGCTCTCAGAGCCGTCGACAGATCCATCATTCAGGAAATGAGGTACTACACTCCGCACAATTTCGTCGGTGAGCCGATCGACGGCTACCAGGAACCCTTGTGCATCCTCACCAGGGCGGCCGCTGACGCGCTGCACGAGGTCCAAGTGCAGATGCTCAGCATCGGTTACTCGCTCAAGGTGTACGACTGCTACCGGCCGCAGCGGGCCGTGAACCACTTTGTGCGCTGGGCCGAGGATCTCGCCGACGACACCATGAAGGGCGAGTTCTACCCGCGGGTGGACAAGTCGATGCTGTTCACCGACGGCTACATCGCGGAGAAGTCGGGGCACAGCCGTGGCAGCACCATGGACCTGACCATCGTGAAGCTCCCGGCCAAGTCGACGCGGCCTTACGTGCCCGGGGAACCACTCGTCCCGTGCTATGAGCCGCAGGGCACCCGCTTCCCGGACAACTCCGTGGACATGGGTACCGGATTCGACTGCTTCGACACCCTCGCCCACACGCTCGACCCGCGCATCACGGGAGTTCAGCTGGAGAACCGGCTCAAGCTGAAGGGCGCCATGGAGGCCGCGGGCTTCCGTAATCTGCCGGAGGAGTGGTGGCACTTCACGCTCAACAACGAGCCGTACCCCGACACATACTTCAACTTCCCCATCGCCCGCGCCTCATTGAGCTGACCCCCTCGCATCCCGGGCCGGTCCATCCCGTCCGATCTGTTGATCGGGCGGGATCTCTGCATGTGCTGGGCATGCTCAGCCCGGTGGAGTACGAACTCGGCACACCATCGGTAGCGTGAAACCAGGTGACTCGGCTCCATCCAACTCGGGGCACTCCGGAGGGCTCCATCAGACCCGGAGCGGTTCAGTGCGCAGACGCAACGTTCGACGGACTCGGCGGTTGACAAGCTCACGACTGTGGGAAGTGTGGGAATGGAGCCGGAGGGCAGTGAGCAGGACCTGGCCTCGGTCCCTGGCAGGCCCCCGCAGGCGCGAGGTCGACGCAGCCGGGACCGCGCGGTGTCGGCTGCGGATCTGATCAACGAGTATGTTCGCGACGCAACGAGGTCACCGCACGGGCTATCGGCTAGGGCGTGTTTGAAATATTGATCACTAGAGCGCCCGAAGCCTCGATCGGGGCT
>NZ_JBHXMF010000054.1:0-63179 GCF_042721055.1 Streptomyces sp. NPDC058470
GACGCCGCGAGGCCGCCCTCCGGGCGACGACGGGAATGTGACGACAGGACCTAGCTGGGGTCGGTCTCGATGACCGCGACCCGGTCGGTCGTGCTCAGCAGTGCCTGGCGCAGGGCGCCGTAGACGTCCTGCGGTGTCACGGCCGTCTTCTCGCCGTTGGCCCGGGTGATGAGCACACCGTCGAAGGTCTGACCGTAGAGCTCCTCCAGAGCGGTCAGGTTCGGCTTGTCGACCAGCTTGCCGTCGACGGCCGCCACCCCGAGGAACTTCCACAGCGAGTTCTGCGGACTCATCTGGATCGAGTGCGCCGCGTCCGTCTGCACGGTCACGATGGCCGACATCGCCGGCTCCGCGAACTCCTTCATCATCCGGTCGACCTCGGCGTCGCTGACCGTCGGCTGCTGGGTGGACGTGGCGACCTGCACCGGCGGGGCCGTGCCGCTCTCCACCTGCGTGCGGTAGGCGTCCTCGACGGCCTGCGTGGAGGACGCGACGTCGATGCCCTTGCCCGCCTTGCCGTACACGGCGACGGCCTTGCCGGACTCGAACTTGACCGTGCCGTCGCTCGCCGAACCGGAGCCGCCCGCGGTGCTCTGCAGCGCCGCCTTGAGCTTCTCCTCGTCGACGGGCATCGCGGGCTCGACGACACGCTCCTGGCCGAACAGGGAGCCGATCACCGAGACGGGGTTGTAGTCGCTGCCCGCGGCGGCGCGGACCGTCGCCTGGGTGTCGAGCTGGAGCCCGGCCTGGTCCGGCTTGAGCGAGACCGTCTCGCCATCGACCGACAGGCTGAGCGCCTTGTTCGTACGGTCGCCGAAGGCGTCGTCGAGCTTCTTGACGGCGTCGTCCCGGGTGCCGCCGCCGATGTCGACGCCCAGCACGGTGGTGCCCTTGGGTACGTCCGAGTGGTTCATCAGCAGCCCGGCGCCGTAGGCACCACCGCCTATGACGAACACGCCGACACCGAGGAGCACCAGCTTGCTGCGGCCCTTCTTCTTGGTCCGCTTGCCCGTGGGCGCGGGCTCCTGGACCGGCTCGGGCAGCTTCGGCGGGGTGTGCGGCAGCGGTCCATCCGGGTGCGCGCCGGGCCCGAACGGGGAGTTCTGGGTGGCGGGTACGACGGGGATGCCGCTGGTCAGGGTGTGCCCGGAGACGTTCTCCCCGGCGCCGCCGCCGTAGCCGCCGAGGCCCGGCTCGGGGGCCGGCTTCTGCGGCGTGAGGATCGCGGTGTCGTCGCTGAGACCGCTCGCGAAGTTGTATTCCGAGCCGCTGCCGGGGTAGCCCGAGTCTCCCGGACCCGCCTGGCCGGGGCCTGCCTGGGGCCCTGCCTGCCCTCCGGGACCCCCGGGACCCCCGGGACCTCCACGGGGGTACCCCGAGCCCGCGCCGGGCCCACCCGGCCTCATTCCCTGCCCGGCCTGTCCACCCGGCCCACCAGGCCCCGCGGCCAGACTGCCGGGCGCCACGCCCGGACCCATCGGCGGAACCAGCGGACCGTCCCCTGTGACCGGACCACCGGTCGGCCCCGAGGGGCCGGGGCCGCGCCGGCCGTCGTCGGGGAACTCCGAGAAGTACGGGAGGTCGTCGCGCCGCTGTTCACCGGCGCCGGATCCGATCGCCGGGAAGGAGGCGGTGTTGCCGAGCGCTCCGGAGACGTCGAAGGAACCGGTGCCGCCGCCGTGGCCGGGTGCCACAGGTCCGGCGCCGGTGGCACCGGGCAGCCCGGCACCGTTCGTACCGCCGGGACGGGGCGCGTTCGCTCCGCCGGGCCGGGCGCCACCGGGGGCGCCCTGCGGACCGGCGCCGTTCGCGCCGGCGGGACGCGCACCGCCGGGAGCACTGTGACGGCCGCCACCGGCACCCTGGCCGCCCGAACCCTGCGGCCCGGCAGGACCGGCGCCGCCCCCGGGACCCGAACCACCGGGCAGACCTGCCCCGTTGGTGGACCCGCCGCCCGGCCCGCCCTTGGGCGCACCGGACTTGCGCGGCGCGAACCAGTCGCTCGCCTTCTCTTCGGCGGCGGCAGCCGCGGGAGCCGGAGCGGCGCCCCCCGGAGCGTCCATGTAGGTGGCCGCTCCGCCGCCGGAAGTCAGGGCACGCGGTGGCTCCGCGCCACCGGCCGGGCTGTCGGCACCGTCGGCGGACGCATCCGCGACCGGTGTACGCACCACGACGGGCGGGATGGGCCGCGATCCAGGGATGTTGATCCGGATCCGCGTCGTCAGCGTGGTCTCGGTCTTGCGCTCCTCCGGAGGGGTGCCGGCAGCCGAACGGGCCGCGTCAGCACCGCTGTCGGTGGCCTGTGGGGTCCCGTACGGCGGCGTCCCCGACGGGTACGCGGCTCCACCGCGCCCGTTGGGCCCGGAGGACGAACTGTCAGTTTCACGACTCAAGGCAAGTTCTCCCGGTTGGCTCCGCCGCCCGTTTACTCGACCTCATCTCGGGCAGCTCGGCGGCGCGCACCACCATACTGGCCATGTCCGGCCCGCAAACCTCGCCCGCCAAGGAAAACCCCACGGGACCCGCACCTGCCGGATACGGCGAAGTGGTACGTCACTTGCCAAGTCGGACGGCGGAGCCGTCAGGTTGCGGCACTTGTCCAAGCGTGGCGCACATCACAGCCACAGCCATTCCACCGAGCAGGAAAAGGTAGGAGCCGAATCCCGCGCCGAAGAGGAAGTCGCCTTCCGGGCGGCTGGCGGTGAGCAGGATGACGGCGACCATCCAGCCGGCCGCGGGCACGACGGCCCCGGCCCTGGTGCCGACCCCCTGCGCCCCGCCCAGGAAGAGCCCGGCCGCGCCGGCCACCGCGAGCAGCAATCCGCCCGGGAACCAGCCGGGTTGCACCAGCGCTCCGGCTGCCCCGACGACGGCGCCGAGCACGAAAAGCCCCACGTAGACGGCGATGCGCCCGCCCGAGGGCAGTGCCAGCGGCTGGGCGATCCCGCTCCCCCGCTGTCCCGTCGTACTCATCACACGCCCGCCTTTCGCTCGTGCCGGTCGATCCCCGCGAACAGATCGGTTTCCCGCGACCTCGGTCGCTCGCCCCGCACCAACTCGTAGTACTCCGTGGTGAACAGCGGCTGAGCGAGCTCATTGGACAGGACGAACCAGGGCTCGGCCACTTCGACCTGGGTGGCGTGCGCGCGCATCGCGGCGGCCTTGGCGGCGGCGTGGGCCGTTCCGTCGATCTCGGTGGTGATCAACGAGTCGTCGACCACACCCGGTACGTCGTCGATGACGGCCGACTTCGCGTACGGCAGTCCGGGCAGCGCTTCCCGAAGCCGTGCGAACCCCGCCGCGACCACGGAACGCGGGACCCGGTTCCAGTAGATCTTTGCGATCTCCCAGGGTTCACCGAGATCGGTGCGGAAGGACGGCTGCGCGGCCAGCTCGGCGGCGCGCATGGCCACGCGGTGGGCCTGGATGTGGTCCGGGTGCCCATAACCCCCGTCGGGGTCGTAGGTGACGAGCACCTGGGGGCGTACCTCTCGGATCACCGCGACGAGGTGTCCGGCGGCTTCGTCCACATCGGCGGACCAGAAGGCGCCGGGGCGCCGGTTCTGCTCGGTGCCCATCATCCCGGAGTCGCGATAGCGCCCGGGGCCGCCCAGGAAGCGGTGGTCGGTGACGCCGAGTTCCTTCATGGCGGCGGCCAGCTCGCCGATCCGGTACGGGCCGAGCCCGCCCTCGCGGTCCGGCGCGAGGTGGGCGAGCCCCGGCGGGATGACCTCACCCTCTTCGCCGAGGGTGCAGGTCACCAGCGTCACCTGGGCGCCCTCGGCCGCGTACCTCGCCATGGTCGCGCCGTTGTTGATCGACTCGTCGTCCGGGTGCGCGTGCACCAGAAGCAGACGCCGATCGGGCAGTTCCGTCATGGAACCCACCCTACGAGGCGCCCGCCCCGCCGCTGCGGCGGGCGCGGGTCGGGGTCGGTCGGAGAGCCTGGCCGGTCGGACGGGGGCGGTCAGAAGTTGATGCTGCCGATCATGCCCGCGATGTTCGTGGTCACCTCGCTGATCGTGGGAGCGACCGTCGAGGAGGCGAGATAGAACCCGAGCAGGACACACACGATGGCGTGCGGCGCCTTCAGTCCTGACTTCTTCACCAGGATGAAGACGATGATCGCCAGCAGCACCACCGCCGAAATCGAGAGTGCCACGGCGGTTCACCTCCAAAGATCCCAGGGACACGGGTCCGGTACGGGGGTCGGACATGAGGGGTCGGTAAATCCATACAGCAGCCAGCAGGTTCATACCCACACAGCGCTAGTGATCATAACTATCCGTACGCGCGCATCGATCGGCGCACGGCCGCACAAGGGGGCGCATGGCCAATATGGTCGGGGCATGACGACCGAGCCCCTCTCCTTCCCCCGACAGCACGCCCGTACCCAGCGGTTCACGCTCGGCGCGCCCCGCGCCTTCGCCGTGGCCCCGGACGGTTCCCGCGTGGTGTTCCTGCGTTCCCGCTCCGGTACGGACCGGGCGAATCTGCTGTGGGTGCTCGACGTGGCGGACGGCACGGAGCGCGTCGCGGCCGATCCACAGGCGCTGCTCGGGGGCGTCACGGAGCACCTGTCGGCGGCGGAACGCGCGCGCCGCGAGCGCAGCCGCGAGGGCAGTGGCGGGATCGTCGGCTACGCCACCGACACGGCAGTGGAGTTGGCCTCTTTCGCCTTGTCAGGGCGGCTTTTCACGGCCGAGCTGCGGGTCGGCACGGCACGCGAACTCCGCGTCCCCGGACCGGTGATCGACCCGCGCCCCTCACCCGACGGACGGCTCGTGGCGTACGTCTCCGGGAGCGCCCTGCGAGTTGTCGGCGCCGAGGGCGAGAACGACCGGGCGCTCGCCGAGCCGGAGACCGAGACGGTTTCCTATGGATTGGCTGAGTTCATCGCGGCCGAGGAGATGCAGCGTTCGCGCGGCTTCTGGTGGTCGCCGGAAGGGGACCGGCTGTTGGTCGCACGGGCCGACGACGCACCCGTACGCCGCTGGTGGATCTCCGATCCCGCACAGCCCGAACGCGATCCGCAACAGGTCGCGTATCCGGCGGCTGGAAGCGCCAACGCGGACGTACGGCTCTACGTCATCGATCTCGACGGGGTGCGCACGGAGGTTGTGTGGGACCGGGCGCGGTACCCGTATCTGGCGCATGTGCACTGGTCAGAGGCTGGTGCGCCGCTGGTTCTCGTGCAGGCGCGGGACCAGCTGAGTCAGCTGTTCCTGGCGGTGCATCCGGACACCGGAGTGACCCGGATGGTGCACGCGGACGAAGATCCACAATGGCTTGATCTTTTCCCCGGCGTGCCGTGCTGGAGCCCCGCCGGGCAGCTCGTCCGCATCGCCGACGAGGGTGGCGCGCGCGTCCTCGCGTTCGGTGAACGCCCGCTCACAGGACCGCAGTTGCACGTGCGCGCGGTGCTCGACGTGACGGACGAGGAGGTGCTGATCTCGGCGTCGGCGGGCGAGGTGGCGGCCGCGCCCGAGACCGGCGAAGTCCATGTGTACCGGGTCAACGAGCTCGGGTTGGAGCGCCTCTCACAGGAGCCCGGCGTGCACTCGGCGGTGCGCGCCGGGGGCGTGACCGTGCTCGTCTCGGCGGTACTGGACCGGCCTGGCGCCCGAGTGCAGGTACTGCGCGACGGAAAGCGAGCGGCGACGATCACCTCGTACGCTGAAAGCCCCGGTCTGTCCCCGCGCGTGACCCTCACACAGGGGGGCGCACGGAAAATCCCATGCGCCGTGCTTATGCCTACGGACTACCGCGGCGACACTCCCCTGCCCGTCCTCATGGACCCCTACGGCGGTCCGCACGGCTCCCGGGTACTGGCCGCGCACAACGCGCACCTCACCTCGCAGTGGTTCGCGGACCAGGGCTTCGCGGTGATCGTCGCGGACGGGCGGGGCACCCCCGGCCGTTCGCCGGCCTGGGAGAAGGCGATCAAGGACGATGTGGCCGCGGTCGTGCTCCAGGACCAGATCGACGCGCTCCAGTCGCTCGCCGAAACCTTCCCGCTGGATCTGACCCGGGTCGCCATCAGGGGCTGGTCGTTCGGCGGATATCTGGCGGGGCTCGCCGTGCTGCGCCGCCCGGACGTGTTCCACGCGGGCATCGTCGGGGCCCCGGTCACCGACCAGCGGCTGTACGACACGCACTACACGGAGCGCTACCTGGGCGACCCGAACACCCGGCCCGAGGTGTACGCCGCGAACTCGCTGATCGACGACAACGGCCTGGTGGCCGCCGCGGAACCGGCCCGCCCCATGATGATCGTGCACGGCCTCGCCGACGACAACGTGGTGGTCGCCCACACCCTCCGCCTGTCCTCGGCCCTACTGTCCGCCGGCCGCCCGCACGAGGTACTCCCCCTGTCGGGCGTCACCCACATGACTCCACAGGAACAGGTCGCGGAAAACTTGCTGCTGCTCCAGGTGGACTTTCTCCGGCGCGCCCTCAAGCTGGGCTGAGCGGAAAGATCCCACAGAGCACCGCAACCATCAATTGAGTAACCACGACGGCGAGTACCAGGTCCGCGAAAGCGGCGCCGGTTTAGGCGCAAAGAGGTGCAGCGGGCCGGGACGACATGGCGCGTCCCGGCCCGCTTACGGCACCCGCACGGCCGTACGTTGTTCAGACTGACGCGTCCGTATATCGGGTCCGCTTCCGTGAAGTTGCCTGCGTGTAAACGCGATTGGTGCACATTTGTGCGGCTATGCCGCCCCCTCTGTGGGGCCCTCCGGCGGCACCACCTGTTTCTCCTCCGCGAAGTGACAGGCAGAGTCGTGCGCGGCCGGACCCTCGGTGAGCCGGAACTCCGCGGGCACCGCGAGCAGCGGGACCTCCAGCGCGCAGCGCTCCTGCGCCTTCCAGCAGCGGGTACGGAAGCGGCACCCGGACGGGATGTTCGCCGGGGAGGGCACATCCCCGGTGAGGATGATCCGCTCGCGGTGTTCCCGGGCCTCGGGGTCGGGGACGGGCACGGCGGAGAGCAGGGCCTGGGTGTAGGGGTGCGTCGGGTGGTCGTAGATCTCGGCGTCCCGGCCGGTCTCCACGATCCGCCCGAGGTACATCACGCCGACCCGGTCGGAGATGTGCCGCACGATGGAGAGGTCGTGCGCGATGAAGACGTACGACAGATCGAACTCGTCCTGGAGCCGGTCGAGCAGGTTGATCACCTGCGCCTGGACCGAGACGTCGAGCGCGGACACCGGCTCGTCCGCGACGATGATCTCGGGGCGCAGCGCCAACCCCCGTGCGATACCGATGCGTTGGCGCTGTCCGCCGGAGAACTGGTGCGGGTAGCGGTTGATGTACTCGGGGTTCAGTCCGACCACGTCGAGCAGGTCCTGGACCTTCTGCCGCCGGTCGCCCTTCGGCGCGACCTCGGGATGGATCTCGTACGGCTCCCCGATGATGTCGCCGACGGTCATGCGCGGGTTGAGCGAGGTGTACGGGTCCTGGAAGACCATCTGGATGTTGCGGCGTACGGCTTTCAGCGCCTTGCCGGACATCTTGGTGATGTCCTCGCCCTTGTACTTGATCACCCCGGCGGTCGGCTTCTCCAGGTTGACCAGCATCTTGGCGACCGTCGACTTGCCGCAGCCGGACTCGCCGACGATGCCGAGAGTCTCGCCCCGGTCGAGGTGGAAGTCGACGCCGTCGACGGCCTTGACGGCGCCGATCTGTTTTCTGAAGACGATGCCCTGGGTCAGCGGGTAGTGCTTGACCAGCCCGCTGACCTCCAGAAGCGCCTCCGTGGTGGCTGCTGGTGTCGCCTCAGTGGCTGCTTGTGTCATCGAGGCACTCCCTCCAGAAGAAGCAGGCGCTCCTGCGGTTCTCGTCGACCTCCGCGAGCGGCGGCACGTCGGTCCGGCAGATGTCCTGGGCCATCGGGCAGCGGGGGTTGAAGGCGCAGCCCGGGGGGATGTGCATCAGGTTCGGCGGCAGGCCCTTGATGGCGTAGAGCTCCTGGCCCTTCTGGTCCAGGCGCGGGATCGACTCCAACAGGCCCTTGGTGTACGGGTGTGCGGGGGCTTTGTAGATGTCGTGGACCGGCGCCGACTCGACGATCCGCCCCGCGTACATCACGGCGATCCGGTCGGCGACGTCCGCGACCACGCCGAGGTCGTGGGTGATGAGGATGAGCCCCATGTGGAGCTCGCGCTGCAACTCGGCGAGCAGGTCCATGACTTGGGCCTGGACCGTGACGTCGAGCGCGGTGGTCGGTTCGTCGGCGATGATCAGGGCGGGTTCCAGCGCCAGCGCCATGGCGATCATGATGCGCTGGCGCATACCGCCGGAGAACTGGTGGGGATAGTCGCGCACGCGCTCGGCGGCGGCCGGGATCCGTACCCGTTCCATCAGCTCGATGGCCTTGGCCCGGGCGGCCTTCCTGGACATCCCGCGGTGCACGGTGAACATCTCGCCGAGCTGGTCGCCGACGCTGAGCACGGGGTTGAGGGAGGACAGCGCGTCCTGGAAGATCATCGCCATCTCGGCGCCGCGGACCTTGCGCCGCTCCTCCTCCTTGAGCTTGAGCAGGTCCCGGCCCTGGAAGAGGACTTCACCGCCGGTGATCTTCCCGGGCGGCACGTCGAGGATGCCCATGATCGCCTGTGCGGTCACCGACTTGCCGGAGCCGGACTCGCCGAGCACGGCGAGGGTCTCGCCCTCGTCCACGCTGTAGGTGACGCCGTTGACGGCCTTGGCGACCCCGTCCCTGGTCCTGAACTCCACGTGCAGATCGCGCACTTCGAGCAGCACGGCGGTCACCTCAGCTTCGGGTCGAGGGCGTCGCGCACCGCGTCGCCGAGCATGATGAACGCCAGGACGGTGATCGCGAGGGCTCCGGCGGGCCACAGGAGCATGTGCGGGGCGTTGCGGATGTATGCGGACGCCGCGGAGATGTCGATGCCCCAGGAGACCGTCGGGGGCTTCAGGCCGACACCGAGGTACGAGAGTGTCGCCTCCAGCGAGATGTACGTGCCGAGCGCGATGGTCGCCACGACGATCACCGGCGCGACGGCGTTCGGCGTGATGTGCCGCAGCAGGAGCCGTGAGTTGGAGGCGCCCAGGGCGCGGGCGGCCTGGACGTAGTCGTTCTGCTTGGTGGTGATCACCGCACCGCGCGCGATGCGGGACAGCTGGGGCCAGCCGAGCAGCACCATGAACCCGATGACGGGCCAGATCGTGTTGCTCGTCACCACGGAGAGGAGGACCAGGCCGCCGAGCACCACGGGGATCGCGAAGAAGACGTCCGTGATCCTGGACAGGACCGCGTCCCACACCCCGCCGAAGAAGCCGGCGAGGCCGCCGAGCACCGACCCGAGGATCGCGACCCCGAGCGTGGCGCAGACGCCGACGGCGATCGAGACGCGCGTGCCGTACACCGTCCGCGTGTAGACGTCGCAGCCCTGTCCGTCGTACCCGAAGGGGTGGCCGGGCTGGGAGCCCTCCTGGGCCTTGGCCAGGTCGCAGTTGAGCGGGTTCCCGGAGGCGATCAGCGAGGGCCGGAGGGAGATGACCACCAGGAAGAGGATGACGAGCCCCGAGAGGATGAAGACGGGGTTGCGGCGTAGGTCGCGCCAGGCGTCCGACCAGAGGCTCCGGGGTTTCTCCTGCGGTCCGGTGCCCTCCGGGCCGCCCGGGGTTTTGTCGAGGGTCTCCCCCTCGCTCATGGCGAGGTCCATCGCGCCGCCCATGCCCGTCGCCGCGATCGCGCCGTCCTCCGGGGCGCGGCCACCGCCCGACATCCACGGCTCCGGCGGCTGGGGTTCAGGCATAGCGGATCCTCGGGTCGAGTACGGCGTACAGCAGGTCCACGAGCAGGTTGGCGACCAGGAACACCAGGACCAGGACGGTCACGAAGCCCACGACGGTCTGCGTGTTCTGGCGGAGAATCCCCTGGTAGAGCTGGAAGCCGACGCCGTGGATGTTGAAGATCCGCTCGGTGACGATCGCGCCGCCCATGAGCGCGCCGATGTCCGTGCCGATGAAGGTGACCACCGGGATGAGTGAGTTCCGCAGCAGGTGCTTGGTGATCACCCGGCGCCGGGGCAGGCCCTTGGCGATCGCCGTACGGACGTAGTCGGACCGTTTGTTCTCCGCGATGGAGGTCCGGGTCAGCCGGGTCACGTAGGCGAGGGAGACGGAGGCCAGGACCAGGCCGGGGACGATCAGTTCGCCGAATTCGGCGTCCGAGGAGACCGACGGTTTGATCCAGCCCCACTCGACGCCGAGCAGCAGTTGGAGCAGCAGGCCGGTGACGAAGGTGGGCACCGAGATGACGACGAGGGTGAACAGCAGGACGCCGGAGTCGACGGGCCGACCGCGCCGCAGGCCGGTGATGACGCCCAGCGCGATGCCGATGACGATCTCGATGACGATCGCGACGACGGTGAGCCTGATGGTGACGGGGAAGGCGGTCGACATCAGTTCGGTGACCGGCTGCCCGTTGAAGGCGGTGCCGAAGTCGCCGGTGAAGACGTTGCCCATGTAGGTCAGGTACTGCTGCCACACGGGCTTGTCGAGGCCGAACTCCTTCCTGAGCTGGGCGGCGGTGGCGGGGTCGCAGGCCCGGTCTCCGCAGAGGCCGGCGATGGGGTCACCCATCACGTTGACCATCAGGAAGATCAGCAGGGTGGCGCCGATGAAGACCGGGATCATCTGCAGCAGGCGCCGGATTACGTACCGTCCCATGAGGGCTCCGGAGGTAGGAGAGGGCGGCCCCGTCGGGGGGCCGCCCGGCGCGGCTCAGTTGACCTTGATCTCGCTGTAGACGGGGACGCTGAACTGGTTGAGCGCCACGTTGGAGACGTTGTCCGAGTAGCCGGCGCTGCCGTTCTGGTACCAGAGCGGGATGGCGCCCATGTCGTCCCGCAGGACCCCCTCCGCCTGCTGGAAGAGCTTCACGGCCTTGGCCCGGTCGGTCTCGGCGTTCGCCTGGTCGACGAGTTTGTCGAAGTCCGGGTTGGTCCACTTGCCGTCGTTGGAGGAGGCGTTGGTGTAGTACAGCGGCTGCAGGAAGTTCTGGATCAGCGGGTAGTCCATCTGCCAGCCGGCCCGGAAGGGGCCCGACATCTTGTCCGACGTGATCTGGCTGCGGAAGTCGGCGAAGGTGCCGACGGGGTTGCCGACGCAGGCCTTGTCGTTGCCCATCGCGTTGTTGACGGAGTTGCAGACGGCGTCGACCCACTCCTTGTGCGAGCCGGTGTCCGCGTTGTACGAGATCTTGATCTGCCCGCCGGGGAGGCCGCCGCCCTCCTCGATCAGCTTCTTGGCCTCGCTCGGGTTGTAGTCGCAGGCGTCACCGCAGAGCCCCTCCTTGAAGCCGCCGTCCGCGCCGAGCACCGGTGAGGTCCAGTCGGACGCCGGAGTGCGGGTCTTCTGGAAGATCGTGTCGGTGATCTGCACACGGTTGATCGCCATGGACAGTCCCTGGCGGACCTTCTCCACCCCTGCTTTGCCCCAATTCTTGTCATAGAACGGGAAAGCGAGCGTCTGGATGATGCCGGCCGGAGTATTGATGTACCGGTCACCGAGGTCGCTCTTCACGTTCTTGAGCTGGGAGGCGGGCACGTCATCGACGAGATCCAGGTTGCCGGCCATGAGGTCGGTGTAGGCGGTGTTGTTGTCGGTGTAGACCTTCAGGTCCACACCGCCGTTCTGCGCCTTGTCCGTGCCGGAGTAGCCGTCCCACTTCCGCAGGGACATCTGCGAGCCCTTGGTGTACGAGTCGATGGTGTACGGCCCGTTGCCGATGGGCTTCTTCAGCCAGTTCGCGTGGTCGTCGAAGAACGCCTTGGGCAGCGGCGAGAAGGCCGCGTAACCGAGGGTGTCGGGGAACGTCGAGAACTTCTGGTTGAGCCTGACGGTGAAGGTGTTGGTGCCGGTGACCTTCAGCCCGGACAGGGTGTCGGCGCTCTGCTTGCTGCCGTCCTCCGGGTGGGCCTTGTCGTACCCCTCGATGTACCCGAAGAAGTACGCGTTCTTCTGGTTGTTCTTGAGGCTGGCGCCGTAGTTCCAGGCGTCGACGAAGGACTGCGCGGTGACGGCCTCGCCGTTGCTGAACTTCCAGCCGTCCTTGATCGTGACCGTGAAGTTCTGCGAGTCCGTGGTGTCGATCTTGTCGGCGAGCATGTCCTCGGCGGCGCCGGTCTTGGCGTTGTACCGCTTGAGGCCGCGGAAGACCATGTCGAGGACCTTGCCGCCCTGCACCTCGTTGGTGTTGGCCGGTTCCAGCGGGTTCTGCGGGTCTCCCCACGAGGAACTCACGACTCCGGTGCCGTCGCCGCCGCTGCCACTCCCTCCGCCCCCGCAGGCGGTCGCCGCGAGGGCTACCGCGGCCGCACATGCGGCCCATTTGGCGTGCGTGGCTCCACGCATGGAGTGCCTCCTCAAGAGTGCGCTGTGCCGCCGGCGCCGGGGCGTTCGCTGTCGACTCCGGTGCGCTGTGCCTTTAGCGCTCAATATCGGCCCATAAATGGCATATCGCACATTCAGCCCACCCTTTCGAGTGGAAGCGCCAGCCATATGCAGGCACCCCGAAATCTGATACGCCAGTTGTCGACACACCGGACGCCGACGCTTCGGACGACCGGCACAACGGATCTTCACGGTTCGATGCAGAACCGTTGGATTGCGTCCGCCGGATGTACGCATTCCGAGACTCCAGCGTCCGCATATCGAACGCCTTGCCCGATTAGGGCAGTTGGTCCGTTTCTGGACACGGATCGGCCACGGCGCGCTACACGCGTAGTTATGCTTGAGTCAAGTCG
Source organism: Streptomyces sp. NPDC058470 (assembly GCF_042721055.1). Classification (NCBI taxonomy): domain Bacteria; kingdom Bacillati; phylum Actinomycetota; class Actinomycetes; order Kitasatosporales; family Streptomycetaceae; genus Streptomyces; species Streptomyces sp. NPDC058470. The sequence goes on from NZ_JBHXMF010000054.1 coordinate 12,780, forward strand.
AGGTAAAGGAAGTAAAGACAAACCCAAGGGGGGCCAGATTTTATTGACCTTGCATGAATTGCGTTGAAAAAGTCCGGCGTAGCCCGTAGGGAGCGCCCTGCGGAGCCCTTGACCCCTTCGGGCACGGAGCACCATGACCCTCCCCACTCCTTCCGCGGCCGCCCCGCTTGAGGTGACCGACGAGAGCGCCGAGAAGTCGACGCCCTCTTCCACCCCCAAGGGCTCCGAGAGTCGCTCCCCGGGACGACTCGCCTGGAAGCGGTTCAAACGCGACCACACGGGCGTCATATCGGCCTACATCGTGATCTTCTTCTTCGCGATCGCGATCTGCGCCCCGCTGATAGCGAAGCTGTACGGCAAGAACCCGTACACGACGTACGCCAGCCAGCGCCCGGAACTCCTGGATGCCTTCTCCTACCCGGCCGGAGCGAACGGCGGGATGAGCTCGGAGTTCTGGTTCGGCATCGAGCCGCAGCTGGGCCGGGACGTCTTCACCTACCTGCTGTACGGCATCCGGACATCGCTGGGCATCGCCGTGGCTGCCACCCTGCTGACCACCGTCGTCGGCGTGGTCGTCGGCACCACCGCGGGCTATCTGGGCGGCAAGACCGACTATCTCGTCGGCCGGATCATCGACATCGTGCTGTCGTTCCCGTCGACGCTGTTCTTCATCGCCTTCATGCCGGTCGTGTACGGGCTGTTCGTCGCCCCCGACGAAAACGTCCCCACCTCCCTGCGGGCCGCCGCCCTGATCCTGGTCCTCTCCGCCTTCGGCTGGGCCTCCATCGCCCGACTGCTGCGCGGCCAGGTCCTGGGTCTGCGCGAGAGGGAGTACATCGAGGCGGCCAAGGTCACCGGCGCATCACCACGGCGCATCGTGTTCAAGGAGCTGCTGCCCAACCTGTGGACGCCGATCCTCATCCAGTCCACGTTGATGCTCCCCGCCTATGTGACCGCGGAGGCCGGGCTGTCCTTCCTCGGCGTCGGCATCATCGACCCGACCCCGGACTGGGGCGTCATGATCCAGCGCGGCGCCCAGTTCTACACCGAGGACCTCACCTTCATGCTCTTCCCGGGCGTGTCAATGGTGATCTTCGTCCTCGCCTTCAACCTGCTCGGCGACTCGGTGCGCGATGCGCTCGACCCGAAGTCCAAGCGGTAGCCACCCCGTTCCACCCGGTCGTTTCAGGCGGCCGGCCCATCCGTTTCGATCGTCCTCGTAAGGCAGGTTCACCCATGTCTTTCTCCCGTAGAAACTTCCTGATAGCCACCGGTGTGGTCGCGGCCTCGGCGTCGGTGCTGACCGCATGCGGTGGCAGCGACACCAAGTCGGCCAGCAAGGTCCCCTCGGTCAGCGGCTCGAAGACCCAGGAGATCCCGGTCGGAACCAAGGCCGACTCGACCGGCCCGGCGCCGGAGGTCACGGGGGCGGTCAAGGGCGGGACGATCTACTCGCTCGACCAGTTCGACATGGACCACCTGGACCCGGCGCAGATCTACGTCTCCACCGAGGGCGCCATCACTCGGCCGATCCTCCGCGGCCTCACCGGCTACAAGATCGACGACAAGGGCGGCGCGACCCTGGTCGGCGACCTCGCCACCGACGCCGGCACCATGAAGGACGGCGGCAAGACCTGGTCCTTCACGCTGAAGGACGGCGTCAAGTGGGAGGACGGCTCGGACATCTCCCTGGACGACGTCCGCCACACCTTCGAGCGCCTCTTCGCCACCTTCGTCACCGAGGGTCCCCGCTACGTCCAGCAGTGGCTGGTCGGCGGCGACAAGTACACCGGGCCCTACGACGGCAAGTCCCTCGACTCCGTGGAGACCGACGGCAAGACCGTCACCTTCCGCCTGACCGAGGCGCGCGCCGACTTCAACTTCACGCTCGCCATGCCGGGCTACGGACTGGTGAACAAGAAGAACGACACCAAGGAGAACTACGACAAGCGTCCGTTCTCCTCCGGCCCGTACAAGATCGGCAGCCGCAGTGTCGGCAAGTCGCTGACCTACGTGCGCAACGAGCACTGGGACCCGGCGACCGACGCGATCCGCAACAACTACCCGGACAAGTTCGTCTTCCAGTTCGGCTTCGAGCTGGTGGCCTCGACCGACCGCTACATCGCGGACTCGGGCAACGACCAGTACGCGATGTCGATCTTCAACGAGGTCGCCCCGGAGCGCATCGCCCAGGTCCTCACCAACGCCACGCTCAAGAAGCGCGTCCTCACGCAGGTCGACACGGTCACCTACTACTGGCCGATCAACATGACCCGCATCAAGGACGTCAAGGTCCGCCAGGCGATCAACCATGCGTGGCCGCACCAGCAGATCCAGACGATCCAGGGCGGCGCCTCCACCAGCGAGGTCGCCACCACGATCCTCGCTCCGGTGACCCCGGGTTACGAGCAGTTCGACCTCTACGGCGTCAAGAAGAAGCCCGGTGGCGACCCGGTCAAGGCCAAGGCCCTGTTGAAGGAGGCCGGCAAGGAGGGCCAGAAGCTGGTCATCGCCTACCAGTCCTCGGACACCCAGGTGAAGGTGGCCGTCGCGGTCAAGAACGCGCTGGAGGCGGCTGGCTTCACGGTCGTCAACAAGCAGGTGGACAAGTCGACCTTCTACACGCAGATCGGCAAGATCGACAATGACTTCGACCTGTTCGGCGCCGGCTGGAGCCCGGACTGGCCGAACGGCTACTCGGTCTTCTACCCCTGCTGGAGCGGCAAGAACATCGGCGACGGCCGCAGCAACTACGCCCAGCTGAACGACCCGAGTGTCAACAAGGCCATCGACGCGGCGGCCACGATCACGGACACCGCCGCGGCGAACAAGGCCTGGGGTGCCATCGACCGCCAGATCATGGAACTGGCGGCGGTCGTCCCGGACTACCACAAGATCCGCAACTGGATGCACGGTTCCAAGGTCGGAAACGTCGTCTACGACAGCGGCAACACCTGCGTCGCGCTGTGCAAGCTGTACGCGATGAGCTAAGCCGTACGACCCAGGGGGCGGCCGTTCGCCCGGCCGCCCCCTCCGGCACCCCTCCCTTCACGCCCCCGGCGACGGCGCCCCGTCCGGAAAGTCACGCCCCCATGTCCCGCTTCCTCATCCGCCGAGTCCTCGGCGCACTGGTCATCCTGCTGATCATCAGTGCCATCACCTTCGGCCTCTTCTACGCCATCCCGCGTGACCCGGCGATGATGTCCTGTGGCAAGAACTGCACGCCCGACATGCTCGCGCAGATCCGGAAAAACCTGGGCATCGACCACCCGATCCCGGTGCAGTACTGGGATTGGCTCAAGGGCGTCTTCGTCGGGCGCGACTACGCCAGCTTCGGGAACTGCAACGCCCCCTGCCTCGGCTACTCCTTCGCCAACCGCGAGCCCGTCCTCGGCACGATCCTCGACCGGCTGCCGACGACCCTCTCACTCGCCTTCGGTGCGGCCATCGTGTTCCTGATCTTCGGTGTCGGCGCGGGCATGATCGCCGCCCTCAAGCAGGGCAAGTTCCTGGACAAGTTCGCCAGCTCGGCCTCGCTGTTCGGCTCCTCGCTGCAGATCTACTTCGTCGGCTACATCGCGATGTTCTTCCTGGTCTCGAAGCTCGGTCTGTTCTCACAGCCCTCGTACACGCCCCTCACCGAGGATCCGGTCGCCTGGTTCTCCGGGCTCCTGCTGCCCTGGCTGACCCTGGCGATCATCTTCACCGCCAACTACACCCGTATGACCCGCTCCCAGCTCGTCGAACAGCTCAGCGAGGACTACGTCCGCACCGCCCGCGCCAAGGGCCTGTCCCGTGCGAACGTCTTCTTCCGGTTCGCCTGGCGCGGTGCGATGGGTCCCATCGTCACGGTCTTCGGCATCGACCTCGGCACCCTGATCGGCGGCGCGATCATCACGGAGTCGGTCTTCAGCATGCAGGGCATCGGCCGCCTCGCGGTGGACTCCGTGAACAAGAGCGACCTGCCCATGCTGCTCGGCGTCACCATCCTGGCGGCCGGCGCGATCGTGTTCTTCAACATCATCGTCGACGCCGTCTACGCCCTCATCGACCCGCGGATCCGGCTCGCCTGACCCCGGGCACCCCGCCCCCGACAGCTACCCCGGCATCACCCCCCTCAGGAGCGTCCCCGTGACGAGCACCGATCAGCAGCCCTTCCTGTCCGTCAGGGATCTGAAGGTCCACTTCTCCACCGAAGACGGCACCGTCAAGGCCGTCGACGGTCTCACCTTCGACCTGGCCAAGGGCAAGACGCTCGGCATCGTGGGCGAGTCGGGCTCGGGCAAGTCCGTCACGAACCTGACGATCCTGGGCCTCCACGACCGCAACCGCACCGACATCGAGGGCGAGATCCTGCTCGAAGGCAAGGAGCTGCTGACCGCCTCCGAGCGGGAGATGGAGCGGCTGCGCGGCAACAAGATGTCCATGATCTTCCAGGACGCGCTGGCCTCGCTGTCGCCGTACCACACGATCGGCAAGCAGATCGGCGAGACGTACCGCAAGCACACCGGCGCCTCCAGGAAGGAGGCCCGCGCACGGTCGATCGAAATGCTCAAGCGGGTCGGCATCCCGCAGCCGGACATGCGGGTCGACGACTACCCGCACCAGTTCTCGGGCGGTATGCGCCAGCGCGCGATGATCGCGATGGCGCTGGTCTGCGACCCGGAGCTGCTGGTCGCCGACGAGCCGACGACGGCACTCGACGTGACGGTCCAGGCCCAGATCATGGACCTCCTCAAGGACCTCCAGCAGGAGTTCGGCACGGCGATCATCTTCATCACCCACGACCTCGGTGTCATCGCCGACATCGCGGACGACGTGCTGGTGATGTACGGCGGCCGGTGCGTGGAGCGCGGGACCAAGAGGGAGGTGCTGCGGCAGCCGCAGCACCCGTACACCTGGGGTCTGCTGGGCTCGATGCCGAGCCTCGAGGGACCGGTCGACGTACCGCTGTCGCCGATCCCCGGTACCCCGCCCTCTCTCCTCAACCCGCCGACGGGCTGCCGCTTCCACCCACGGTGCACCTTCACCGAGAAGGTCGCGGGCGGCCTCTGCTCCACCGCGCAGCCGCCACTGAAGATCACGGACGGGCGCGGTGCCGCCTGCCACCTCACGGCGGACCAGCGCCTCGACTTCTTCGCCGACTACGCCGCGACCCGGTCGCACTGACGTAACCGAGACGGGACCTCACGATCATGAGCAACACGAAACCCCTCCTGGACGTCACCGGTCTGACCAAGCACTTCCCGGTGATGGGAGGCTTCCCCATCAAACGGAAGATCGGCGCGGTCCAGGCGGTGGACGGCCTCGACTTCCAGATCGCCGAGGGCGAGAGCCTGGGTCTCGTCGGCGAGTCCGGCTGCGGCAAGTCGACGACCGGCCGGCTGATCACGCGCCTCCTGGAGCCCACCGACGGAAAGATCTCTTACCGCGGCCAGGACATCACGCACGCGAACCGCCGGCAGCTCGCCCCGGTCCGCTCCGAGATCCAGATGATCTTCCAGGACCCGTACGCCTCGCTGAACCCGCGGCAGACGGTCGGAAAGATCATCTCGGGTCCGATGGAGATCAACGACATCAACCCGGCGGGCGGCCGCGAGAACCGCGTACGCGAACTCCTCGAAACCGTCGGCCTCAACCCCGAGCACTACAACCGTTTCCCGCACGAGTTCTCCGGCGGTCAGCGGCAACGTATCGGTGTGGCAAGGGCGTTGGCCCTCTCGCCCAAGCTGATCGTGGCGGACGAGCCGGTCTCGGCCCTCGACGTCTCGATCCAGGCGCAGGTCGTGAACCTCCTCCAGGATCTCCAGAAGGACCTGGGTATCGCGTTCCTCTTCATCGCCCACGACCTCGCCGTCGTCCGCCACTTCTCACAGCGCGTCGCCGTGATGTACCTCGGCAAGATCGTCGAGATCGCCAACCGCGAGGACCTGTACGACAACCCGCGCCACCCGTACACGCGCGCGCTCCTGTCCGCCGTTCCCGAGGCCACGGCGGACGACGTTCCGTCCCGCGAGCGCATCCTCCTCACCGGTGACGTGCCCTCGCCGCTCAACCCGCCCTCCGGCTGCCGCTTCCGCACCCGCTGCTGGAAGGCCACCGACAAGTGCGCCTCGGAGGCTCCGCCGCTGGTCCAGATCGACGGCAGCAGCGACGGCCATCTGACGGCGTGCCACTACCCCGAGGTCAAGGACTCCGTCCCGGCTCCCCGCCTCGCCAAAGACCCCGAGGTCGCGGCCTGACACACCCCATTCCGTCAGCCCGCGACCTGCGGGACCGAAGTTCGCCGGCCCATTGACCCGAGCAGACGAACGTCCGGTTCCGGGGGAACGAAGGCCCGCACCCCGCCCCGGGTGCGGGCCTTCGTCTCGACCGGCGCGACGCACGCACGATGCGCAGGCCCCATCAAGGTCGATCCCGCCGCGCTCAGTGTGGTGGGCGTGGAGCCGCCCACCCCACAACCAACGCACACCGCAACAGGGTCGACTCCAGCACAAGGAGACGGACTTGACCCTGACGACCATGGTGTCCTGTCCCGTACACACAGCGCCGAAGACCGGAGCGGGGAAACATCATCCGCGTCGTCGGGAACGAAGCGGCAGTCGAGAGTCCGCAGGCGGGACTCCGCCGCCGCTCTCAGCCCAACTCCCCTCGCTCCACGCAGAATTCGTTCCCTTCGGGATCGGCCAGGACCACCCACCCGCCACCGTCCGGGCGGGTGTGGTCCGCGATCTGCCGGGCGCCGAGGCCGAGAGCCCGTGTGACCTCCTCCGCACGCGTACGTCCCTGTGGCTGGAGGTCCAGGTGGACCCGGTTCTTGGCCGCCTTGCCCTCCGGAACGTGGACGAAGAGGAGGGTCGGGCCTCCGGACGGGTCGCGGATCAGCGCTTCGGGGTCGCCGGGCTTGTCGTCGTCGGCCAGGGGGCGGCCGAGCAACTCGCTCCAGAAGAGGCCGAGATCGTACGGGTCGCCGGTGCAGTCGAAGGTGAGGGTGCGAATGGTGGGGTTCAGCAAGCCTGTCTCTCCCAAGGTCCAGGGTCTGTCCGGCGGATCAGGACGCGGGAAATCGGCGGCAACTGATCAGCGCTGGTGAGCGGGGTTTGGTGCGTGCAGCTGCAAGGCGGAGGAGGGAGTCGACGCGATGGGGGTCCCACCGCTCGAGCGAAGCCGAGAGTGGGGGAGTCGGCGACCGACGACAACGCCGCAGATGGGCGCACCAAACCCCGCGTCTGCGGCATGATCCGCCGGACGGACCCTAGTCACCGGTCCGGCCGTCGGCCAGTTCGCGCAGGATGTCGAGGTGGCCGTTGTGGCGGGCCGTCTCCACGATCAGGTGGAGGATGATCCAGCGGAGGTCGACATGGAGGCCGTCGCGGATGGGGCGCCTGGCGGTGGTGTCGAGGTCGTGCTCGGCCACCAACCGGCGGTAGCGCGCGCACTGCTCCTCGTACCGGGCCAGCAGGTCCGTCAGCGGAACGTCGACGGCGATGCGCATCTCACGGTCGGGGTCCTCGTCCGTCCACGGGCCTTCATCCTCCTCGCCGAGGAACACCACCTGGAACCAGGAGTACTCGACCCAGTGCAGGTGGCTGATCAGTCCGCACAGGGTCATCAACGGGGAGCCCGGCAGCGGGGCCTTGCGGGCGTCCTCCGGCGAGACGTCCTCGCACTTGGCGTGGGCGGTCGCGCGGACGTAGTCGAGGGAGGTGGTCAACTGCGTGCGCTCGTCCCAGGCGGGAGGCGTGTCTGTTCGCGTCGTCGTCATCGGGGTGAAGCATCCCCGCCCGCCCGTTTGATGTCGAGCGATTAACCCCCTCGTTCCGCCAGCCCTCTCCCCCCGTCCCCATCCTTATCCTCCTCATCCTCGTCATCCTCAGTCTCAGCGCCATCGCTCCCCCGCTGAATATCGGATCAGCGCCCCGCCCGACGCCCCCAGCGCTCAGCGCGCCTCCCGCCTCCCACCTCCCGCCTCCCGCCTCCCGCAGCGAGGCAGATCAGGCGTCCGCACGAGCGAGTTCCGCCGGCCGGTGGGTGGTCGCCACCGCGCACATCGTGCAGCCGACCTCCAGGCCCGCCTCGACGCCCGCGGGTCAGTCCTCGATGACCACGCAACGGGCCGTCCATGCCGAAGAGGACGACAGCCACCGCACGTTCTTCCAACTCCCCTGCCTTTCGCCGCAGTTACCTGCGCACACGCGAGCAGCCGCCAGTGTCGCGATCACTGACTCGAGCGAGCCCACCGGGCTGAGAGACTGCTGCGATGGCTGACCATTCGTTCAGTGACCTCTCGCTGGCCGCCCTGTACGACACCCTCAACCCATGGGGGCCCGGTGACGACTTCTATCTGGACCTCGTGCTGTCCGTGCGGTCCGTGCTCGATGTCGGGTGCGGGACGGGGCAGTTACTCGGGCGGGCCCGCGAGACCGGCCACGAAGGACGGCTCTGCGGGCTCGATCCCGCCGCGGCGATGCTGGTGCAGGCGCGGCGGCGGCCCGGCGTCGAGTGGGTGCTCGGGGATCTCGCCGCGACGCGGTGGGAGCGGGAGTTCGACCTCGTCGTGATGACCGGCCACGCGTTTCAAGTACTGCTGGGCGAGGATCAGTTACGTGAGGCCCTGGCCGCGGTGCGCCAAGCCCTCGCACCCGACGGCCGGTTCGTCTTCGAGACCCGCAACCCGGCCGCCCGCGCCTGGGAGAGGTGGACTCCCGAGCACGTGCGCGAGGTGACGGACGCCCGCGGCAATGTCGTACGGGTCTGGCAGGACGTCGAGACACCCGTCGTCGGAGGCCGTGTCACGTTCACCGAGACCTTCGTCCACCCGGAGTGGGAGCCGCCCCGGGTCAGCCGCAGCACGCTGCGGTTCCTCGGCCCGGACGCGCTCGACGGGTTTCTCGCCGAGGCGGGGTTCGTCGTGCACGAGCGGTTCGGGGACTGGGGGCGGGGGCCGTTCACCCCCGCCGCCCCGGAGATCATCACGGTGGCCCGCCCCGACAGGCAGTGATCCTCAGTCCTTCGTGATCCCGTCCTCCAGCGCCGCCAGCGCCGGGTCCAGGATGATGTCCTCCGCGCGAGCCCCGATCGTCGGGTCCTCCGGGAAGTGGCACGCCGTCAGGTGGCCCTCGGCGTTCCCCGAAAGGCGGACCAGCGGTGGCTCCTCCTGCGCGCACTTGTCCTGCGCCTTCCAGCAGCGAGTGCGGAAGCGGCAGCCGGAGGGCGGGGAGATGGGCGAAGGCACATCGCCTTCCAGGCGGATGCGTTCCTTCTTCTCGGCGTCGATGTCGGCATCAGGGACGGCCGACATCAGCGCGTGGGTGTAGGGGTGGCGCGGGCCGGTGTACAGCGACGTACGGTCGGCGATCTCCACGATCTTGCCGAGGTACATGACCGCGACGCGGTGCGAGAAATGCCGGACGATCGCCAGGTCGTGGGCGATGAAGACGAACGCGATGCCCATCTCGCGCTGGACCTCCTGGAGCAGGTTCACGACCTGCGCCTGGATCGAGACGTCCAGCGCGGACACCGGCTCGTCCGCCACGATCAGCTTGGGAGACAGCGCCAACGCCCTTGCCACGCCGATACGTTGCCGCTGCCCGCCGGAGAACTCGTGCGGGAAACGGTTGTAGTGCTCGGGGTTGAGGCCCACCGTCTCCAGGAGCTCTCGTACCCGGGCCTCGCGCCCGCCGGGCGGACGGACGCCGTTGATCTCCATCGGGGCGGAGATGATGGTGCCGACCGTCTGACGGGGGTTCAGAGAGGCGTACGGATCCTGGAAGATCATCTGGATCTCGGAGCGGATCGGGCGCAGCTGCCGCCGGGTGGAACGGCTGATGTCCTTTCCGCGGTACAGGATCGTGCCGTCCGTCGGCTCAAGGAGCCGGGTCAGCAGCCGTCCCGTCGTGGACTTGCCGCAGCCCGACTCGCCCACCACGCCCAGGCTTTCGCCGGGGAACACGTCGAAGGAGACCCCGTCCACGGCTTGGACGGCGCCGACCGTGCGCTTGATCGGGAAGCCACCCTTGACCGGGAAGTGCTTCTTCAGGTCGGTGACACGCAGCAGCGGTTCTCGTGCCTCGTCCCGCTGCCCGGGGATCGCGTCGGTCACGACCGCGGTTTTCTCGTCGCTCACAGTCAGTCCCCTCAGCCCAGCCTGGGCCGAATCGTGTCGGTGAAGATGTGGCTCTTTTGATCCGGTGTCAGATGGCAGGCCGAGCCGCGCCCCACCGGAAGTTCGGGCCGTACGTCCACACAGCGGTCGGAGCCCTCGACCTCGGCCGTGAAGGTGCACCGCGGATGGAAGGGGCACCCCGAGGGCGGGTTCAGCAGCGACGGGGGCGCGCCCGGAATGGGCACCAGCGGTTCGTCGACATCCGCCGTGAGGCGCGGCATGGATCCCAACAGGCCCCAGGTGTACGGGTGTTGCGGGGCCTTGAGTACCTCGCGGACCGTGCCGCGCTCGACCGCCCGGCCCGCGTACATCACGAGCAGGTCGTCCGCCATGTTCGCGACCACCCCGAGATCGTGCGTGATCATGATGATGGCGGAGCCGAACTCCTGCTGGAGGTCTTTCAGGAGGTCCAGGATCTGTGCCTGGACGGTCACGTCGAGGGCCGTCGTCGGCTCGTCGGCGATCAGCAGATCCGGGTTGCAGACCAGGGACATCGCGATCATCACACGCTGGCGCATACCGCCGGAGAACTGGTGCGGGTAGTCGTCCACACGCTCCTTGGCGTGCGGGATGCCGACCTTCGTCAGCATCTCGATCGCCCGCGCCCTCGCCTCCTTCTTGGAGGCCCCGGTGTGCTTGCGGAACGGCTCACCGATCTGCCGCCCGACCGAGTGGTACGGCGACAGCGCGGTCAGCGCGTCCTGGAAGATCATCGCCATCTTGTTGCCGCGGAGCTTCTCCAGCTCGCTCTCCGTGGCGGTGGTCAGCTCTTTGCCGTCGAGGACGATCTCGCCCTCGATCGTGGTGTTGAGCGGGCTGTGCAGGCCGAGGACCGTCAGGTTGGTGACGGACTTCCCCGACCCGGACTCACCGACGATGCCGAGGGTCGTACCGCGCTCCAGATCGAAGGAGAGACCGTCGACCGCCTTGACGTCGCCGTCCTCCGTGGAGAACCGCACGTGCAGGTCGCGGACCGAGAGAAACGCGTCGGATCCGGTGGGAGCCGGCGCGTCCTCCGGCTTGGTGAGAGTGGTCACTGCGGTTTCTCCCGGTACTACGAAGCAGGGCGACGAGCAGGACTGCGGCACAGCCAATACGGCAGAGCTACTACGGGGCTACTCGACTACGGAGCCATCTGAACTACGGGACTACGGGACTACGCCAGTCGTACCCGCGGATCGACCACCGCGTACAGGGCATCGACGATGACGTTCAGTACAAGGATGAACGCGGCGCTGACGAGCATCACGCCCATCAGTTTCGGCAGGTCCTTGCCGATCACCGAGTCGACCGCGAGCCGGCCGAGGCCCGCTAGACCGAAGGTGAACTCGGTGACGATGGCGCCGCCAAGCAGTGCGGAGAGGTCCATGCCGAGGATGGTGAGGATGGGAATGAGCGAGCCGCGCCAGGCGTACCGGAAGAAGACGTATCTGCCGGACATGCCCTTCGCTCGGGCGGCGCGCACATGCTCCTCCTGGAGCTGCTCGATCATCGTCGAGCGTGCCATACGCGTGTAGTTGGCGGTGAAGATCACGGACATGACGAGCCAGGGGATCAGCAGGCCCATGAACCACCCCCACGGATTCTCGGTCAGCGGCACGTACTTGGGCTTGTCGAGCCAGCCCGTGCTGTAGACGAAGATGCCGAGGACGATCGGGCCGAGGAAGTAGATCTGGAACGAGCTGAGGACCAGCGAGATGCTGCTGGCGCCCTTGTCCAGCCAGGTCCCCCGGAAACGGGCGGCGATCATGCCGGTGCCCAGGCCGACGATGAGGAAGACGACCAGGCCGCCGACCGTGAGCGACAGCGTCAGCGGGAAGCGGTCCATGATCGTGTCCCAGACCATCTGCTGGTCGCGGAAGGAGACGCCGAAGCAGGGGGCTGGGCAGTGACCCACGGCGAAGTCCCGCCCGACGAAGATGCCGGAGAGGAACTTCCAGTACTGCACGGGCAACGGCTCGTCCATGCCCAGGTTCTTGTGGATGATCGCCAGCGCGTCCGGGGTGCAGTTCTTGGCGCACGAGAGCAACGCCGGGTCCTGGGGAATGGCGTAGTACATGAGGAACGTGACGACGCTGATCAGCAGAAGGATGAGCATCGCGCCGAACGTCCGGCGAAGGATGAATCGAAGCATGGCGGAACGCTGCTCTCGGGACGGCTACGGCCAGGGACGGACAGGAGCACCCGGGGGCGCACTCGGCTGAGTGCGCCCCCGGGACCATGATCAGCTCTTGAGGAAGACCCGGGTCGGGTCGGTGTAGCTGGTCACCGTGGAGTAGCGCAGGCCGCCCACGTTGGAGCCGGCGATCTGGAACACCTTGGTGTAGTAGATCGGCGCGGCCGGGTTGACCTTCTCGCTGATGTACTGGTTGAGGGCGTTCCAGGCCTTGGTGGCCTCCGCGGAGTCCGTGATCTTCTGGATGCGGACGATCTCGGAGTTCACGTGGTCGTCGTTGATGTGCGCGTAGTTCGACGAACCGTCCTGGATCTGCGTGCCGTCGTACAGCGGCGGGAAGACCGTGCTGGCGGAGGCCCAGTCCTGGCCCCAGCCGGTCATGTAGATGTCGAAGCCGTTGTCGACCTTGCCGACCTGCTCGTACCAGGTGGCGGAGTCGATCTCCTTCTTCTGGACGTCCAGACCGATCTTCCCGAGGGCGTTCTCGATGAGGAGGGCCTGCTGCTGGCGGACCGGGGTGTTGGCGTAGGCGTAGACGATCTTCTGGCCGTCGGCGCCGGCCTCCTCGACCAGCTTCTTGGCCGCCTCGATGTCACCGTTGGGCTTCTTGGCCCGGTTGAAGGGGTCGTACGCCTTGTCGTAGCCCGGAGTGGTGGGCGACATCAGGCTGTTGGCGACCTCACCGCCGTAGGCGCCGCCGTCGGCCTTGAAGACCGAGGTCGCCGGCAGGGCCAGGGTGATCGCGTCACGGAGCTTCTTGTCCTTGACGCGGTCCAGGTTGAAGTTCAGCTGCCACACGTACGGCGCGTAGCCCTGGATGGAGCGCTTCATCGCCGCGGCGTCGGACACGACCTTCTGCACCTGCGTGGTGGCGACCTGACCGGTCATCATGATCGCGTTCTGGGCGTCACCGCGGTCGGCGAGGATCGTCTTGGTCTGGTCCTCGTCGTCGTGGTTGACCTCGATGTTGAAGCCGTCGACGTACTGGTGGCGCATCGGGTCCGAGGCCGCGTCCCAGTTGGCGTTCTTGACCAGCGACACGCTCTTGCCGGGCTTGAACTCCGAGATCTTGTACGGACCGACGGCGACCGGGTCGGTGTCGTACTTCTCCTTGGTGTCCGTCTCCTCGGGCACGATGGAGTATCCGGCCATGGCCAGGGCCTGCGCCAGGTCCGGCTGCGCGTCCTTGAACTTGAAGACGACGGTCTTGGCGTCGGGCGTGGCCAGCACGGTGTCCGGCAGGTGCTTGTCCTTGAACGGACCCGCGTACGCGTCGCGGTAGGTGGTACCGGAGCCCGACAGCCACTGCTGGACGTAGGTCGGCCCGTCCGTGATGAACGGGTCGTAGAGCCGCTCGATGGTGTGCCTGATGTCGGCCGAGTCGATCACATGACCGTTCTCGTCCTTGATGCCGTCCTTGAGCGTGAACGTCCAGGTCTTGCCGCCGTCGGAGACCTTGCCCGGGTCGGTGGCGAGGTCACCGACGACGGTGAGACCGCCGTTGTCGTCTTCCTTGTACGTGGTCAGACCGCGGTAGATCAGCTTGGAGAGCAGGCCGCCGTCGCTGACGTAGATCTGGGCGGGGTCGAGGTGCGAGAAGTCGGTCTCCTGATAGACCTGTATGGTGCCGCCGGCCTTGGCTCCGGCGACCTCCGCCGCGGGACCCGTGGAGTCCGCCGCGGTGCCGAACTTCACGGCCGCGGACTGCGCGGCGGCGTCTTCCTTCTTCTTGCTGTCGTCGGTGTTACTGCCGCTGTCACTGCTGCTGCAGCCGGCCAGCGCCAGGGCGCCGACCGCGACCGCGGCGAGTGCGGTCCGCCCTCTGCGGGAACTGAGGATGCTCATGGAGTCGAGTCCACCTGCCTGTGAGTAGTGATCACTGGTGCTGCCTTGCGGTGCACGGCCCCGTCGCCGGCTCCCGGGGGGCAGCGGCCCTCGCTGGTATCAGCGGCCCGTCTTGGGATCGAAGGCATCCCGGACGGAGTCCCCGAGGAGGTTGAACGCCACGACGAAGACGACCATGGCGACACCCGGGAAGAACATGTAGACAGGGTCCTGTTCGTAGATGTCCGACCCAATGGCGAACATCCGGCCCCAGTCAGGCGTCGGCTCGGTGTAGCCGACACCGACGAAGGAGAGAAACGCGACCGACAGGATGGTGCTGGGCAGCATGTACGTGCCCTGCACCAGGATCGGTGTGACGAGGTTGGGCAGCAGTTCCTTGCGGATGATCCGCCACGGGGAGGCGCCGGCGACCTTCGCGGCCTCGACGAACTCGCGCTCACGCAGCGAGAGGGTGACCGCCCGGATCAGCCGGGAGAGTCCCATCCAGCCGAGGAACCACAGCACGCCGACGATGGCGAGCGTGCGGATGTAGGTGGGCGTCTCCTCGTCAGGAGCGACGAACACCACCGTGATCACGGGCATGGACGCGATCATGAACAGCTGGTTGGGGAAGGCCAGCAGGAAGTCCGTGAGGCGGCCGAGCCAGTAGTCGACCTTGCCGCCGAAGTACCCGCCGACCAGCCCGATGACGATGCCCATGATCACCATGGCGACCGTCGCCGCGAGTGCCGTGTAGAGCGAGGTACGCATGCCGTACAGGAGTTGCATGAACACATCGCGCCCCAGAGTCGGTTCGATGCCGAACCAGAACTCGGACGTGATGCCGCCGTTGGGTCCCGACGGCATGTTGAAGTCGTTCAGGAGCGTCGGGTCGTCCTGCCCGTAGAGCGTGTACGGGTCCTTGCCGTACAGCTTCGAGATCAGCGGAGCGAGAGCGGCGATCAGGAAGAAGAAGAGCACGATGTACGCGGACAGCACACCGGTGCGGTCACGCTTGAACCGGAGCCACATCAGCTGGCCGGGCGATCGGCCCGCCAACTTCTCCGGCTGCTCGGAACGTTTCGGCCCGGCCTTCTCGTCGACCTCGATGGAGGCTTCCGCGCCCTGGATCTCGATCGGACTGGTCATGGTTCGTCCATTTCATGGGTACGCCGAGTCCGCGGGCCACCACAGGGTGGGGGCGGCCACGGTTCGGACCATGTGAATCAGAAGAGACGTATGCCTAGTAGTCGCTGGGCGCCAGGGCGCGGCGGGCGACAACTCGCAGGTGAACACGCGTAGTTGGCATCTTGTGCCTCCTCATGACTCAACCGGTGCACGGACAGGAGGGGCTTCTTGCTTGACCTCCGACACCCCTGACGGAGGGTCAAGCGCCCCACAGTGCTCGTGAGTCGGCGCTGCCCCCGGCAGCGCATGACCCATTGACCCGAGCGTTACGCGGCTAACTATCTGACATGAGCCAGATACCGACCACTGCCTTTAGGTCTCGGTTCCATCACAGCTGACACGTACATCTTCCAAAATCTGGACAAAATCATCTGCGGGAGAAGTCCGCGAAACGGACTTGTTACATATGTATCGGGCGGGACGAACCGCATTTCGGACACGGTGCGACGGGAAATCCGGTTGCAGGTGTCATCCGGGACAGCTCGATCTCTCGCAGCAGAAAGCCCGGGTTCCCCCATCATGGGGGAACCCGGGCTCAGTTGCCGGTGACTCGGTCCTGCCGAGGGGGCCGGATCAGCTTTTCCGGACGGCCGGATCAGCCGTACCGGACAGCCGGATCAGCCGTGCTTGGCGCGGCTCGCGGCGCGGCCGCGCTCGCGGGCGTCCAGGTTGACCTTGCGGATGCGAACGGATTCCGGAGTCACCTCGACGCACTCGTCATCGCGGCAGAACTCCAGCGACTGCTCCAGCGAGAGCTTGCGCGGCGGGACGATCGCCTCGAAGGAGTCAGCCGCAGCGGACCGCATGTTGGTGAGCTTCTTCTCCTTGGTGATGTTCACGTCCATGTCGTCGGCGCGCGAGTTCTCGCCGACGATCATGCCCTCGTACACCTCGGTGCCGGGGTCGGTGAAGAGCACACCGCGCTCCTGGAGGTTTGTCATCGCGAACGCGGTGACGGCGCCCGCGCGGTCGGCGACCAGCGAGCCGTTGTTACGGGTCGTGAGCACGCCGAACCAGGGCTCGTGGCCCTCGTGGATCGAGTGCGCGATGCCGGTGCCGCGGGTGCCGGTGAGGAACTCGGTCCGGAACCCGATGAGGCCGCGGGACGGCACGACGAACTCCAGACGGACCCAGCCCGAACCGTGGTTCGACATGTTGTCCATCCGGCCCTTGCGGACGCCCATGAGCTGCGTGACCGCGCCCATGTGCTCCTCGGGGACGTCGATCGTCATGCGCTCGACCGGCTCGTGGACCTTGCCGTCGATCACCTGGGTGACGACCTGCGGCTTGCCGATGGTCAGCTCGAAGCCCTCGCGGCGCATCTGCTCGACCAGGATGGCGAGCGCGAGCTCACCACGGCCCTGGACCTCCCAGGCGTCGGGACGCTCGGTGTCCAGGACGCGCAGCGAGACGTTACCGACCAGCTCGCGGTCCAGACGGTCCTTGACCTGACGGGCGGTGACCTTGCGGTCCTTGACGGCCGCCTTCGCGGAGGCGCCCTTGCCGGTGCCGCCGCGGCCGACCAGCGGCGAGGTGTTCGTACCGATGGTCATCGAGATCGCCGGCTCGTCGACCGTGATCAGCGGCAGCGCGATCGGGTCGGCGGGGTCGGCGAGGGTCTCGCCGATCATGATGTCCGGGATACCGGCCACGGCACAGATGTCACCGGGGCCCGCCATCTCGGCCGGCTTGCGGGTGAGCGCCTCGGTCATCAGGAGCTCGGTGATGCGCACGTTGGACATCGTGCCGTCGCGCTTGATCCACGTGACGGTCTGGCCCTTGCGCAGCTCGCCCTGCTCGACGCGGAGCAGCGCGATACGGCCGAGGAAGTTGTCGGCGTCCAGGTTGGTGACGTGCGCCTGGAGCGGGGCGGCCTCGTCGAACTCGGGGGCCGGGACGTGCGACAGGATCGTGGAGAAGAAGGGCTCCAGGCTGTCGCTGTCGGCCGGGACGGTGCCGTCCTCCGGCTTGGTCAGCGAGGCTACGCCGTCACGCGCGCACGCGTAGACGATGGGGAACTCGATCTGCTCCTCGTCCGCCTCCAGGTCCAGGAAGAGGTCGTAGGTCTCGTTGACGACCTCGTCGATCCGGGAGTCCGGGCGGTCGGTCTTGTTGATGCACAGGATGACCGGCAGGCGCTGCTGGAGCGCCTTGCGCAGCACGAAGCGGGTCTGCGGCAGCGGCCCCTCGGAGGCGTCGACCAGCAGGACGACCGCGTCCACCATCGACAGACCGCGCTCGACCTCGCCACCGAAGTCGGCGTGGCCGGGGGTGTCGATGATGTTGATGGTGATGACGTCGCCGCCATCCTTCGGGTGGTACTTCACGGCCGTGTTCTTGGCCAGGATCGTGATGCCCTTCTCACGCTCCAGGTCATTCGAGTCCATCATGCGGTCGTCGAGCGACTCGGCGGCGTGCGCGGCGAAGGCACCGGCCTGCTTGAGCATGGCGTCGACCAGAGTGGTCTTGCCATGGTCGACGTGGGCGACGATGGCAACGTTGCGGATGTCGTGGCGCGTGGCCATATTGAGGCGCTTCTCCCGGAGTGAGTGGACGGCCCCTCCGCTCACCGGGGTGGGGCCCTGCCGGGCTGAACGCGCCACGGCCTGACCCCATGCTACGTGGCCCTGACACCCGCGGCCTCCGCGGGCCCGCGGAGGCCGGCCCGCGCACGGCGTGCCCGGGCTCGTGGTCAGGCGGTCTTCGCGGCGGGCGAATCGGTCGGGCAGAGCTTCCGGGCGGCGGTGCGCTCGGCGGCGCCCGTTGAGGCGAAGTCCCCGACGTCGAGGGGGTCGCCGCAGGTCAGGAACCCGCTACCGGTCATCTCCCAGGTCAGTACATGGCCCTTGACCGGCTCGGCGCCGCCACCCCGACAGGTGTACGTGAAATCGGCCTCGACCAGATCGACGTACGTCCATGCGTAGTACGCCCCCTGGAGGTGCCCTGTATGTGCCTCGAAGCGCTCCCCGACTTCGCTGGGCACGGCCGGCTCCGAGGGATCCGCGAGGGGCACCGCCGTCTTGAGATGCCTGCCCAGCGCCTTGATGGCGTCGGCCGCGCGGACGCCGGGGGCCGTGGAGGTCATGTGGGGCTGGTAACTGACGCCCCTCAGCGGATTGAGGTCCACCGACACGGAGTCCGTCTTCGTCTTCAGCCTGATCGGGTCGGCGAGCCCGGTCAGCTTCTGCTCACGTTCGATGCCGGACCAGGCGTACGTCCCTTGTCTGCACGGCACGGCACTGTCCTGTCTGTCCTTCTCGTCCTCACCGCTCGTGCAGCCCGTGCCGGCGACGAACAGCGCCGCCGCGGCGAGACCCGCCGCCGTGTTCCTGAGAGTGTGCTCGCGCATGGTCTTCCCCCGGTGTCCGAGGGCCGGTGGTGATCACCGGCCCTCGGGGACACTCTGCCCAGCCCGGTCCCGTCCGGCACTCGGCTTGAGGATGATCTGAGCGACGAGGATCTGTGCGAGGGGACTACTTGTCCACTACTTGTCCTTCTTCTCCGTCTTCTGCGGGCCCTGCGCGCCCTTTCGCAGGAAGCCCATGTCCTCGTAGACGGGGGTCTGGAAGCCGAAGGCCCCGGTGTTCGCGAGGTTGGAACGGGCGGCTGTCAGCTGGGGGCGCTGGTAGAGGGGAATCGATCCGGCGGCGGCCCAGATGCGGGCGTCGGCCTTGCGGACCAGGGAGCGCCCCTCTTCCTCGTCGAGTGTGGCGATGGCCTGGTCGAAGAGCTGGTCGACCTGGTCGGTGCCCACGCGGGTGTAGTTCTGCTCGACGGTGAGGGAGCCGTCGGCGGCCGGCACGGGCTTGGAGTAGATGGGGCGGGCGTCGGTGGCCGGGTAGGCGGAGGCGGGCCAGGAGTACAGCGCCAGGTCGTACTCGCCGGACGCGATGTGGTCCTTGAAGTAGCTGTCGTCGGGGACCCGGTTCATCTCCGTACGGACGCCGACGCGCTCCAGCATCCGCGAGATGCGGTCGGCGACGGCGCGCAGCGACTCCGAGCCGGGGCCGGAGGGGACCACGAAGCGGAGGGTGAGCGGCTTGCCGTCCTTGGCGAGTGCGCCGGGCGCGGCGCCCGCCGGGGCGGCCGTGCCCTTGGGGGCGTACGCGCCGGGCGCACCACCCCTCTTGGCCTCCTTCGCCTCCTTGCGCCCGTACTGCTTGCCGTCGAGGTGCTTGCCTGCCTGCTCGTCCGCGTACTGCCCCGACTGCTTCCTGGAGTGGTCCTTGGGGTCCTTCTTCTTCTCCCGGTCGGCCTCGGCGGGCTTGTTGTCCTCGCCGACGATGTACGTCCCGTCGTCGGCACCTTCCCCGGAGCCTTCCTGGGAGCCGTCTTGGGAGCCGTCTTGGGAGTCCGCTAGCTCGCCCTCGGACCCGGCCGCCTTCTCCGTCTTCTTCTGCTTCTTGACCGGCCCGCCGGGCACCCATCCGGCGTCCGCGAGCAGCGCTCGCGCCTCCGCGGTGTCCTGACCGCCGAGGGCGCCGCTGTTGTCGGCGTACGCCTGCTGGCCCGAGAGCGCGAGGTGGCTGCCGACCGGCACGGCGGGCAGGCCGAGCGGTTCGAGGACCACCTTGGCGAGCTCCTCGCGGTCGAGGGCGCGGGCCACGGCGCGGCGGACGCGCTCGTCGGCGAGAGGGCCCTCGGAGCCGTTGAGGGCAAGCTGGGTGTAGGCGGGTTCGAGGGACTTGCGGACCACGAAACCGCGCAGGGCGGACTGCTGGTCGGCGTACTCCGCGAGCGCCTCCCGCCGCTTCTGCCGGGCGCTGATCTCCTCGCCCGCGGCCTCCTCGTCGGAGCCGTGCGCGAGGGCCCAGGAGCGCAGCGCCTTCGCGGGGGTGAGCGCGGCGCCGGGACCCTGGAGGGGCGTGCTGCCCTTGTCGCGGGCGGCGAGGGTGATCCGCTCGGCCTCGGAGGGGTCGATCTCGGCCAGGTCGAGCTTGTCGGCGGCGAGTGCGGCGGCCCGCTCGTCGCGGGGGACGGCGCGCAGCACGATCTCGGAGAGCTTGGTGGGCCGCCCCCACCAGCGCGGGTTGCGGGTGAGGGTGACCTTGCCGTCCTCGTGGTCGACCTTCTTCAGTGCGAAGGGTCCCGCGGTGACCTTCAGCTTGCGGCGCGCGCCGTCGTTGAAGGTGTCCGGGGTGCCCATGACGTCCTTCGGGTACAGCGGCGAGAACAGCGACTTCCAGTCGGCGTACGGGCGGCTGAAGGTGACCTTGACCTCCAGGTCGTTGGCGCCGCGTTCGATCTTCTCGATGCGGTCGTAGCCCGCGTTGCGGGCCGTCCAGTACGCGGTGTCCTTGCCGGACAGGGCGCGCCACTGGGCGGCGAAGTCGGGGGCGCCGATCTCGCGGCCGTCGCTCCAGACGGCCTGCTGGTTGAGCTTGTACAGCACGACCTGCTTGGGCTCGCGGTCGGCGACCTTCGCGGTCTCCAGGTAGTCGGGGTTGGCCTGCGGCCGCCCGTTCGGGTCGAGCCGGAACATCGAGGGCAGTACGGCGCCGGCCACCCTCGACGTCGCGGCGTCGGCGTCCGCCTGGAAGGTGTTGAGCGTCTCCGGTAGGGCGTCCACGGCCCAGCGCAGGGTGCCGCCGTCGGCGATCAGGTCGCGGGTCGCGGGCGCGATGTCCTGCGCGGCCACCGGCTTGCCCGCCTGATCCTGCTCGCTGCACGCGGTGAGAACGGGTACCGCGAGCGCGCCCGCGGTGAGAAACGCGACCGAGCGCATCACCGCGCGCAGACCGACGCCGTCGTGGGACATCACTGCAACCTCCGGGGGACGCTCTACTGTCGGCTTCTGATCACGTTTGGCGGTATATGGAGCTGATCAGATGTATGCGCCCACTGAAGGGGAGGGGTTCGCCGACGGGGCGGCGACACGGCGGGGGGAGGGCGGAAGCCCACCCGTGCGGCGCAACGAACAAGGCTTCTCGCCCCCGCCGCCCCGTTTCAGCCCGTCCGGCGATTGAGGACGAGCGCGTTCAGCGCGACACGGGGGTCTGGGGGCAGAGCCCCCAGGAACAAGGGACGGGCAGGCGCGGAGGGGGCGAGAAAACCAACCCCCAGCCCCGGCGCACGGAGGCGCGCGATCCACCAATCCGTGCAGATGCCTTCACAGGGGCTCATGTGACGCGCAACACTCGCAGGCGCATGAACGTTGCCGCCGAGGGGCCGACGCGCCCCGGAAGTGAGGGCAAGTCATGTCCGTGCAAGACGACCTGACGTCAGTCCAGCGCTGCCTCGACGACCTCGCGAGGTCGGTGAGCCGCCTGGAGCAGCAGATCGGCCCGGGCCTGGAGATGCGCCGCGTACGCACCGACGCCGACCACCTCCGCGAGAGCGTCGCGCTGCTGAAGGAGGCCGCCCCCGGCCTGACCACCCTCCGGCGCCCCGACCTCGTACCCATCCCCGACACCCCGTACGACACGTCCCTGTGGACGGACTCGGACGACGAGGGACTCGGCGCCCGCGACCGCCGCGCCCCCTGAATCCGCCCCCTGGACCGGAACCCGAACGCGAACCCGACCGGAGTCATGAGTTGGCCACTGGTACGGAACCCCATCCCCACAGCGGCGGTGTACGCGCCGGTACACGCGCCGCGATCACCGCCCCGCACCTGCGGACGGACCGCTGGTGGCTGGCGCCCGCCGCCACCGCGGCCGGTCTGCTGGCCTTCATCGTCTACTCGACATGGCGGGCGTTCGCCGACACGGACTACTACGCGGCGCCGTACGTCTCGCCGTTCTACTCACCCTGTCTGGCGGACCGCTGCGAGCCCATGCGCTCCGGACCCAACGCCGACCTCTTCGGGAGCTGGTGGGGCATCTCCCCCGCCATCCTCATCCTGATCTTCCCGCTCGGCTTCCGGCTGACCTGCTACTACTACCGCAAGGCCTACTACCGCGGCTTCTGGGCGAGCCCGCCGGCCTGCGCGGTCGCCGAGCCGCACAAGAAGTACTCGGGCGAGACCCGCTTCCCGCTGGTGCTCCAGAACATCCACCGGTACTTCTTCTACGCGGCCATCGTCGTCGCCGGGATCCTCACGTACGACACCGTGCTCTCCTTCCGCGACGAGCACTACAACTGGGGCCACATGGGCCTGGGCACCCTGGTCTTCCTGCTCAACATCAGCCTGATCTGGGCGTACACCCTGTCCTGCCACTCCTGTCGGCACATCGTCGGCGGGAAGCTCAGGCACTTCTCCAAGCATCCCGTGCGCTACCGGATGTGGCAGTGGGTCGGGAAGCTGAACGCCCGTCACATGCTGCTCGCCTGGGCGTCGTTGGTGAGCGTGGCGCTCGCCGACTTCTACGTGTATCTGGTCGCGTCCGGCGCCTTTGACGATCCGCGCTTCTTCTAGTGAGTGGGGCCTTCTGATGTCCGTGGTCGACCGACAGGAGTGGGACGTCGTCGTGGTCGGTGCCGGGGGCGCCGGACTGCGCGCCGCCATCGAGGCACGCGAGCGTGGCGCCCGTACGGCCGTGATCTGCAAGTCCCTGTTCGGCAAGGCGCACACGGTGATGGCCGAGGGCGGCATCGCGGCCGCCATGGGCAACGTCAACTCCGGTGACAACTGGCAGGTCCACTTCCGCGACACCATGCGCGGCGGGAAGTTCCTCAACCAGTGGCGGATGGCCGAGCTGCACGCGCAGGAAGCACCGGACCGGGTATGGGAGTTGGAGACCTGGGGCGCCCTCTTCGACCGTACGAAGGACGGGCGGATCTCGCAGCGCAACTTCGGCGGGCACGAGTATCCGCGGCTCGCGCATGTCGGCGACCGGACAGGCCTCGAGCTGATCCGGACCCTCCAGCAGAAGATCGTGGCTCTTCAGCAGGAGGACATGAAGGAGACGGGCGACTACGAGAGTCGTCTGAAGGTGTATCAGGAGTGCACTGTCACCAGGGTCTTGAAGGACGGCGACCGGGTGTCCGGGGCCTTCTGCTACCAGCGTGAGTCCGGCCGCTTCTTCGTCCTCGAAGCACCCTCCGTGGTGATCGCGACCGGCGGAATCGGCAAGTCCTTCAAGGTGACGTCGAACTCGTGGGAGTACACGGGCGACGGGCACGCACTGGCGCTGCTGGCCGGAGCGCCCCTGCTGAACATGGAGTTCGTGCAGTTCCATCCGACGGGCATGGTCTGGCCGCCCTCGGTGAAGGGCATCCTCGTCACGGAGTCGGTACGCGGCGACGGGGGCGTCCTGCGCAACTCTGACGGCAAACGCTTCATGTTCGACTACATCCCGGACGTCTTCAAGGAGAAGTACGCGCAGTCCGAGGAGGAGGGCGACCGCTGGTACGAGGACCCGGACCACAACCGGCGTCCCCCCGAACTACTGCCCCGGGACGAGGTCGCGCGCGCCATCAACTCCGAGGTGAAGGCCGGCCGCGGCACACCCCACGGCGGGGTCTTCCTCGATGTCTCCACCCGTATGCCCGCCGAGCTGATCCGGCGCCGACTCCCCTCCATGTACCACCAGTTCAAGGAGCTGGCGGACGTCGACATCACCGCCGAGGCGATGGAGGTCGGCCCGACCTGCCACTACGTCATGGGCGGCATCGCGGTCGAGTCGGACACGGCGGCGGCGCGCGGGGTGCCCGGACTGTTCGCGGCCGGTGAGGTCGCCGGAGGCATGCACGGCTCCAACCGGCTCGGCGGCAACTCGCTCTCCGACCTGCTGGTGTTCGGGCGCCGGGCGGGACTGCACGCCGCGCGGTACGCGACCGAGCTGGGTGAACGGCCTCCGGTGGACGACCTCCAGATCGACGCGGCGGCGGCGGAGGCACTGCGGCCGTTCTCCGCCGAGGGACCCGGGCCGGGCCAGGACAGTGCTCATCTGGGGGACGGCCCCCAGACCCCCGGCGGCCGCCCACCCGAGAACCCGTACACCCTCCACCAGGAACTCCAGCAGACGATGAACGACCTGGTCGGCATCATCCGCCGGGAGCAGGAGATGGAAGCGGCCCTGGAGAAGCTCGCGGATCTGCGGGTACGGGCCCGCCGGGCCGGGGTGGAGGGCCACCGCCAGTTCAACCCGGGCTGGCACCTCGCCCTCGACCTGCGCAACATGCTCCTGGTCAGCGAATGCGTCGCACGAGCCGCCCTGGAGCGTACGGAGTCCCGTGGCGGCCACACCCGCGAGGACCACCCGGCGATGGAGCGCACCTGGCGCCGTATCAACCTCCTGTGCCAACTGACCGACCCCACCGGCGGGTTGGCAGCGACCGACCCCGTGCACGGCCAGATCGACCTGTCCCGCGACACCACCGAACCCATCCGCGCCGACCTGCTGGCCCTCTTCGAGAAAGAGGAGCTGGTCAAGTACCTCGCCGAAGAGGAGCTCTACGAGTGAGCAGCTATGAGGCCCGATTCAAGGTGTGGCGCGGGGATGCGAAGGGCGGCGGTCTGAAGGACTTCGAGGTCGAGGTCAACGACGGTGAGGTGGTCCTCGACATCATCCACCGCCTCCAGGCGACCCAGGCTTCCGACCTGGCCGTGCGCTGGAACTGCAAGGCGGGCAAGTGCGGTTCGTGCTCGGCGGAGGTCAACGGGCGGCCGCGGCTGCTGTGCATGACGCGGATGTCGGTGTTCACGCGGGAGGAGACGATCACCGTCACACCGCTGCGCGCCTTTCCCGTCGTACGCGATCTCGTCACGGACGTGGGCTTCAACTACGCGAAGGCGCGTGAGGTCCCGGCCTTCGTACCGCCCCCCGGGCTGGGCCTGGGCGAGTACCGGATGCAGCAGGAGGACGTGGACCGCCCGCAGGAGTTCCGCAAGTGCATCGAGTGCTTCCTGTGCCAGGACACCTGCCATGTCGTCCGGGACCACGAGGAGAACAAACCGGCGTTCGCGGGGCCTCGTTTCCTGATGCGCGTGGCCGAACTCGACATGCATCCGCTGGACGCCGCCGCCGAGTCCGGCCTGGACCGCAAACGCACCGCCCAGGACGAACACGGCCTCGGCTACTGCAACATCACCAAGTGCTGCACCGAGGTCTGCCCCGAGGGCATCAAGATCACGGACAATGCGCTGATTCCCCTGAAGGAAAGGGCGGCAGACCGCAAGTACGACCCGCTCGTATGGCTCGGGAGCAAGATCCGACGGCGGACCTCCTGAAACACCTCATGTCCCCGCTCGGAGACGGCCCGAGCGCGTCACCTGGCCGCTGAACCTCATCCGGGTCAGGACACCCAACCCTCCCTGTATGCCGCCCAGTCCGACTCCTCGGCGGCGAAGTCCACATACAGCGCGACCCCGAAGCGCTCCCGGTCGCGGTCCGTGCGGGAGAGGCCCAGACGGGTGCCGCGTACGGCCGCCTCGACCGTTTCGGCGGATTCGTGGTGGCTCAGGTCGTCCTCGTGGAAGAACGGCAGGCCCATCAGCAAGTCCGTTGATTCCGGGGTGACTTCGAGAGCGAGGGAGGTCTGCTGGGCGACGTATCCGCCGTACAGGCTCTCCAGCGGAAGCGCCGTGTCGTACGACATGAGGGCAATCTGGTCGACGCGGCGGGCTACTTGGCCAAAGTAGGCCTGGGACCACCACTTGGGGTGGCCCGTGAGGGTGCCCCTGATGGAGTTGGCGGCCGGGAACGGGTCGATCTGGTGGGCGGCAACGGAGAGGGGGACGCCGCGGTCCTGGGTGACCGTGTGCAGGTCGTCGAGGAGGGAGAGGTAGTCGTCGTCGCCCGAGTGCAGCGGCTCCAGGTCGAAGTGGACGCCGTCGAAGCCGGCCCCGAGGACCTGCTCGGTGGACCCGACCACTGCGGCCCGCGTCTCCTCCCGCTCCAGCCGCAGCCCCTCCGGCCCCTCACTCGCCAGTACGTCCCCGAGCCAGGCCTGCACCCGTACGCCGGGCAGCTCGCGGTGCACGGCTCCGATCAGCCAATCAGCCTGCGGATAGACCGACTTGGGCAACGACCCGTCATGCTCCAAAGGTCCCGCATGCACGTACAGGTCCCGTATCCCGCTGTCCCGCACCTGCTCCGCGAGCGCCTGGACATCCGCGTCGTCCTTCCGCCCGTCGATCCAGGCGTGGCCCAGCCACAGGGCGTCACGGTTTCTGGTCTGGGTGCCGGGGCCCGGGTCTCCGGCGTAGTTCACCCGCAGCGCGATGCCGGCGCCGAGAGCCGGGAGGACGAGCAGGAGCATCAGCCCGAGGGCGATGCGCTTGGGCCAACGGAGGCGGGGGTGCCGCCAGGTGCGGAGAGCTCGGCGGGGGTGGGGGGTTCGGCCAGCGCCGGGGGCTCGGGGGGCTTGGTCTGCGGTCGCGTCGGGGGTGGGGGTGAGGTCGGGATCGGGATCGGGGTCGGAGTCGGAACCGAGGCCGGAGTCGGAGTCGGAACCGAGGCCGGAGTCGGGGTCGGAACCGAGGCCGGAGTCGGAACCGAGGCCGGAGTCGGAACCGAGGCCGGAGTCGGGACCGAGGCCGGAGTCGGAGTCGGGACCGAGTTCGGGGTCGGAGTCGAGGTCGGGCTCCGCGCCCGTCGGGGCGGGCGTGAGCTCCGCCTGTGCCTCGGAATCCGGCCCCGCCTCTGAATCCGTCCGCTCCGTGTCCATGCCCGTGCCCCCTCCGGTACGCCCCCGCATCCTCCGAAACTCTAAGGACCCCCATGTCGGCGCACCCCGGTCGCGGCGGCGCGCGGGCGGTCATACGCTCCCAAATGTGGCATCGCCCCAGAGTGGAAACCGGTCGCGCCGAGCGGCGTCGCGCATAGCCGTGCGGGGCGTGTATGGCCTGTTCGGGGGGCTGGTGGCGGTGGGGTGGCTGGTGTTGCCGCTGGCGCGAACGGACGCTGATGATCACGATCCGGTGACCATGTCGTGGAGTGCGGCGGCGCCGACGCGCGAGGCCGCCGGTGGTGGCGGGACGGGCACCGGGGATCTCATACTGCCGGTCGTCGCGGTGGGCGCGGCGGGTGTGCTGGCGGCGTACGCCTACACGCGGCGCAGGCGGCGCGCGAGGACGCGTACGACACCGGGCGGGGTGGCCACGACGGTCGTGCCGCTCGCCGAACTCGGCCGGCAGGCCCAGCAGTCGCTCGTGGACACCGACGACTGCGTCCGCACCAGCGCCGAGGAACTCGGTCTCGTCACGGCCCGGTTCGGCGACGAGGCGGTGAAGCCGTACGCGGAGGCGCTGGCGTTCGCGAGGTCCGGACTGGCGGCGGCCTTCCGGCTGCGGCAGCGGCTGGACGACCCGGGACCGGAATCCGACGACGAGCGCCGTCAGTTGCTGGAGGAGGTCGTCGCGCTGTGCACGGAGGCCGGGCGACGGCTGGACACGGAGGCGGCCGGGTTCGACCAGCTGCGCGCCCTGGAGCGGGACGCGCCGGCCGCGTTGGAGTACGCCGAGACCCGCTTTCGTCGGCTCGCCACGCGCACCCCGGCCGCCGAGGCGACGCTCCGTGAACTCCGCGAGCGGTACGCGCCTTCCGCGTCCGCTCCCGTAGCCGGATACGTCGAACAGGCCAAGGACCGGCTCCTGTTCGCGACGGTGCATCTCAACCGGGCGCGGCAGTCGCTCGACCGGGGCGAGGAAGACCTGGCCGCCTCATACCTGCGCGCCGCGGAGGGGGCCGTCGACCAGGCTGCCGTCCTTGTCGACGGGGTCGACCGGCTTGCGGGTGAACTGGCCGCAGCCGAGCAGCAGTTGCCCGCCGCGATCAGCGTGGTGGAGGGCGGCCTCGCCAAGGCACGGGGCGAGCCGGAGGGCACGGCCGGCGGCTCGCCCGAGCTGCCCGGCCGTGTCGCGCAGGCCGAGTCGGTCCTCGCCGACGTACAGCGACCGCTGTCGGCCGCCGGGGCGCAGGATCCGCTCGACGCGTTGCGCCGGGTAGCGCGGGTCGGCGCGGATTTCGCCGACGGGAGCGTTGATCACGTCCTCCTCCCGGCGCGTAGTTCGGTCGCCATCGCGGCCGACTTCGTCACCACGCATCGGGGGGCAGTGGGCTGGGAGGCGCGTACTCGCCTGGCGGAGGCGGAGCGGTGTCTCTCGGGTGACCTTGGCGGGGCTCAGGCAGCCGAGGGGCTCGCCCAGCGGGCGCGGGTGCTTGCCGAGCAGGATGTACGGGGGTATGGGCATCCGTTGCGCGAGGGTGCGGGGGCGGGGGCGGGCGGGGCGTTGCTCGGGGGGATCCTGTTGGCCGGGGGCGGTCCCGCGAGCTATGGCGGATGGGAGACGCGAGGGCGGCGGGAGGTGCCGTAGCCGTGGGCTGGGGGTGGGATTCTTCGCCCTCTCCGCCCCTACCCGTCCCTTGCCCCTGGGGGCTACCGCCCCTCCCAGACCCCCGCCCTTCCCAGACCCCCCCCATCGCGCTGAACGCCGCGCTCATCCTCAAACACCGCACGGGCTGACGATCCCCATCCAGAGATCCCTCCCCCTCCGTCAGAAAAGGCTCAGCAGTGCCTCTGCCGGATCCGCCAGGGCCTTTCCCCCGTGCGGGAGGGGGAGTTCGAACCACACTGTCTTGCCGCGTGGTGTGCGTCGAGAGCCCCAGCCTGCGGAGAGAAGGCCGACGAGTTGGAGGCCGCGGCCGCCCTCGTCCGTGTCGCGGGCGCGGCGTCGGCGGGGCTGGACGAGGCCGGCGTCCCAGACCTCGCAGACCAGGGTTCGGTCGAGGAGGAGCCTGAGTCGGATCTCGCCCTCGCCGTAGCGGAGGGCGTTGGTGACCAGTTCGCTGACCAGCAGCTCGGCGGTGTCGACGAGCGGTTCGAGGCCCCAGGACACCAGCTGGGTGCGCGCGTACTCCCGGGCCCGCCCCACGCTGCGCGGCTCGCGCGGCAGGGTCCAGTCGCCGACGGAGTCGGCGGGCAGCCCCTGGACCCGTGCCATGAGCAACGCGATGTCGTCCTCACCGTGCAGGGTGTCGAGGGTGTTGAGGACGTGGTCGCAGACGTCCTCCAGGGGGCTGGACGGGTCGGTCAGCGCGCTGACGAAGGCTTGCAGGCCCTCGTCGAGGGGATGGTCGCGCGATTCGACCAGTCCATCCGTGTAGAGCGCCAAAAGAGCACCCTCGGCAAGCTCGACCTCGACCTCCTCGAAGGGCTCGCCGCCGACACCCAGCGGCATGCCCGGCGGCACGTCGAGCATCAGCGCGGCCTCGCCGGGCTCCACCAGGACCGGCGGCAGATGGCCGGCGTTGGCGAAGGTGCAACGGCGCGTGACGGAGTCGTAGACCGCGTACACACAGGTGGCCAGGTAGACCTCGGAGAGGTCGGCGTCGCGGGACTGCCGTGCCGTGCGGGTGGCCTGCTGGACACCGCCCGGCGTGCCGAGTCCGCGGGCGATCTCGTCCAACGCCGAGAGCACCTCGGCCGGTTCGAGGTCGAGAAGGGCCAGCGTCCGTACGGCGGTGCGCAGTTCGCCCATCGCGACCGCCGCGCGCAGACCGCGCCCCATCACGTCGCCGACCACCAACGCCGTGCGGTGGCCGGGCAGTTCGATGACGTCGAACCAGTCGCCGCCGACCTCGGTGGCGGCGTTGCCGGGCAGATACCGGCAGGCGATGTCCAGGCCGGAGGCCTCGGGGTCGCCCGGGGGCAGCAGGGAGCGCTGCAGGATGAGCGCGCGCTCGTGCTCACGGCGGTAAAGGCGTGCGTTGTCGATGCAGACCGCGGCCCGCGCGGCGAGCTCCACCGCAAGCGCCCGGTCACGGTCCCCGAACGGCTCGCTGCCCTTCGTACGCGAGAACTGCACGAGGCCCACCACGGTGTCGTGCGCGACCATCGGCACGGCGAGCGTGGACTGGATGAGGCCGCCCTCTTCGGCGGGGAGGTACTGCGGGCGGGCGGTGCGCAGGACGTCCGCGCAGGGCGAGTTGAACGGGAAGCGGTGGACGGCGCCGACGGCGACGGGCGCGGGTCCGCCGGCGAGGGGCGCGTCGGAGACGGCACTGGCGAAGGCGACGCGGCGCAGTTCGGCGCTGCCGTCGGCGAGTCCCGGCGGGGTCTCGTCACCGGCCAGGAGGCCCTGGTAGAGGTCGACGGTGGCGAGGTCGCAGAAGCCGGGGACGACGACGTCGAGGAGTTCGCGGGCGGTGGTCTCCAGGTCGAGGGAGTTGCCGATGCGGGCGCCGGCCTCGTTCAGAAGAGCGAGATTGCGCCGTGCGGAGGCGGCTTCGCGCGCCGCGGCACGGCGGGCCGTGATGTCGGTTCCGAGCCAGGCGATGCCGATGGGGCGGCCACTGCCGCTGTGCACTCGGTAGAGGTTGATGGACCAGTGGCGGCGCTCTTCGGAGCCGGGCACATGGCCTGTGACGTGCATGTCCGTGATGGAGTCGCCGGTCTCCAGGACACGGCGCAGGGTCGCGGCGACACGCTCGGCCTCGGAGCGCGGCAGATAGTCGTGGACGCCGCGCCCGCGGTGGTCCGCGGGAGTGCCGCCGAAGGTCGAGGCGAACCGCTGGTTGGCACGCCGGACCCGCAGGTCCGTGTCGATCAGCAGAAAGCCGAACGGAGATTGTCCGAAAATCGCCTGCGAGGCGGCGAGGTCCGTCTCAATCCGCCGGAGGGTGCGGACGTCGACGACGATGCACACGGCGGCCCGCTCGCCGTCCTCGTTGGTAGTCGGCATCACATAGACCTCTGCGAGGCCCTCGGCGCCGTCCTGATCGGTCTCGGTGGGCGGCATCCGGAAGGGAACCACGCCGGTCCACTCCCGGCCGTCGAGGATCTCCGCCATCTTGCGGTGTCCGAAGTCACGCCGGTCCGGGGCGACGAACGCCGCTATGGGGTCCATGCCGACGGCGCGGTCCGCGGATATCCCGAAGAGCTGCTCCGCGCGCAGACTCCACTGGTCGACCAGCCCGTCGGCGCCTATGGAGAACGAGGCGACCTTGATGTAGTCGTAGATCGAGCCGGGCGGGCTGCTCTGCCACATCCCGTCGCCCGCCCTGCCGCCTCTCGTGTCGCCCATCCCCTCGTCCAAGGGGGACAAGGTGGATCGACGCACGACGGAGTCACCCACGGCCGAGTCACCCACGGCGCCAGTCCTCGCGCCGTCCGACGGGTCCTCGGACTCCGTGGCCTTCGCTGGTATCTCGCTCACGCGAACCGTCCCCTCCAGCTCACCGCGTCCGGCACCGGTCACCGGGGGCGGCTGACCGCAGTATCCAGTACTACGGCGCCGCACAACACGGTGTTCACGATCACAGCACGGTCCCGATGATTTTTGGACCGGCCGCGACATACTCCCAGTCTTCTAACCAGGTGGCACCCCGTCGAATCCAAGAGTCCGGCAACCGCCAGTGGCCTGAACCAATCGATTGGCCCGTGCTCCGGACGGATCCCCCTCATCCAGGCACCGCCAGCTCGAACCAGACCGTCTTGCCGGTCTCCCCCGGGCGGGTGCCCCAGCGACGCGAGGATCTGGCCACCAGCTGCAGTCCGCGGCCGCTTTCGTCGTCGACGTCGGCGGCCCGTTCGCGGGGCGGGTCGGGCAGTGGGTCGGAGACCTCGACCAGCAGGGCGTCCGGCTCTCCGCCGCGCCGCAACAACCGTACGCCGATGGGGCCCGTCGCATGTCGCAGGGAGTTCGTCACGAGTTCGCTGACCAGCAGCGCGGCCATATCAGCAAGGCAATCCAGCTGCCAGGTGCGCAGCTGGTCCCGGACGACGGCCCGAGCGTTGCGGACGGCTCCCGGCTCCGCGGGAAAGGTCCACTCGGCACAGTCGTCTTCGGTGTCGATCACGCCGATCACTTCCCAGGCCCGAAGCGCACCCATGTCCGGTTTCATGGGGTTAATTGGCACATACCCGATATCCGGGACGCCTTACCGCACCTGACAGCGCACTGTGGCGCGAACGGCGTACGAAGCGCCGAACAAATGCCATCGCACGCGCCCCCACCTCCGGACGTCAGCGACGTGTCCCCGAGCGAGACGAGCAGGGCCCGCATGATCCATTCCAGCTCCTCGAAGTCGCCGTCACCGAGACCGAGACCGGAGAGAAGTCTGCGCATGATCGCCGCGAGGGCCGCGGGCCTGGCGACCAGCCCGACGAACGGCTGGGCCGAGGACGAGGTCAGGAAGGCCATCGGTGTGGCCGGCCGCGACGACCTGCACATCGCGCTGCTCGTGCCGCTGGGCCATCCGGCCGAGGAGCGGCATCTCACGGCCTGAACAGACCACCCAGCGGTCCCAGATCTCGCCCTACAACCCGACCGGGTCCCACACCAGCAGCGTCGCCTTCACGGCGGGAACGTCCTGGTCCAGCCAGTCCACGTCCCAGATCTCGTCCGGTGTCAGCCAGCGCAGCTCGTCGTGGTCCTGGAGTGGCTGTGGATCGGGCGAGCCGGGGAGCAGCCGTGCGGTCCACACCTGGAGGACGTACGGCACTCTCAGGGGCCACTCCCCCGGGACGCGGCCGGCCGGCTCCGCGGTGACGCCGAGTTCCTCGTGCAGCTCGCGCGCCAGGGCCAGTTCGGGGGTCTCGCCGGGCTCGACCTTGCCGCCGGGGAGTTCCCAGCGTCCGGCGAGCTCCGGGGGTGCGCTGCGGCGGGCGGCGAGCAGTCGCCCGCCGTTCAGGAGGGCGGCTCCGACCACCACGGTCCGTTCGGTCATGCGCCGGAGCCTACGGGAGCGCCCCCGACCCCCGGGCGCGCCCGCCGGTCGGGATCACCTGCTCGCGCTCTGCCCGTTCTGGCCGAGCCGCTCGACCCAGTAGAGCTGCTTGTGTCCGCGGTCGTCGAGGCTGTCCGCGATCTTCTGTGCCTCGGCACGGGTCGCGTACCTGCCCACGCGGTAGCGATTGCCGTTGTCGTCCTGCCGGATGACGAGCCAGGGAAGAGTGATCGTGCCGTCGTTCATCGAGCCCCTCCGCTTCCCGCCCCGGGCCCCCGCCTTGCCTCGACCTCTAACGAAACCGCAATCCGCATATGCCCGAGCCTACGCCTAACCTTCACGCAGCGAACACGGCTTTTCACAAAGAGGTACGCAACAAGCCAGGAAGGGGACTTGAGTCCTGGGGCGCACACCGCCGAACGCGCCGTCGACCGCATTCCGCCACGCCTCCGAGCAGGGCAAAGTCTTTACAGGGCACGGCTGTTGAGAAAGGCCAGATTCCAACCGGGCTGGCTTGGGGGCCACTTCACCGGCGGCAGCTGCCGCGCCCCCCGCGGCTACTTCATCGGCGGCCACTACCGCACCCCCCGCGACCACTTCACCGGTGCGGCCGCCCGCTGCCCTCGACTGCTGCACCGGCGCGGCCGCCCACCCCCCCTCGGCTACTTCACCGGCAGGTGGTACGAGATCCGGTACCGGTCCGCCGGTACGACGACGTCCGCAGTCTCCACCGGACGCCCCGACGCGAAGAACGTCCGCTGGATCACGACGACCACGTGCCCCGGAACGCCGCCGAGCGAGAGGAGCTCCTCCGCGAGACCTGGGCGGGCGCCCACCTCCTCCGTGACGTTGTCCACGATCACGTCGATGGCTGCCATGCGCTCGACGACACCCATGCCGCCGAGCGGGCCCTCCTCGGGCAGCATCACCGGCGTACGGCCGGTGACGGCGAGGGGCTCCCAGGACGTGGAGAGCATCATCGCCTCACCCCCGTCCCGGTAGACGTAGTTCGTGCACATCACGCGGTCGCCGGGCTGCACGGAGAGCCGCTCGGCGACCGCGACGCTCGCCTCGACCTGCCGGCTGCGGGACTCCCAGGTGCCTCGCGCGGAGACGTCGGCCTGCTCCTGACGGAACGGGGTGGCGCCGCTGTCCGGCCGGTACCCGGAGCGGGCGACGCTGCGCGGCACCGGCCGCTCCCTTACGTAGGTACCCGAGCCGGAGCGGCCCTCGACCAGGCCCTCGGCCATCAGCACCTTGCGTGCCTCCAGCGCGACCGTGTCCGAGACGCCGTACTCCTCGCGGATCCTGGCCTGCGAGGGGAGGCGGGTGTGTGGGGGCAGTGAACCGTCGACGATCTTCTGGCGGAGATCACCCGCGACGCGCAGGTAGGCCGGCTGCTCACCGAATGTCACTGGCCGCTCCCATCAGGTTGTACAGACAGCAACAGCCTGGCAACCGTGGGTTGTCTCACGCAAGCAAAGGCCAAAGATTCACTCGATGTGATGACTTGCGCTTGCCAAGGGCTTTACCCAGGCACTTTCTCCCCGGTATAGCCGCCGTCACACCTCCAGATCGGGGTCGCCCCCGCCGTCGCCCGCCGAGCCGTCGTCCCCGCCGTACGTCGGCGGGCTGGTGGCAAGGCCCAGAGCCTCGCGCGTGGTGACCGTCTTCTCGGGGTCGGTGAGGTCCAGCCCCTTCTCGTAGTGCACGTAGAAGGCGTCCACGTCCCCCGCGTCCGCCGCCTTCGCCCACTCCTCCTGCGCGAGGTCGAGGTCCTTCAGGAGAGTGGCGACGGGCTCGGCGGCGTCGGGGGCGAAGGTGTGGCCGCGGAGCATGCCCGTCTGCTCCGTGAGCGCGTCCGCCACCCTGGTCGCCCACTCCTTGTGACCCGGCAGATCGTCCTCGACGTACTCCGTGTCGGGCACCGAGTCCATCGCCGCGTTCAGCACGCGCGCGGCCTCCAGGTAGGCGAGCTGGTCCGCGTCGAGCGTCGTGGCGTCCTGGCGCAGCGAGCCGGTCAGACTGGCTGTCTCCTCGACGTTCCCGAACACGCAGGTGATCTCGCGGTCGCCCAGGCCCCAGCTCTCCCGGGTCGGCGTGAAGTAGTACAGGTCGACATTGTCCGGGACGGCCCAGGTGTCCATCGCATACGCGTCCTGGAGGGTGTAGCACTTGTCGTCGGCGGTGTCCGAGATCACGCTGTCGCCGGGATAACTTCCTTCGCTCATCAGGAAGTTCGCGACCACCTCGCCATGGTGCGCACCGGCGCACGGCACCTTGTCGACGTCGTACGTCATGCCCTCCAGCGAACCGCCCGGCACGTCGAAGCAGTCGCCCTTGTCGAGCGAGAAGGTGCTGTTCTGCGAGTCGTTCGCCGCCTCCTTGAAGCCGTCCCAGAAGTCGCGCGCACCGCCCGTGGTGACCGCGAGCAGGGCCAGCACCATCCCGAGCGAGGACAGCACCACACCCCCGACCGCCATCCCCTTGCCCCGCTCGCCCCGCTTCTTGATCTGCAGCAGCGCGACGATCCCGAGGACCAGCCCGACGCCGGGCAGGAAGCAGAGAAGGCCGAGCACGAGCGCGGAGATCGCAAGCCCGTTGACGGGGACCGGCGGGATGGGCGCGGGGTAGCCGTAGCCCCAGGGCTGGTGAGGCTGCTGGAACGGCTGCTGCTGGTACAGGCCTTGGGAGTAGGGGCCCTGTGGGTACGGGCCCGGTGGCGTCCCTGGAGGCGTACCGGGAGGCGGGTACTGGCCCTCGGGCTGCTGGGGGCCGGGCGGCGGGGATATGGCCACAGGTACGTACCTTGCTCCTGGTCCGGGCGGGTGCGGGTTCGGCGTACGAAGCGCCGTACGAACAGCAGTACGGCTGGGCGCATCGTAAACGCGGCACGAGCGGGGACGGAATGCGGGGCCGTGCTCGACGTCCTCCTTGCGCTGCACGGCGCCGCACGCCTCGTCCTCGCGGCCGGCCGGGTCACGGACCCGAAGCCGTACCGCGAGGACGAGTAGTCGCTGTCCCTGCTCAGGACTCAGAAATCAGAACTCAGAAATCAGAACTCAGGACTCAGGACTCAGAACTCAGGACTCAGAACTGCAGGGCCCAGGAGTCGATCCGCCCCACGTCCTGCGCCGCGTTGTCACTGACCCGCAGCTTCCATACGCCGTTGGCGACCTCGGAAGAGGCGTTCACGGAGTACGTGGTGTTGATGTTGTCGGCGCTGCCGCCGGTGCTGTACGCCTTCAGCGTGTACGCCGTGCCGTCGGGTGCGATCAGTTGCACCTGAAGGTCACCGATGTACGTGTGAACGATGTTCACCGGCACGCTCAGCGCCGCGGATGCGTTGCCCGTGACCCCACTCACCGTGACCGGCGACTCGACGGTGGTGTTGTCGGCGATCGCATAGTCGGCGGTGTTCTCGAAGCGCGGCCCGGTCGGCGGCGGAGTCGTCGTACCGCCGGGGACGTTGAGCAGCCGGTTCGGCGAGCCCGTGCCGGGGCCGGTGACCACGCCGGTCGACGAGAGGTTGATGAGCGCTGTCGCCACCTGCGCGGGTGTGGCCGTCGGGTTGTCGGCCAGATAGAGCGCCGCCGCGCCCGCCACGTGCGGTGCCGCCATCGACGTACCGGAGATGGTGCTCGTGGCCGTGTCGCTGGTGTTCCACGACGAGGTGATCGAGGAGCCCGGCGCGAAGATGTCCAGGACCGTGCCGTAGTTGGAGTAGCTGGCGCGGGCGTCGGTCGAGGTGGTCGCGCCGACCGTGATGGCCTCGGTGACGCGCGCGGGCGAGTAGTTCGACGCGTTCGCGTTGCTGTTGCCCGCCGCGATGGAGAAGGTGACCCCCGAGGCGATCGCGTTGCGGACGGCCGTGTCGAGCGTGGTGTCCGCGCCGCCGCCGAGCGACAGGTTGGCGACGGCCGGCTTGACCGCGTTCGTGGCGACCCAGTCGATGCCCGCGACGACCCCTGCGGTCGTGCCCGACCCGGCGTTGTCGAGAACACGCACGCCGACGATCTTGGCCTTCTTCGCGACGCCGTGCAGGGTTCCGGCGACCGTGCCCGCGACGTGCGTGCCGTGGCCGTTGCCGTCCTGCGCGGTGTTGTCGTTGTCGACGGCGTCGTAGCCGTAGGAGGCACGGGTGCCGAAGTCGCTGTGGGTGATGCGTACGCCGGTGTCGATGATGTACGCCGTCACGCCCGTCCCGGCCGAATCCGGGTAGGTGTAGCTGTTGTCGAGCGGAAGGGTCTTCTGGTCGATGCGGTCCAGGCCCCAGGAGGGCGGGCTGGGCTGGGTCGCACTGATGTGGAAGGTGCGGTTCTGGACGACGGAGGCGACCGCCGGGTCGGCGGCGAACTCCTTCGCCTCGGCCTCGGTGGCCTCGACCGCGTAGCCGTTCAGGGCCTTCTTGTACGTACGCTCGATGGTGGCGCCGTACTCCTTGGCGAGGGCCTTGCCCTC
Organism: Streptomyces sp. NPDC058470; assembly: GCF_042721055.1. Taxonomy (NCBI): domain Bacteria; kingdom Bacillati; phylum Actinomycetota; class Actinomycetes; order Kitasatosporales; family Streptomycetaceae; genus Streptomyces; species Streptomyces sp. NPDC058470. The sequence goes on from NZ_JBHXMF010000054.1 coordinate 50,149, forward strand.
GGTGGAACCGGCCTTCGCGGCGTCCGCCTTGAGGGTCACGATGTAGCTGTCGGCGACCGCGTTGGCGGCGCCGGCGTACTGGATCTTTCCTACTCGCTCCGGCGCCGCGTTCGCGGGGAGAGCGGAGACGACTCCGAGGACGAGGGCGGCGCTTGCTATACCGGCCATTCTTCGGCGGGTGTGACGCATCACTGCCATCTGAGGGATCCTCCTCAATCGGTGGTGCGCTGTCGTGGGGGCGGTACAGCACAGGCAGACAGGGCCATGCCGGTCCACTGTGCGGATCGCCATGCCGATCCACCGTGCGGATCCTGTTCGAACCCCGTGCAAAACCTGTGCGTCTGCCGAATGATTGAGGCTCCCGCACGAATTGCACAAGGGGCCCTGCGGGGACGTAACACATGTGCCATACGCCAGTCATGACACAACGTCACCAAACCGCACATCTACGCTGCACACATGACCTCATTGCCGGATTGTTACTGCCCGGTGGACGGCACCCGCGTCCCCGCCGGTTCGCTCGCCTGGTGCTGCCCGGCCTGCCGCGGCCCGCTCGACCTGGACTTCGCCCCGACACCGGCGACCCTCAAGTCCCTTACAGGACGCGTCAATTCACTCTGGCGCTACACGGAGTGCCTGCCGCTGGCGGCTCCCACCATCAGCCTGGGCGAAGGCCGTACGCCCCTGGTCCCGCTCCGGGACGGCATCTCGGCCAAGCTCGACTTCCTGATGCCGACGCTGTCGTTCAAGGACCGCGGTGCCGTGCTCCTCGCCGAGCTGGCCCTGCGACTGGGGGCCCGGCAGGTGCTCGCGGACAGCAGCGGCAACGCGGGGACGGCGATCGCCGCGTACTGCGCGCGGGCCGCGCTGCCGTGCACCGTATACGTCCCCGAGGGCACGTCACCGAAGAAGCTGGAGCAGATCGGGGCACACGGGGCGCGGTTGCGCGTGGTCGACGGCGACCGTGAGGCCACCGCGGCCGCCGCCCGGGAGGCCGCGGACGAGGAAGGCGTGTTCTACGCCTCGCACGTCTTCAACCCCTACTTCCTGGCCGGAACCAAGACCTACGTCCACGAACTCTGGGAGGACCTCGGCGGCCGCCTCCCCGACGTCATCGTCGTCCCCGTCGGCAACGGCACCCTCCTCCTGGGCGCCGCCCTCGCCGTCGCCGAACTCCATTCGGCGGGCCTCATCGACCGCCGGCCCGCCCTCTACGCGGTCCAGGCCGCCGCCGTCGCCCCGCTCGCCGAGGCCTGGCACGCGGGCGCCGACGACTTGATCGGCCCGACCCCGACGGCTCCCACCTTCGCCGAGGGCATCGCGATCCAGCGCCCGCCGCGGGCCCGCCAGATCCTGCGCGCGGTACGGGACTCCGGTGGCGCGTTCCTTACGGTGACGGAGGATCAGATCCGGCACGCACAGACGGACTTGGCGTCACGGGGTCTGTATGTGGAGTCGACGGGGGTGGCGTGCTGGGCGGCCGTCCGGGACGGGGTGCTGGGCGAGCGGTCGGCGGTGGTGCCACTGTGCGGGGCGGGGGTGAAGACGGGACTGGCTCACTGAGGGACGGCCTTGGAAAACACGCCCGCCAGGCGCTGCTGTTCCTCCTCGACGATGCGGCGGGCGAGGCCGCTGTCCGAGACGTCGACGGCGTCCGGGGTGTGTTCGGCGGTGTCGCTGCGGCGGGCGTAGGCGTCGAAGAGGCGGGTCTTGTTCTTCAGGATGTCCAGAAGTCGCTGGTCGACGCTGTCGGTGGCAAGGAGACGGTGGACCTGGACCGGGCGGACCTGGCCCATGCGGTGGGCGCGGGCCACGGCCTGGTGCTCCATGGTCGGCTTGACCTGCGGCTCGCAGAGGATGACCACGGACGCCGCCTGCAGATTGAGGCCGACGCCGCCGGCCTCGATCTGGCAGAGCAGCACCGCGTGCCCGGGGGCGGCCGTGAAATCGTCCACCAGGCGCTGTCTGCGCGCGGCGGGAACGGCGCCGGAGATCGGGCCGAACATCCCCTCCCCCAGGGCGTGTTGGACGGTGGCGAGGACATCCTTGAAGTAGGAGAACACGACGACCTTCAGACCGTTCTCCGCCGCCTCCGCCACCAGCTCCCGCAGCCGTTGCAGCTTCGCCGACCTCGCCGCGTCGGCGTACCCGGCACGGCGCATCGCCATGAAGTTCCCGTCCTCGACGGCCTTGCGGTACGCCGCCCGGTCCGCCGCGCCGAACTCCTCCCACTCGTCGACCTGGAGGAGTGCGGGCAGTTCGGTCAGGACGTCCTGCTGGTTGCGGCGCAGATACGCGGGGGCGACGGACCGGCGGAAGACGTGCGGCCCCGCGGCCGCGGAGCCGTTGTGGATGGTGGGGAGAAGGCCGGGCTGAAGGTAGCGGACCAGGGTGCGGAACTCCTCGACACGGTTCTCCATGGGCGTACCGGTGAGGAACAGGACACGGTCGCAGTGTCCTGTCCAGGCGGCGACCGACTTGGAGCGACGGGTATCGGGGTTCTTCACGTAGTGCGCCTCGTCGACGACGAGCATCCCCGGCCTGGTACCCGTGGAGCCCTTGGTGCCGTCGGGCTCGGGCAGGCTGTGCAGCACGTCGTACGTGGTGATCGCGACACCTCCGCGTTCCCGCCACTCCTCGTACGCGTCCAGCCGCTCGGAGCCGTGCACCGGCAGGGCCCGCAGGGTGCTGCGCGCGCCGATCTCGCGCGTCCAGTTGATCAGCACGCTGGCCGGGCAGACGACCAGGAAGTGGCTGTGTCCGTCCGCCGCGAGATGGGCGAGCGCCGCGATGGCCTGCACGGTTTTCCCGAGCCCCATCTCGTCGCCGAGGACGACCCGCCGCTGGGCCAGCGCGAATCGGGCGCCGAAGGCCTGGTAGCCGCGCAGCGAGACCCGCCGGTGCGTGTCGTCCAGCTCCTGCGCGTGCACCCGCTCGGCGACCTCCGACGGCAGGAACCCCTCGGAGGCCTCGACATCCGGACGCTGCTGCGACACCTCGGCGAGCTGGCTGTAGTACTCCGTGGAACGCAGCTCGAAGTCGACCCACGCCTCGATGTCGGAGGCGGGTTCGCGCAACAGGTCCGCCGACGCCTGGGCCAGCAGCAGTCGTACGTCTCTGGCGGCGGCGCCGGTGGTCAGCTCCCGCAGTTCCACGACCGCCGCCCAGGCGCTCTCGCGCCGCTGCCGCCCCGCGAGCGCCATCCGCAGCCGCCCTCCGGCGGGCCGGGCCGCCGGCAGCAGCGCGCCGAGCCGCTCGTCGAGCCGGGTGGCCGCGTCCACGGCCCGGCGCAGGTCGGGACCGGCCTCCACCAGGGTGCGCAGGGCGACGACCAGGGCGGTCGTCCGGGGCTCCGGGTGATCGACGTCGATCCGCACGGAGACGGTCTCCTCCACCGCCCGCGCGATCTGCCGCGCGGCGGCGAGCGCACGGTCGGCGGTCTGCGCCCCCACGCCGGGCACCTGCCGCAGCTCGTACCGGCTCGTCCCGTACACCGCCCGCACCGATTCGAACCCGGCCGACTCCAGCGCGCCGAGCCGCAACCGCCCCTCGGTGACGTCCTTCAGCCGCGAGACGGGGATGGACTCCAGCTCCCCGGCGACCAGTTCGGCATGTATCGGCGCCAGCGCCGCCCGCACCGCTTCGAGCGCCCGCGCGTGATCGGCGAGCACGGCGCGCGCGGCCCCGTACAACCGCGCACCCGCCACGACCAGTTCCCTGGCCCGCCGCCCGACCGGCAGGGCTTCACCGGCCCTCCCCGCCCGCGCCGGACCCGGCCTCCCACTCCCCTCCACACCCGCCATGCCGCGCCCCTCTTGAGCCGTCCGCCCCGATGCGCGCATCCTTCCACGGAGCACTGACAGCGACGGCCTTGACCTGGTCGGGGGGCAGCCTCCATGGGAGGCGGCACCTTACCTACGGGTCCTACGTGTCCTACGTGACAGAATCACGGCCGACGTCGGCTCCGCGGATGACGACGCGTCCTGGTCATCCGTGAACCGCATTTCCGCACAGGAAGATCGGCCTCGGCAACGCTGCCAGGCCGGGAGGTCTGCGCATCCAGGTCGAGGTCCGGGACGAAGGGCTGCGCCTGGAAGACCTACGCATGCCCGGGAGGGTGACGAACGTGAGCACGTGGCAGCGGAGCCTGACGGCGGCTGGGGTCCGGGAGCCGCAACTGCGCAACGACTACGACTACGGGCGTCGGCTGGTGTCGCGGTTCCGCCGTAGTTCCTACCTGGCGGCCCGTTTGCTGCTGCCGCCGTCGGTGCTGCCGCATGTGGTGGCCGCGACGGCCGTGATGCACCACGGGGACAACCTGCTGGACACCGGCCCGAAGCCGCAGCGGATCGCGGCATGGGCATCCTGGGAGCAGCGGGTTCGCAAGGCACTGGAAACGGGGGTGGCCGACGACCCGCTGATCCGCATCTTGCTGCACACTGTCGCTGCGTATCCACGGCTTCGGGGAGTGGTGGAGGAGTATCTGTCCACCGCCGGCGCCGAGCTGGAGTTCACCGGCTTTGTCTCCGAGGCCGACTACCAGGCCTACGTGGACGCCTACTCACTGCCCGCCTTCATGCTGGTTGCGGTACTGCTGGGCCCTGAGGACGGTGACGCCCGGTACCGGGCGATGTGCCGGACGCTCATCGACGGCAGCCAGCGACTGGACTTCGTCAATGATCTCGCCGAGGACGTCGCGGAAGGACGACCGGGCATTCCGGCTCAGACGCTGGCGAGCTTCTCGGTCACGGTGGCGGACCTCGTGGCGGGGCATGAGCCGCCCGGTCTGCGCCTGTTGGTGGAGCACGAGGTCAGCGCGGCCCGGGCGGCCCTCAAGGCAGCCCGTGAACTGCTCTCCCAGGTCTCGGCTCCCGGCCGGGCACTGCTGAACGCCTTCGTCGAGATCGAGCTGCTGACCGCCGACGCGGCACTGGCACGCGGAGCAGCGCTGCTGCACGGCTCCGCAGGTCCGCCGCTCCTGGGCACGCTGCGGGTACTGCGGATTGCTCGCCGGACCAGACGCCTCCCCTCACCGTTCACAGCGTGAACATCAAGCAGCTCTGTGGTTCCAGGGGCACTCGCGAGGTCCGGTAACACAGAAGGAGCCGGACGGCCTCACCAAAGTCCGACCCCTTCCCACCTGCACACTTGACGAACTACCAGCGTGGAGTAGAGACCCGATTACACGTTGAACCGGAACTCCACCACGTCGCCGTCCTGCATGACGTAGTCCTTGCCTTCCATGCGGGCCTTGCCCTTGGCTCGGGCCTCGGCGACCGAGCCGGTCTCGATGAGGTCGGCGAAGGAGATGACCTCGGCCTTGATGAAGCCCTTCTGGAAGTCGGTGTGGATGACACCGGCGGCCTCGGGGGCGGTGGCGCCCTTCTTGATGGTCCAGGCGCGGGATTCCTTCGGGCCGGCCGTCAGATAGGTCTGGAGGCCGAGGGTGTCGAAGCCGACGCGGGCCAGGGTCGCCATGCCGGGCTCCTCGACGCCGACCGACTCCAGGAGCTCCATCGCTTCCTCCTCGTCGAGCTCGGCGAGGTCCGCCTCGAGCTTGGCGTTGAGGAAGATCGCCTCGGCGGGGGCGACCAGGGCGCGCTGTTCGGCCTTGAAGGCGTCGTCGACCAGTTCGTCCTCGTCGACGTTGAAGACGTAGAGGAACGGCTTGGTGGTGAGCAGGTGCAGGTCGTGCAGCAGTTCCTCGTTGCCGGAGCCCTGGACGATGCCCGCGGAGAAGAGGGTCTCGCCCCGCTCCAGGATCGCCTGGGCGGCCTCGACCGCAGCGACCTTCGGGCCGATGTCCTTCTTGATGCGCGACTCCCGCTGGAGGCGCGGCAGGACCTTCTCGATCGTCTGGAGATCCGCGAGGATCAGCTCGGTGTTGATCGTCTCGATGTCGTCCTTGGGCGAGACCTTGCCGTCGACATGTACGACGTTCTCGTCCTGGAAGGCGCGGATGACCTGGCAGATCGCGTCCGACTCGCGGATGTTCGCGAGGAACTTGTTGCCCAGGCCCTCACCCTCGGAGGCGCCCTTCACGATGCCGGCGATGTCGACGAAGTCGACGGTGGCGGGAAGGATCTTCTGCGAGCCGAAGATCCCGGCCAGCGTCGCCAGTCGCGCGTCAGGGACGCCGACCACCCCGACGTTCGGCTCGATCGTGGCGAACGGGTAGTTGGCCGCGAGCACGTCGTTCTTGGTCAGGGCGTTGAACATGGTCGACTTGCCGACATTGGGCAGACCGACGATTCCGATCGTGAGCGACACGTTGCGACTTCCCGTACATGAGGATGGGCGAGGGGGCCCGGGAGAGCGCGGGCCGATCCACCAGTCTACGGCGTGCGCGATCCCGCACCGGCGACGTATCGAACGCTTGGCCAAGGTCTGCCCTCCGGCGTGTCTGAAGGCCTATTCCACACATAAACCGACCTAAGTTGGTCCAGTGGAGCAACACAGGACGCGTCCCTCTCAGGCCGGACCGCAGTACCGACCGCGCCGCGGCACGCCGTTCCCCTCGCAGGCCGGGCGGAGTGCGGCGGGCGCGGTGCGGCGGGGTTCGGCGGTGGCCCGGCGGCCCGTTCCGCCCGTCGTCCAGGCGGTACGGCGGATGCCGAACCCCCGGCTCACCGGGCTGGGCAGTGGGCTGTTCTGCGGTGCGCTGATGTTCGCGCTCGGCTGCCTCGACCAGTTGCTGTTCGGGGCGTCGCCGCTGGTGTACGGCGTGCTGTTCCTGCCGGTCTGCGCGCTGACCGCGGTGTGGGTGCGGCGCGGTGACCTCGTCACCGCGCCGGTCGTCGTACCGATCGCCTTCGCCTTCGGGCTGCTGCCCGTCGCCGACGACAGCGGGGGTGGGGTCGGGGGGCGGCTGATGGGGCTGGTCACCGCGCTCGCCGTGCAGGCGGGATGGCTGTACGGGGGGACTCTGGTCGCGGGGCTCATCGTGACCGTACGGAAGGTCCGGCTCATGAGCCGCAGGGCCGCCCAGCGCAGGGCGGCGCAGGCCCAAGCCCAGGCTCCTGCACGTCGGCGTCCCGCCTAAGGTCCGTTGTGGTTTTCGCCGCTTCGCGGCAGGTTTCCCACCCCAGCCACCCGACTCGCCCCGCTACAAAGTCCAGCTCTAAAGCCTTACGCCGCCTTCGCCGCCCGCATCGCCGCCCCCACGATCCCCGCGTTGTTCTGCAACTGCGCCGGGACGATCTCGGCCCTGATGCCCTCGATCAGGGGGAGGAATCTGTCGGCCTTGCGGCTGACGCCTCCGCCGATGATGAAGAGCTCGGGCGAGAAGAGCATCTCCACGTGGGCGAGGTACTTCGTGACCCGGCGCGCCCAGTGCTCCCAGGTGAGCTCGTTGTCATCCTTGGCCTTGGTGGACGCGCGCTTCTCCGCGTCGTGGCCGCCCAGCTCCAGGTGGCCCAGCTCGGTGTTCGGCACCAGCTCGCCGTCGATGAAGAGCGCGCTGCCGATGCCCGTGCCGAAGGTGAGCAGAATGACCGTGCCCTGACGGTCGCGGCCCGCGCCGAACTGCATCTCGGCGACGCCCGCCGCGTCCGCGTCGTTCAGCACCGTCACCGGAAGGCCGCCGAGCCGCTCGCTGAGCAGGGCGCGCGCGTCGGTGTCGATCCAGTTCTTGTCGACATTGGCGGCCGTACGGATGATGGCCTCACCGGTGACCACTCCGGGGAACGTGATCCCGACCGGACCCGTCCAGCCGAAGTGACCGACGACCTCTTTCACGCCGTCCGCCACCGAGTCGGGCGTCGCGGGATGCGGGGTGAGCACCTTGAAGCGCTCCTCCGTCAATTCGCCGCGGTCCAGGTCCACAGGAGCGCCCTTGATCCCGGAACCACCGATGTCCACACCAAAGATCTGCATGAACCCCAATTTACGGCCTGCGACTGACAGTCACTTCTCGGAGGGAGCACAGCCCCGGAACCTTCACGTCCGGAGGCCGTGCGACCGGCCGGTCGGTCACTTGCGGCCGGTGCGCTCCGCCATCAGGGCCGCCGCCTCCGCGCGCAGATCGCGGCGCAGCTCCTTCGGCAGCGAGAAGGTGATGGACTCGTCGGCCGTCTTCACCGTCTCCACGTCGCCGTAGCCACGGGCGGCCAGCCACTCAAGGACCTCGTCCACCAGCACGTCCGGTACCGAGGCACCGGAGGTCAGGCCGACCGTGCCGACGCCGTCCAGCCAGGTCTCGTCGATCTCGGAGGCGAAGTCCACCAGGTGCGCCGCGGGGGCACCCGCGTCCAGGGCGACCTCGACCATCCGGATCGAGTTCGAGGAGTTCTTGGAGCCCACCACGATCACCAGCTGGGCGTCCTCGGCGAGCTTCTTCACCGCGATCTGACGGTTCTGCGTGGCGTAGCAGATGTCGTCGCTGGGCGGCGAGATGAGCTGCGGGAACTTCTCCTTGAGCGCGTCGACCGTTTCCATGGTCTCGTCGACGGACAGCGTGGTCTGGGAGAGCCAGACGACCTTGGACGGGTCGCGGACCTCGACCTTGGCGACGTCCGAGGGACCGTCGACGAGCGTGATGTGCTCGGGCGCCTCGCCGGACGTGCCGATGACCTCCTCGTGGCCCTCGTGCCCGATCAGGAGGATGTCGAAGTCGTCCTTCGCGAAGCGGACGGCTTCCTTGTGGACCTTGGTGACCAGCGGGCAGGTCGCGTCGATGGTGGCGAGCTTTCCGGCTGCGGCCTCGTCGTGGACGGCCGGGGCGACACCGTGCGCCGAGAACATGACGATGGCCCCCTCGGGGACCTCCGCCGTCCGCTCGACGAAAATCGCACCCTTCTTTTCCAGGGTCCGGACGACGTACTTGTTGTGCACGATCTCGTGGCGGACATAGATAGGGGCCCCGTACTGCTCAAGGGCCTTCTCGACGGCGATCACGGCGCGGTCCACACCCGCGCAGTAGCCCCGGGGGGCGGCAAGCAGGACACGGCGGCCAGGCGAAGCAGTCATGCACCCCATCGTAAGGCCGCGCCCGGCAGGTCAAAGATCGCCTCCTTGGGGAGACTGTTGGGGAGCTGGGAGGGATGAGGCCGGCCGCGACTCTCGGGAGGCACGGATGTCCGACACACAGACCTCGGCGGAAGCGGCCGGTGGTGCGGGTGAGGAGCGCGGGCTGCGGCGCAGTCTCGGTTTCCGGGACCTGGTCGTCTACGGGCTGCTGTTCATCGCCCCCATGGCACCCGTCGGCATCTTCGGCACCCTCGACGCCAAGTCGCACGGCGCGGTGGCCCTGGTCTACGTCGTGGCGACCGTCGCGATGGCGTTCACCGCGTTCAGCTATGCGCAGATGGTCCGTGTGGTCCCCCAGGCGGGTTCGGTGTTCGCCTACGCGCGCGTGGGGCTCGGAAAAGAGGCGGGGTTCGTCGCCGGGTGGATGGCGATGCTGGACTATCTGCTCATCCCGGCCGTGGCGTACCTCTTCTCCGGCATCGCGATGAACGCGCTGGTCCCGGAGGTGTCCCGGTGGGTGTGGACCGCGCTCGCCGTGGTCATCACGACGCTGCTGAACCTGTGGGGCGTACGGGCCGCGGCCCGGGTCGGTCTCCTGGTGCTCGCGATGGAGATCGTGGTCCTTCTTGTCTTCGTCGTGTCGGCGATCGTCATGCTCGCGCGCGACGGGGCCCACCGGAGCTGGCTGTCGCCGCTGTCCGGTGACGGCACCCAGGGGGCGTTCGCGCTGTCGGCGGTCATCGGCGCGGTGTCGATCGCCGTCCTGTCCTATCTGGGCTTCGACGCGATCGCCTCCTTCGCGGAGGAGGTCACGGGCGGTCCGGAGAAAGTGGCTCGGGCGGTGCTGTTCTGCCTGGCGCTCGCGGGTGTGCTGTTCGCGGCACAGACCTACCTGGTGGCACTCCTCGAACCGACGACGTCCGCGCAGCTCGCCGCCGACCCCGGGAAGCAGGGATCGGCCTTCTACGACGCCGTGGACACCTCCGTCGGGACCTGGCTGCACGACCTGGTGGCCGTGAGCAAGGCGATCGGCGCGGCCTTCGCTGCGCTCGCCGGGCAGGCCGCGGCGGGCCGTCTCGTGTTCGCGATGGCCCGTGACCGGCGGCTGCCGCGAGTCCTGGCGAAGACCGACTCCGGCCTGCCGAGGCCGGCGCTGCTGTGCGCGGCCGTCATCACGCTGATCGCCGCGGTCTGGGCGGCACGGCGCGACGACGGCCTCGACCAACTGGTGTCGGTGGTCAACGTCGGTGCGCTGACCGCCTTCACGCTGCTGCACGCGAGCGTGGTGGGCTGGTTCGCCGTACGACGGCGGGGTGGGCCCGTGGTGTGGTGGCGGCACATCCTGGTTCCGGTCGTCGGCGCCGCGATCACCATCGCCGTGATCGTCGAGGCCTCGGGGACGGCCCAGGTGGTGGGCGCGATCTGGCTGGCGGTGGGGCTGGCGGTGTTGGTGGGACAGAGAGGTCGGGGCGTCGCGGGGGCTGGTTAGTCGGCCGCCGCTGGGGCCGGCCGCGGGGGTTTTCGCCCCCTCCGCCCCTACCTGACCCTTGTTCCTGGGGGCTGCCGCCCCCAGACCCCCGCTTTCGGCCTGAACGGCCTTGTCCTCAAACGCCGGACAGGCTGAAAATGCGGCCCCCGTGGGTGGGTGGGGGATCGGGATGGCGCTCCTCGTCCTCGAACACCGGACGGGCTGAAACCGCGGTCCCCGTGAGTGGGTGGGGATCGGGATGGCATCGCCTCCTCCTCGAACGTCGGACAGGCTGGATCGTGCAGCTGTGTTGTCCGAGGCTGCGGCTACTCTCGCGGCATGGCTCTCAACACGTCCGCAGAGGCTCCGCTGCCCGTCGGCGAGGTGTCGCGGCTCATCGGGGGATGGATCGACCGGCTCGGGGCGGTGTGGGTCGAGGGTCAGATCACCCAGTTGTCGCGGCGCCCGGGCGCGGGGGTCGTCTTCCTGACGCTGCGCGACCCGTCGTACGACATCTCCGTGAGCGTGACCTGCTATCGGCAGGTGTTCGACTCGGTGGCCGATGTGGTGACCGAGGGCGCTCGTGTCGTCGTACTGGCGAAGCCCGAGTGGTATGCGCCGCGGGGGCAGTTGTCGCTGCGGGCCACCGAGATCAAGCCGGTGGGGGTGGGCGAACTGCTCGCGCGTCTGGAGCAGTTGAAGAAGACGCTGGCCGCCGAGGGGCTGTTCGCGCCGGAGCGCAAGAAGGCGCTGCCCTTCCTGCCGCAGCTCATCGGGCTGGTGTGCGGGCGGGCGTCCGCGGCCGAGCGGGACGTGCTGGAGAACGCGCGGCACCGCTGGCCGGCCGTCCGCTTCGAGGTCCGCAACGTCGCCGTACAGGGCGTGCACGCCGTGCCGCAGGTCGTGCAGGCCGTGAAGGACCTGGACGCGCTGGAGGGCGTCGACGTGATCGTCGTGGCGCGCGGCGGCGGCAGCGTGGAGGACCTGCTGCCGTTCTCGGACGAGCAGCTGGTACGGGCGGTCGCGGCCTGCCGTACGCCCGTCGTGTCGGCCATCGGGCACGAGCCCGACACCCCGCTCCTGGACTATGTGGCCGACCTGCGCGCGTCCACGCCGACCGACGCCGCGAAGAAGGTCGTGCCGGACGTCGGCGAGGAGTACGAGCGGGTGCGGCTTCTGCGGGACCGGGCGCGGCGCAGCGTCCATGCCTTCATCGACCGCGAGGAGCGCGGCCTGGCACACGCGCTGGCCCGGCCCTCGATAGAGGATCCGCACCGGATGATCGACGAGCGGGCGGATCACGTCGCCTCGGTCCTGGACCGCGGCCGGCGCACCCTGGGCCACCTCCTCGACCGCGCCGACTCCGAACTGACGCACACCCGCGCGCGCGTGGTGGCCCTCTCCCCCGCCGCGACGCTCCAGCGGGGTTACGCCGTACTGCAGAAGGCCGACGGCCATGTGGTCCGGGACCCCGCCGAGGTGACGGCGGACGAGCCGCTGCGAGCGCGGGTCGCCGAGGGTGAGTTCTCCGTCCGAGTCGATGCATAGGGTGGGCGCATGACCAGCAAGGTGGACGAGACGCTCGGGTACGAGCAGGCGCGGGACGAGCTGATCGAGGTCGTACGCCGGCTGGAGGCCGGTGGTACGACCTTGGAGGAGTCCCTCGCGCTCTGGGAGCGCGGCGAGGAGCTGGCGAAGGTGTGCCGCCGCTGGCTGGAGGGCGCGCGGGCGCGGCTGGACGCGGCGCTGGCCGAGGAAGAGGGAGCCGAGCACGGTGACGGGGAGGACGCGGACGGCACCCGGTCCGAGTAGCTCCGCCCCTCAGGCGAACGACATCGGAACCTGTGAAGCGAATCACTTCGCTCCGCTTTTAATTGAACTTTAAACATAGTGGCGTACTCTCGACGTTGCCAGCCGATCCCCCCGGATCCGTCGCAACGTATCGAGAAGGTTCAACCATGTCTCTCGTTCTTGACCCCACCGCACAGGACCTGCTGTTCCGCGAGGCCCGCACCGCGAACACCTTCACCGACGAGCCGGTGACCGATGAGCAGGTGCAGGCGATCTACGACCTGGTCAAGTACGGTCCGACCTCCATGAACCAGTCGCCGCTGCGGATCACCCTGGTCCGCTCCGCCGAAGCCCGTGAGCGTCTCGTCGCGGTCATGGCGGAGGGCAACCAGCCGAAGACGGCCGCGGCCCCGCTGGTCGCGATCCTCTCCGCCGACAACGAGTTCCACGAGGAGCTGCCGCAGCTCTTCCCGCACTTCCCCGGCGCCAAGGGCGTCTTCGGCGGCTCGCGCGAATTCCGCGAGAAGTCGGCCGCCCTGAACGCCTCCCTCCAGGCCGCGTACTTCATCATCGGCGTCCGCGCCGCCGGTCTTGCCGCGGGCCCGATGAGCGGCTTCGACGCCGCCGGCGTCCAGAAGGAGTTCCTTGACGACGACCACACCCCGCTGATGGTCGTCAACATCGGCCGGCCCGGCGAGGACGCCGCGTTCCCGCGTTCCCCGCGACTGGAGAGCGAGCAGGTCATCACGACCGTGTGACGCGGTGGTGGACAGGGCGAAGGGCTCCGGCGATATCGCCGGCGCCC
>NZ_JBHXMF010000055.1:0-9339 GCF_042721055.1 Streptomyces sp. NPDC058470
CCCCCAGACCCCCGCTTCGGCCTGGACGGCCTCGTCCTCAAACGCCGGACGGGCTGAAACCTCTGGCCCCGGCCAGGGTTGAAAGATTTCAGCGCCCCCTGGCGGGGTTTGGGGCGGAGCCCCAGGAACAAGGGACGGGCAGGGGCGGAGGGGCGAGGAAACACCCCCCGGAACCCCCTCCCCCTCAGCCGGAGGCCGGGAAGCGCCAGTCGAATGAGGCCAGCGCTCTGGCCCTGGCCTCCACCACGGCCATACGGGCTTCTCGTTCGGCGGGGTCGATGTGCGAGGCCTGTCCCGTCGCCTGGCCTTCCCACTTCCGGTAGAGGAGTCCGACCTCCTGCGAGAACCATCCCCGGCTGACGGCGTTCAGCGCGAGGAGCAGACCGGTGTCCTCGGAGGCCGGCAACGCCATCCACCCGCCGAGCGCGAGGACCAGGTCACGTCGTACGAAGAGAGAGGCCGGGTGCACCTGTGCGCGGAAACCGTTCGACTTCCAGAAGTCGAGCACGGCCCCGCGCTCGACCGGTCCGTTGTCGGGGTCGCCCGGAAAACCGGCGGTGGAGCCGTCGGGAAGGAGGTCCAGGACCCGGGAGGTCGCCCACCCGAGGGTGCGGTCACCCTCGAGGGCGGCCAGGTCGCGGGCGAGTGCGCCCGGAGCGAGCTGGTCGTCGGCGTCCAGCACCTTGACGTACTCGCCGTCGGCATCGGCGAGGGCGAGGGTCCGGGCGATGCCGGGGCCGCCGGGACGGCCTTGGCGGCCCCGGCGGAAGGTCACGCGCGCGTCCTCGGGCACGTGTGGGGCGACGGCGTCGGTCCTCCCGTCCTCCTGGATCACCCAGTGCCACTCCCAGTCGTCCGGGAGCTCCTGTTGGCGCAGCGACTTGTGGGCCTCCGGCAGGAAGCGGGCCGAGGGCCCGTGGACGGCGGTGACGATGATGATGCGCCGGCTCACGGCAGCGGTCACCACCTTTCCGGGGGAGTGGTGAAGAGAGGCTCCGACTCGGGCCTCAGCTTATGACCTCCTCCGGAGGTCCTGGTGAGTGAAAAATTCACGCGGAGGCTGAATTCTTTCGGAGATTTGTTCTGAAATTGATCGGTGACACGCGAGATCAAGGACAGCGGCAGCGACCGGTATCGAAATTCATGGTCGACATGGAAGAACCCGATCGCTGGAGACGGGGGATGCACCAGCGATCGGGTCGGACCACAGCTTAACAAGGGTCATTGAGGAACGGGAGCCGACTGCCCGACTGTATTGAGGAGTTGTGATCGGGATCACGTGGCGCAGCCGGTCTCCGGGGCGTCGGCCGGTGCGGCTCCGCTACTGGTCGCACGGGGGGTCGTACGAGAGGCGAGGCAGATACTCATGCCATTTCGCCGATGTCAGAACACCCCGAGTGGTCAAGCAAATACGGTGAATTGCCTCGTCGACGTCGAGGTCCCACAGCCGGACGGTATCGGCGCCACTCGATACCCCGAGCATGTGGCTTTTGGGACTGAACGACAAGAAATTGCCCGTCTTGGCGTTGGGGCTCATCGATTGACCGATGGGAGAGGCATCGGAGGGGGCGGCGACGTTCCAGAGTCGGACCGTGTTGTCGTTGCCGCCGCTCGCCAGGGTGTGGCCGTCCTGGCTGAACGTCAGTGACACGACGGCTTCGGTGTGACCGGTGAGGGGCGAGCCCAGCGGCGTTGTCCTGAGGGGGTCGGCGACGTTCCAGAGCCGGACCGTGTCGTCGTCGCTGCCGCTGGCCAGCGTATGGCCGTCCGGGCTGTAGGAGAGCGCGTTGACGGGGCCGAGATGCCCGGTGAGCGGTGCGCCGAGCTGGGTGGCGTGGCGGGGGTCGGCCACGTTCCACAGCCGGATCGTGTCGTCCGCGCTGCCACTGGCGAGCGTGCTGCTGTCCGGGCTGAAGACGAGGGAGTTGACGTAGCCCTTGTGGCCGGGGAGCGGCTTGCCGAGCGGGAGGAGGCGGGACGGGTCGGTGGCGTCCCAGAGCTGAATGGTGCGGTCCTCGTAGGCGGTTGCCAGTGTGTGTCCGTCCGGGCTGAAGGCCAGCGTGTCCGGGCCCGCGAACCGTGTCCGCAGCTCGACGGGCCCGTACGAGACGGGCCGGGACGGGTCGGTGACGTCCCACAGCTGTACGGCGCCCGCCGTCAGGGCCGCGAGGGTGCGGCCGTCGGGGGAGAACGCCAGTGAACGGACCTCGGTCTCCGCGGGAGTGAGCGCATCGCCCAGTGCTGCCGGCCGGTCGGGGGGCGCCACGTCCCACAGCCGGACGGTGTTGTCCGCGCTGCCGCTGGCGAGCGTGCGGCCGTCGGGGCTGAACGCCACGGAGTGCACCAGGTCCGTGTGCCCGGTCAGCACCTTGTCGATCCGCTTCGCCCGGCGCGGATCGGCCACGTCCCACAGCCTGACCGCGTCATCGTCGCCGCCGGCCGCCAGCGTCCGTCCGTCCGGACTGAAAGCCACCGAGCGTACGGCGGCCGTGGCACCGGTCAGTTCACCGAGCTCCTTCGCGCGCCCCGGCTCGCGCACGTCCCACAGCCGTACGACGTGATCCTCGTTGGCGGAGGCCAGCGTCTGTCCGTCCGGGCTGAACGCGAGCAGGTAGATCGTGCCGCCGTGGCCGGCCAAGGGCGCACCGAGCGGGTGCGGGTGGCCGGGATCCTGTACGTTCCACAGCCGGATCGTGCCGTCGTCGGAGGCGCTGGCGAGGGTGCCGCCGTCAGGGCTGAAGACCGCGCTGCTCACCCAACTCGTGTGTCCGGTAAGGGGTTTGCCCAGTTGCTTGGGTCGCGTCGGTTCTGATACGTCCCACAGCCGTACGGTCCTGTCGTAGCTGGCGGTGGCCAGGATCCGCCCGTTCGGACTGAACGAGGTGAGGTAGACCGCGCCGGTGTGGCCGAGAAGCGGTGTGGCCAGCGGTGCGTTCACGATCGAGATCAGCCGGTTGTTCGCACCCTCGTCGTCGGGCCGCAAGCGGTGGGCCACCAGATCGAGTTGAGCGGACAGCGACGGGTCCGTGTACTGCACGCGATCGGCTTCTGCGACCACCTGCTCGAATACCGCGTCGTTACGCTGCTGCCAGGCGACCACCGCCGAACCGACGGCCAGCATCGCCAGGACGACCAGAGCCGCCACCGCGCCGCGGCCGATCCAGACCGTGCGCTTGCGCAGCCTGACCGAAGCGGCCAGGAACTCCACCGCGCTCCGCGTGAGGAAGGTGTCCCCGGCGGACTTCGCCCAGGCACGGGCCTGTTCGAGACGGGAACCCCGGTAGAGGAGTGAGGTGTCGCGGCTCGAACCCTCCCAGGCCCTGCCGTCCTCCTCCAGCCGCTGACGCAGCAGATTGCTGTTCTTGTCCTCGTCGATCCAGTCACGCAGGCGCGGCCAGGCGTGGAGCAACGCCTCATGGGTGATCTCCACGGTCTCCGCGTCGAGTGTCACCAACCGCGCCCGGACCAGCGCCTCGAGCGACTCCTCCGTCTTGCCGGGGTCCGTCGACTCCGCCGCCAGTTGACGCCGCGTCCCGCGTCTACGGGTGGCCTGCGTGTCCTCGCCGAGCCGGACCAGCCGCAGCAGGAGCAGTCGTGCGGCCGTGCGAGCCGCCGGGTCGAGACCGGACCAGGCCCGCTCGGCGGTCGCCGCGACCGCTCCCTGGATGCCGCCCGCCGCGCGATAGCCGGCCAGCGTGAGCCGTCCCGCCTTCCGGCGCTGCCAGGTGGCGAGCAGGGCGTGGGAGAGCAGCGGCAGCACCCCCGCGTCGTGCGTCCCGCGGGGGCCGTCGGCGCTCAGTTCGCGGACGATCAGCTCCGCGAGTCCCGGTTCGAGTTCCAGACCGACGGCCTTGGCCGGGCCGGTCACCGCTTCGCGCAACTCCGCGGTGGCCAGCGGCCCGAGCACCATGTGGCGGTGCTGTAGTGCGTCGGCCAGTTCGGGATACCTGAGGCACTGCTCGTAGAAGTCGGCGCGTATGCCCAGGACCACGAGCACCGGGGCGGGGTCGCCGGGGTCGGCGGGCGAGCAGGCGGCATGCAGGACCTGGATGAAGGCGCGCCTTTGCGCCTCGTCGGGGCAGAGGGTGAACGCCTCCTCGAACTGGTCCACGATGAGGACCGGACGGCTGCCGTCGGCTGCCTCGCGTCGGGCCCACGCCGTGACGGCTTCGCGCACGCCGTGCGCGAAGCGCCGAGTGCCGGGGTCCTTCGCCGCAGGTTCCTGTGTGGGGAGCACGACCTGCGCGAGCTCGGGGATCCGGTCGGTCAGTTCCGCGAGGGGGTCGCCTCCCGGCACGAGTTGCAGGACCACCCTGGCCGGGCTGTCGTCGTCGCGTGCGCCGTCCCGAAGTGCGGGCACCAGGCCGGCGTTCAGCAGGGAGGACTTACCCGCCCCCGAGGCACCCACGAGCATGACCAGGCCGCCCGTGTCCTCCGCGGCTCCGAGCTGAGCGATGAGGGCGTCCGTACTCCGCTCACGGCCGAAGAACCACCGCGCGTCTTCCTGACGGTACGAAGCCAGTCCCCGGTACGGGCACACGCCGACGCCGGTCGAGGCTTCGAGGCCGGACTGCTCATCCCCCTCAGCCGATGCCGCTGACGTCGCGGCTGCCGAGGCGCGGTCGCCGACGGGATCGGCCAAGGCCTGCTCCCACAGCCGCTGCCACTGGACCAGGTCGTACAGGCCCGGGGACACCGGCGAGGACCGTGAGCGCCGTGCTTCGGGGATCAGGATCTGCAGCACCGACGCGAGGGCGGCGAACTGGGCGGGCACGTTCCTGGCCCGTCGCCAGTCGCTGATGCGCTGCGCGGACACCCGTACGGGCCGCCCCTTTTCGTCGATCCGCTGCAGCCGTACGACCGCCTCGGCCACGCGATTGAGGGGAGGATTGCCGGCTTCCCTGTACAGCAGCGCCAGACGCTCCGCGAAGGCCGTGCGTGCCCCTGAGTCGGAACTCAAGGCCTCCACCCCTTACTTTCCCCGCACCTGAACATCCGGACCGGAAAACTCACCTTATATGGCTGACCTGCGGTTACGTAATCGCTCCGGTACCGGAACCTCCTCGTCGGCGGTCACAACTGGCAGGATCACGATGCACCGACGAAACCACCTCGCACCACCCGGACAGGCCACCAGCACGGCGCTCGGAGAGCACCTCATGACGCTGCATGTTTTCGGTCAACTTCGCTTGGACTGACGAGACGGCGGAGAACACCTCGTCGCGTGGCCCGATAGATCCGTGAACCGCCCTCGCACCGACCATGGGCCCGCCCCACTCCTCGATCCGCGCCGGCACGCCACCACGGCAACCCGGCTCGGATCCACCCCGCCCGCACCGTTCGGTACCGGTCCCCACGTGGGGAGGGACCGGTACCGAACGGTGCGGCATGCAGGCGCCGCCCGCCGGTTGCCACCTCCAGCCGGCCCGGTCGGCCCCCTTGCCGCGCGCGAGCGGTATTCGCCGCAGGCCGAGGTACGCCGAGGTGCTCAATGCCGTTACCGACGACCGTGAGGAGGTCGTCATCACCCGCGACGGACATGACCCGGTCGTCATCGTCTCCCTTGAGGACTACGAGTCCCTGAAGGAGACGGCTTATCTGTTGCGCGGAGGACGAGGCGGTGCGGTCACGACGTCTGCCAGCTGTGCGGGGCGTGAAAGGGGTCGGGGCGCCAGGGGCTGGAGTGGGGGGAGTCGGGGTCGGGGTCGGTAGAGGTGGTGGGGGTGGAGCGGGTGAGGAGGAGGACCGTGAGGGCGGCCAGCTCCTCGTCGGTGGTCTCGCCCTTTTCGATGCGTATGCCGGGGGTGGTCATGGGAGCCTCCGTCATTGAGGGGGGTTGCCGTGTTTGCGGGAGGGCAGGTCCGCGTGCTTGGAGCGCAGCATCGCCAGGGAGCGGATCAGCACCTCGCGGGTTTCCGCGGGGTCGATGACGTCGTCGACGAGGCCCCGCTCGGCGGCGTAGTAGGGGTGCATCAGCTCGGCCCTGTATGCCTTGACCAGTTCGGCACGCTTGGCCTCGGGGTCTTCCGCCTCGGCGATCTGGCGGCGGAAGATGACGTTGGCGGCGCCTTCCGCGCCCATCACGGCGATCTCGTTCGTCGGCCAGGCGAAGGTGAGGTCCGCGCCGATGGACTGGCTGTCCATGACGATGTACGCGCCTCCGTACGCCTTGCGCAGGATCAGCGAGATCCTCGGCACCGTCGCGTTGCAGTACGCGTACAGCAGCTTCGCGCCGTGCCGGATGATTCCGCCGTGCTCCTGGTCGACACCGGGCAGGAACCCGGGTACGTCCAGGAGGGTGGCGATCGGGATGTTGAAGGCGTCACACATCTGGACGAAGCGCGCAGCTTTTTCGGAGGCCTCGATGTCCAGCACACCCGCGAGGGACTGCGGCTGGTTGGCGACGATGCCGACGACCTGGCCGCCGAGACGGGCCAGCGCACAGATGATGTTGCGGGCCCAACGCTCGTGCACCTCAAGGTAGTCGCCGTCGTCGACGAGCTCCTCGATCACCTTCGTCATGTCGTACGGACGGTTGCCGTCCACGGGAACCAGGTCGTGCAGGACGTCGGAGCGGCGGTCGGCGGGGTCCTCGGACGCGACGCGCGGGGGGTTCTCGCGGTTGTTCTGCGGCAGCATCGACAGGAGGTAGCGGACCTCCGCGATGCAGGTCTCCTCGTCGTCGTAGGCGAAGTGCGCGACACCGGAGGTCTCGGCGTGGACATCCGCGCCGCCCAGACCGTTCTGGGTGATCTCCTCGCCCGTCACCGCCTTGACGACGTCCGGGCCCGTGATGAACATCTGCGAGGTCTCGCGGACCATGAACACGAAGTCGGTCAGGGCGGGACTGTAGGCCGCGCCGCCCGCGCAGGGGCCGAGCATCACGCTGATCTGCGGGATGACCCCGGACGCCCTGGTGTTGCGCTGGAAGATGCCGCCGTAACCGGCGAGCGCGGACACGCCCTCCTGGATACGGGCTCCCGCGCCGTCGTTCAGGGACACCAGCGGCGCCCCGGCCGCGATGGCCATGTCCATGATCTTGTGGATCTTCGTGGCGTGCGCCTCGCCCAGCGCACCGCCGAAGATACGGAAGTCATGCGCGTACACGAAGACCGTCCGGCCCTCGACCGTGCCCCAGCCGGTGATCACACCGTCCGTGTACGGCCTCTTGGCCTCCAGGCCGAACCCCGTCGCCCGGTGCCGGCGCAACTGCTCGACCTCCTGGAAGGAACCCTCGTCGAGGAGCAGGCCGATCCGTTCGCGGGCGGTCAGCTTGCCCTTGGCCTTCTGTGCGGCGGTGGCCTTCTCGCTGGGGCCGGCGTGGGCCCGCTCCCGTATCTCGGCCAGCTCCGCGACTTGGGACTTCATCTCTCTCCCTGTCGGTTGGCGTTGCCGGGTCGCCGGATGGCAGAGCGGCCTGGCTGATGCGGTGGGGCGTCAGCGGCCCAGCGCGCGCAGGCTGTTGAACTGCAGGGCGGCGAACGCGGCGACGACGGCTGCCTGGAGCGGGATCCACACCGTGCCGACCGTGTTCGGGTCGAACCAGCCGAATACGGCGGTGGCGACGCTCGCGACCGCCCACAGAACGTTGGCCTCGATCACTGCCTTGGTGGCGGTGGCCGACGGGACCGGGCGGGACGCGAGCAGGGCGACGAGGGCGCCGTACACGGTGAGGAAGACGCCGATGCCGCGCACGAAGCCGGGGCTGAGGTCGAGAAGATCTCCGACAGGGCCGGCGGCGACCAGGTAGATCAGGCCGTTCGCGGCGGTGACGGCGGCGTCGAGTGCGAGGAAGGTCCGCAGGGGGCGTGCCGCCGCCGAGCGGTCCGCCGTGGCCGCGAGGGGTGCTGAGGTCTGGCTCGTGGTCATGGAATCTCCCGGTGAGTGGGGGCAGTTGGTGTCTGCTTCCACTGCGATCGTCGCAATCCGGGCTGACCGGGTGCTGACGGCTGGCTTACACGCTCGGGAGCTGGGGCGGTCCTGGCGTGTCCGCGCGCGGGACGGTGTCTCAGGCCGTTTGGAGGGCGAACGGGGACGCGACTCCGGGCGACAGGGACGGGTCGTGGGAGAGGATCGCGTGTTCCACGCGGCGCAGCGCGGGCGACGGTTCGATGCCGAGCTCGTCCGAGAGGTGCAGCCACACCAGGCGGTAGACGTTGAGGGCGTCCGCCTGGCGGCCGGAACGGTAGAGGGCGATCATCAGCTGCTCGCAGAAGCGTTCGCGCAGGGGGTGGTTGCTGTGGGCCTCGTGGAGTTCGGCGAGGACGGCGGCGTGCCGGCCCAGGCGCAGTTCGGCGTCGAAGCGGAGCTCCATGGCACGCATGCGGTACTCCTCGTAGCGGGCGCAGGCGAGCTGGCAGAGTGTGCCGCCGGTGAAGTCGCCGAAGACCGGGCCGCGCCACATGGACAGGGCGGTGCCGAGGAGCTTCGCGGTGGCCGCCGGGTCGGTCTGGGTGGCGAGCTCGGCCTGGCGGACCGCGTTGATGAACTCGGCGGCGTCGAGTTCGCCCTCGTGGACGGTGAGGCGGTAGCCGGAGGGGTGGATGGTCACCCGGGCTAAGGTCCGGTCGGGCTCCAGGCTCTTCAGCTTGCGGCGGAGCCGGCTGATGTGGGCCTGGAGCGCGTTGGCCTGGTTCTCCGGTACGGAGTCGCCCCACATCTCCTCGACGAGGCTCTCGCCGGAGATGGACTGTCCCTCGTTGACCAGCAGGGTTTGGATGAGGGTGCGCTGGAGATCGCCGGAGATCTCCGCTGGGCCCAGTGCGGTGCGGATCTGGAGCGCACCGAGAATCGAGAAGTTCAGCATGCCGTTTTCCCCCTTGGCGTTCGTGCTGCGTGAACGACGGAACACGGTGGGGGGTCGTCTTGGCCGTCGCGCTGCGGTGGGGCGCGGGCGGGGGCGGCGTCTGGCGATCTCCGGGCTACCTGATGGGGCGCGGGCCTGGAGTTTCCTCCCGGCCAGGATCCTCTCACAAAATAATTCGTTTGAGAAGGTATTTTTTCATGGAAGGGGGTGCGGTGCGAGTGGGAGGTGTGCTGACCTGTGGAGTGGTCGCCGAGTGGGTCCGTGGGCGGTGGGCGGGGCGGGGGTGTGTCGCCCGACGGGGCGCGCGTCACACCCCGGCGGGCCTCGTCCCTTGGCGGCCCGCCGGGGTGCTCGCTCCGTCGGGAAGGGGGGCTGCCCGGCGGATCCGATGACATCGGTGGCGTGTTCGGGCAGGAATTCAGGAACCCGAAATCCCTAACCCGAAATCCGTAATTCGGCCGTCATCGGAATATGTGTTGCGGAGAGGGCAGGATTCGAACCTGCGTGGGCTTTTGAGGGCCCGACCTTTGAGG
>NZ_JBHXMF010000055.1:9436-48881 GCF_042721055.1 Streptomyces sp. NPDC058470
CCCGACCTTTGAGGCGTGCTCTTGGTCCCCGATCAGCCGCTCCGGGCACCTCTCCTTGTTCCCGGCTTCCGGTTTCCCGTGCCGTTCACGAGAACAACATTGGCAGGGGGTGCTGATGAAGAGCTGACATGTCTCTGACGCGGTATCGGAATTCCTTTGTGGTCTTCCCCTTGACGGGCCGCCGATGCTCTACTCGCAACTACCAAAAGAGCTTCCGAAAGGGGTACGGGCATGCCCGCAACCGTTACGGACAACCCGATATTCGGGGCGGTCCGAAGTCACACACACAGCGAAAATCCCAGTGCTTTCCTGGCGCTCAACAGCGGTAACAGCACCTTCACCCTCCCCGGCCGGGACGGGGTCGTGGTGTACCGCCGCACCGGCCGGTACGCCGTCCAGCTCGGCGGCCCCTTCGCCGCCCAGGAGGACTACGACACGCTCCTCGACGGCTTCCGCCGGTACGTGCAGGACGAGGGTCTGCACCTCGTCGGCGTACAGCTCCAGCGCGCCGACGCCGAGCGGTACGTCCAGCGCGGCTTCACGGTCAATCAGGTCGGCGCCTCCTGGGCCGTACAACTCCCCGACTTCTCGCTGCGCGGTACCCGCTTCATGCAGCTGCGCAACAAGATCTCGCGGGCGCACCGCAACGGCCTGAAGATCCAGGAGGTCGCGGCCGGCGACTGGCAGGACGCGATCGCGGCCATCGACGAGGCCTGGCTCGGCTCGAAGGGGGGCGCCCACGCTCTGGAGTTCCTGGTGGGGCAGATAGGCGGCGAGGCACAGGCGGAGCGCCGCCTGTTCGCCGGGACCATCGAGGGCACGCCGGTCGCGTACATCTCGTACGCGCCCGTCTACGGCGGCAGGGCCGGCTGGATGCACGACCTGAGCCGGCGGATACCGGACGGCTCACCGGGACTGATGGAGGCCATCAACGCGCACGCCATCGAGGTGTTCCGGGCCGAGGGTGTCGAGTGGCTGCACTTCGGGTTCACGCCCTTCACGGGGCTGGACGCGCGTCATGAACTCGACGGTCACAGCCCGGCGTTCCAGTGGCTGATGCACGCCCTGTGGGCCGAGGGCGCGGCGCTCTACCCGGCGCAGACCCAGCTCTCGTACAAGCAGAAGTGGGCGCCCGACGAGCTGATCCCGGAGTACGTCGCCTTCGACGGGTCGCAGGCCTCGCTCGCCGGCTTCGCGCACATCTTCCGTGCCTGCAACGCGTTCTGATCCACCGTCAGGTCCATCGGCTTCCCGACTTGGAGTTGAGAGCAGTGAGTGACAGCGAAGAGACCGAGACCCTCCAGCACGCGATGGTCGAGCAGCTCATGGCCATCATCGGCGCCCCCGACGACGAGGATGTCGCCCGAGCCGCCGACGGCATCGTCCAGGCGCTCGACACGCGCCTGCGCGAGGCACCGACCCCGGCCTGACCGGCCTGACACGGCCCTGGCCGTCTCGGTCCGGACCCGTCCGTCTCGGTCCGGACCCGTCCGTCTCGGTCCGGACCCGTCCGTCTCGGTCCGGACCCGTGCGTCCCGGTCCGGCCCCGTCCGTCTCGGTCCGGACCCGTGCGTCCCGGTCCGGCCCCGTCCGTCTCGGTCCGGACCCGTGCGTCCCGGTCCGGACCCGTCCGCGACCGGGCACGGCCTCGCCCGTCCCGGGCACAGCCCTCCGCCCCATCCCGTCCCGGACCCGATCAATCAGCCCAGTATCAGTGTCACATCAGCGCGGCACGGAACGCTGGACACACGTTCGCTCGGCGGCCCGGGCGGTGGGGCACCGCATGGTGCTCCGGCGGTCCGGGCGTGCCGGGTGGGTACCACCGCGCCCCGGGAACGCCCGAGGGCGCACCGTCGACTCGTGGCGCCCGCACGTCTGTCGGGCAGCGACGCCGCCGCCCGCTTCGGGCACTTCTCCCAAGGAGAGCAACGTATGCCGCGTCCGCACGTCCAAGAAGCCAAGGACACCACCGACCAGCAGCGCACCGGGGCGTCGGCCACCTTCGCCGAGCTCCTCAAACGCGTCAAGGCGGAAGGTCTCCTCGATCTCGATCCGCGGTACTACATAGGCAGGTTGACCCTGAACACCACCCTGCTGCTGGTCGGGTTAGCGGCCTTCGTCGCCCTGGGTGACTCGTGGTGGCAGCTCCTGACGGCCCTGTGGATGGGCCTGTGCGGGGGCCAGTCCGCCTTCATGTGGCACGACGCCGGCCACAAGGCCATGTTCCGCAGCAAGAAGGCCGCCTCCGCCGTCGGCTACTTCCACGCCAACTTCGTCAACGGGGTCAGTTTCGGCTGGTGGGTCAACCACCACAACCGGCACCACAGCAACCCCAACCACCTGGACATGGACCCGGACATCGGCCGGCGCACCGCGATCTTCGACATCAGGCAGTACCCGACCCGCAGCGGCGTCCAGAAGTTCGTGGTGCGCTACCAGAGCGTGCTGTTCTTCGTGCTGCTGGTCCTGGAGTCCTTCAAGATGCACAAGACGGCGGTCCAGTCGATCGCCCAGGGCAAGACCAAGCGACCCGTCCTGGAGTCGTTCCTGCTGACGGTGCGCGTCGCGGTCTACCTGGCCCTCGTGTTCACGATCCTCTCGCCGGTTCTCGCGGTCGCCTTCATCCTGGTCCAACAGGCCGTCCTGGGCGTCTACTTCGGGCTGATCTTCGCGCCGAACCACAAGGGCATGGAGGTCCGCAGCGGAGACGAGGAGACCCTGGACTGGCTGGAGCGGCAGGTCCTCACCTCCCGCAACATCCGTCCGTCCCTGGCCATCGACTTCCTCTACGGCGGCCTCAACTACCAGGTCGAGCACCATCTCTTCCCGGCCATGCCGCAGAAGAACCTGCCGCGCGCCCGCGAACTCACCCGCGCCTACTGCGCCGAGCGCGGAGTGCCCTACCACGAGGTCGGCTTCTGGGCCTCGTACCGCGAAGTCGCCTCGTTCCTGCACGAGGTCAGCGCGCCGGTGCGGCGCGGCGACGTCGACGAGCGCATCCGACAGGAATCCGGCCGAGCCGCCTGACCTCATGAGGTGCCCCTCCCCGCACAACTGCCCCGGCCCCCGGGCCCGCATGCCCGGGTCCGCCGGCGCCCGGGCGGCCCCTTCCGACAGGACCTAGGAGCCTCGCCCATGCTTGACACCGCCAAGGCGATGAGCGGAGTTTCCGCTCCCGCCTCGATCGGGGTCCGTCTGGACCGCATGCCGATCACCCCTACGCATCGCAGACTCACGCTGGTCGTCGGCGTCGGTCTGCTCTTCGACACCTTTGAGAACAACCTGTCGGGCACCATCGCCAAGGTGCTCCAGAGCGACTTCGCCTTCGGCGCGAACGAGCTCAAACTGGTGCTGGCCTCCGCGTTCATCGGCCAGTTCTTCGGTTCGCTGCTGCTCGGCAGGATCGCCGACCGGTACGGCCGGCGCCGCGCCTTCCTGGTCA
The DNA here is from genome assembly GCF_042721055.1 of Streptomyces sp. NPDC058470. NCBI lineage: Bacteria > Bacillati > Actinomycetota > Actinomycetes > Kitasatosporales > Streptomycetaceae > Streptomyces > Streptomyces sp. NPDC058470. The sequence continues at coordinate 12,879 of NZ_JBHXMF010000055.1, forward strand.
ATCTCGCGATCTACTCGGCCTTCTCGCTGCTCGGAGCCTTCTCGCCCAACGCGGCCTGGCTGATCGCGACCCGGTTCCTGGCCGGTGTCGGCATCGGCGCCGAACAGACCCTCTCCGACACCTATCTGGCCGATGTGCTGCCCGCCGCCAAGCGCGGCCGGTTCATCGCCGGGGCCTACACGCTCGCCTTCTGCGGGGTGCCCGCCGTGGGCTTCGCGGCCCTGTGGCTCGTACCGCTGTCGCCGCTCGGTGTGGACGGCTGGCGCTGGCTCTTCGTCGCCGGGTCGCTGGGGTCAGCGGTGGTGTGGATCCTGCGGCGGCGGCTGATCGAGTCACCACGCTGGCTGGCGTCGGTCGGCCGCGAGGAGGAGGCCGAGCAGCTGGTGTCCCGCATGGAGGCCGAGGTGCCGCCCGGTACGTCGCCGACCGGAGCGGACGTCGTACCGACGGCCGGGGACGCCAAGGAGGTCGGTACGACGTCCGGGGTGGTCCGGATGCGGGACGTCCTGAAGCCGGGGCTGCGGCGCCGGACGGTGATGCTCTGGATCTTCTGCGCGCTCTCCGTGGTCGGCTACTACGGATTCGGCTCACTGGCGCCCCAGATCCTGGCGGCCAAGGGGTACGGCATCGTCGCGGGTCTCGGCTACACCGCTCTGTCGTTCCTCGGCTATCCGGCCGGCTCGGCACTGTCCCTGCCCGTCATCGACCGGGTCGAGCGCAAGACACTGGTCGCGGTCTCGGCCGCCGCGATGGCCGCGGCCGGCATGGGCTTCGCCCTCGCGGGCTCCGTCGCACTCATCGTGGTGTTCGGCTTCGCCTACACGCTGTGCAGCAACGTCTTCTCCAGCGTGTCGCACGTCTACCTCTCCGAGCAGTACCCGACGGCCATCCGTGCCACCGCGTCCGGCGCCGCCTACTCGCTCTCCAAACTCAGCGCCGCCGCGCTGCCGTTCGTCCTGCTGCCCGTTCTGGAGTCGCACGGACCCGGAGCGCTGTTCGCCGTCATCGCCGCCGCGATGGCCGTGCTCACCGTCACTGTTCTTGCGCTGGGCGACCACACGACCGGCGCCTCGGTCGACCGCGCGCCGACCCGGTGAACCCCTGGACCCCGAAGAGGAACTAAGGAGTTTCGGATGACGTACGTCATCGCCCTGCCGTGTGTCGATGTGAAGGACAGGTCCTGCATCGACGAATGCCCCGTGGACTGCATCTACGAGGGCCGGCGCGCCCTCTACATCCAGCCCGACGAATGCGTGGACTGCGGTGCCTGCGAGCCGGTGTGCCCCGTCGAGGCCATCTGCTTCGAGGACGACATCCCCGCCGAGTGGGGCGACCACCGCGCCTCCAATGCCGACTTCTTCGCCGAACTCGGCGCACCGGGCGGCGGTGCCGCGCTCGGCGCTCTCGACCACGACTCGCCGCTCGTGGGCGCCCTGCCGCAGGCGGTGACCCGGTCATGAGCGGACTTCTCGCGGGCAAGCGCGTCCTGGTGACCGGTGTCGTCACGGAATCGTCCATCGCCTTCCACGTGGCGCGGATCGCGCAGGAGGAGGGCGCCGAGGTCGTGCTGACCGGCTTCGGCAGGCTCTCGCTGATCGAACGCATCGCGCAGCGGCTGCCCAAGCCCGCTCCGGTGATCGAGCTGGACGTCACCGATCAGGAGCACCTGGACGGGCTCGCGGGCCGGGTGCGGGAGCACGTCGACGGTCTCGACGGGGTCGTGCACTCCATCGCGTACGGACCGCGCGGCGCCTTCAGCTTCCTCGACGGCGACTGGGCGGACGTCTCGACCGCGGTGCACGTGTCCGCGTACTCCCTCAAGTCGCTCACCACCGCCTGCCTTCCGCTGATGGCGCGGCGCGGCGGCTCGGTGGTCGGGCTCACCTTCGATGCGACGGTCGCCTGGCCGCGGTACGACTGGATGGGCGTCGCCAAGGCCGCGCTGGAGTCGACCAGCCGCTATCTCGCCCGCGACCTGGGCCCGAGCGGGATCCGCTGCAACCTCGTCGCGGCCGGGCCGCTGCGCTCGATGGCGGCCAAGTCCATCCCGGGCTTCTCGGAGCTCGCCGACATGTGGCCCGGCCGGGCCCCGATCGGCTGGGACCTCGCGGACCCCGAGCCCGCGGCGCGCGGTGTGGCCGCGCTCCTGTCGGACTTCTTCCCGCGCACCACCGGGGAGATCGTCCATGTGGACGGCGGGGTGCACATGACGGGAGCGTGACTCCAGTACGTGACAGTGGCGGGAGTCCGGTACCCGAAAAGGAGCGGGAGCCCGGTACGCGAAAGGGGCGGGAGCCCGGTACCCGAAAGGGGCGGGAGCCCGGGTGTCACGCCCGGACTCCCGCCCCTGTCACGTCCGTTGGGGCGGGCCGCTCAGTCGGGACGGGTCTCGCCGCCCGGCAGGATGCGGCGGAAACCGGTGTACGAGGCGAGGGCCGCGGGGAGCAGGACCGAACCGTCCGGCTGCTGACCCTGTTCCAGGAGCGCGGCGACGGTGCGGCCGATGGGCAGCGCCGAGCCGTTGAGGGTGGCGACCGGGGCCTTGCGGCCGTCCGGCGACTTGTGGCGGATGTCGGCGCGGCGGGCCTGGAAGGTGCCGCAGTCGGAGACCGAGGAGATCTCGCGGTAGGCGTCGCTGCCCGGCAGCCACACCTCGATGTCGTACGTCATCCTGGCCGAGAAGCCCAGGTCGCCGGCCGGCAACAGGACCACACGGTAGGAGAGTTCGAGGCGCCGCAGGCATTCCTCGGCGTGCTCCACCATGAGTGCGAGCTGTTTCTGGGCGTCCTCCGGGGCACAGACACGCACCAGTTCCACCTTCTCGAACTGGTGCAGCCGCAGGATGCCCCGGGTGTCCCGTCCGTACGCCCCGGCCTCCGCGCGGAAGCAGGGGGTGCGGGCGGTGAAGGCGTACGGCAGGGCGCGGGCGTCGAGCAGCTGCCCGGCCAGCAGGTTGGTGAGCGGTACCTCCGCGGTGGGGATCAGGAACAGCTCGCGGTCGCCGACCTGGGTGCGGAACAAGTCCTCCTCGAACTTGGGGAGTTGGCCGGTGCCCGTCATGGTGTCCCGGCTGACGAGGAACGGCACGGAGTGCTCGGTGTAGCCGTGCTCCTGGGTGTGCAGATCGAGGAAGAAGTCGGCCAGGGCCCGTTCCAGCCGGGCGCCGGCACCGCGGCTGACGCTGAAGCGGGCGCCGGAGAGCCGGGCGGCGGCCGGAGCGTCCAGGATGCCGAGCGACTCGCCGATGTCGGAGTGGTGGCGGGCGTCGGCGGCGGCCTGCGGGGACGGGCCGCCGCGGCGTATCTCCACCGCCTCCTTCTCGGAGTCGCCGTCCGGGACCGTGTCCAGGGGGACGTTGGGGATGCCGAGCAGCAGGTCCGTGAGGTCCTGGCCGGTGGTCCTGGCCGTCGCCTCGGCCCGCTGGACCTCGGCGCGCAGCGCGCGTGCGGCCTCCTTGGCCTGCTCGGAGGGCGGACCCGACCGCCCGCCCCCGCGCGAGGTCCGGTTCAGTTCGGTCCGCAGCCGGGTCACCTCCGCCTGGGCGTCGGCCCGGCCGCGCAGGCCTTCGGCGAGGGCGGGCAGGTCGAGGGCGTAGCGGCGACGGGCCAGCCGCCGCACGGCGGCCGGTCCGTCGTCGAGCAGCTCACGTGGATCGTGCATGACGGTCTCCTGAGGCGCGTTCGGGAAGGCGGGCGGTGGGTACGGACGTGCTGCCGGTTGCCGTGTCTGTTGCCGTGCCTTGCCCGACGGGAGGGCCGGGGTCGGCGGTGGTGAGGTGGCGGGCGCCCAGTTGCCGGTAGCGGTCGGGGCGGGCGGAGCGCAGCACGCCGGCGTAGGTGAGGCCGAGGGCGGCCACCGCGACCAGCAGCCACGGCAGCTTCGCGATGAGCGGGTCGGGAGATCCGGTGAGCATGGCGAAGTTGCCGGTCACCAGCCAGACGGAGGCCGCCAGCCCGGCGAAGCCCAGCAGCGGTGCGACGACCTCCCGCCACCAGTGCCCCTGCGCTTGCCCGCGCCGTTGTCGCAGTCGCAGCCCGAGGACGGACAGCGCGGCCATCGCCTGGAGGACGACGATGCCCAGCGTGCCCAGGCCCAGCATGCTGGTGGTGAGATCGGCGTACGGGTCGAGGCCCGCGACCGCGAAGCCGCCGACGACCAGAGCCGTCAGCACGCTCTGGGCGATGCTCGCCCGGTGCGGGGAGCGGTGCCGGGGGTGCTCGACGGCCAGGGCGGCGGGGAGCAGACCGTCCTCGGCGAGCACCTGGGCGTACCGGTTGGCCGCACCGTGCAGCGCCAGGGTCGCGGCGAACAGGCTGGTGCAGAGCAGGATCTGGAGACCGGTGCTGCCCGTGGTGCCGAGGAAGTCGTCGCCGAGGACGAAGAACAGGTCGCCCATCCGCTCGGTGGCGGCCTCGCGCACCTTGCCGGTGCCGAGCGCTCCGACCGCCAGCCAGCTGGTGAGCGCGTAGAACACGGTGATCAGCAGTACGGCGGCATAGGTGGCCCGGGGGACACTGCGCCGCGGGTCGCGTGCCTCCTTTCCGTACAGCGCCGCCGACTCGAAACCGATGTAGGAGACGAACGCGAACATCACTGCCACGCCCAGTCCGGGGCCGGTGGCCACCTGCGGGGAGAACGAGGCCGTGGGCAGCGCGGACAGGCCGTGACGGGCCAGGATCGCCACGTCCAGGGCGAGGAGGATGCCGATCTCGCCGAGCATCAGCAGGGCGAGCACCCGGGCGCTGATCGCGATCTCGCGGTAGCCGAGAACGGCGACCGCGAGCAGGCCGACGGCGGCGCACCACTGCCAGGACACGGTGAACCCATGGGCCGCAAGCACCAGTTGGGTGAAGTAGCCGAGCGCCCCGGCCAGGCCGATGGTGGCGCAGTTGTAGGCGAGCAGGGCGACGAGACCCGCGGCGACGGCGGGCGGGCGCCCCAGACCGTCGGCCGTCGAGGCGTAGAAACCGCCGGACCCGCCGGTGCGGCGGGCGCTGACGGCGTACCCCACGGAGAAGCAGAGCAGGGTGACGCCGGCGAAGAGGAAGGCGGCCGGGACGCCCGCGCCGTTGCCGAACGCGAACGCGAGCGGCACGGTGCCGACCATCGCGGACAGCGGGGCGGCCGCCGCGACGATCAGGAACAGGATGTGCCGGGTGCCGAGCCGCCCCCGCGGGGTGGCCGCGTCGGCGACCGGCCGACCGTCCGTTGGAGGGGAACCGCTCTTGGACATGGGGACTCCAGGTCAGGAGAGGTGGGAGAGCACGGGAGAGCGTGGGTACCGGGGACGCGGGGCGGCCACCGGGCGGAGGCCGGGGCGGGCCTTTGGCCGGTGGCCGCTGGGACGGGTCCTCAGGCCGGGGCGAAGGCCAGGACGGTGTTCTGGCCGCCGAAGCCGCACGAGTTGCTGAGGGCCAGGTCGATGGGCATGGAGGTCGCGGTGAGGGCCAGTTTCACTTCGATTCGCGGGTCGGGGATGGACAGGTTGGCGATCGGCGGCACCAGCTCGTGCTTGATGCTCAGCAGCGTGAACGCCGCCTCCACCGCGCCGGCCGCGCCCAGCAGATGACCGGTGACTCCCTTCGTCGAGGTGACCAGGGGATCTCCCTGGAGGGTGCGGCGGATCATGCGGCCCTCGGCGAGGTCGTTGAGCGGGGTGGAGGTGCCGTGGGCGTTCACGTGCTGCACGTCGTCCGGGTCGGCGCCGGCGTCGGCGAGGGCGGCGCGGACCGCCGCCTCGACTCCGGCGCCGTCCGGGTGCGGCGACGTCATGTGGTGGGCGTCCGCGGTGGCTCCGTAGCCGACGATCCGGCCGTGGATGTGCGCACCCCGGGCCCGGGCGTCCTCGACGCGTTCCATGACGAGGATCCCGGCGCCCTCCCCGGCGACGAACCCGTCCCGGTCCGCGTCGAAGGGACGGGACGCGGTGGCCGGGTCCTCCTCCCGCCGGGACAGGGCACCCATCTGTGCGAAGCCGGCCATGACCAGGGGAGTGATCATCGCCTCGCTGCCGCCCGCCAGGACGATGTCGCAGCGCCCCAGGGTGAGCAGGTCCCGCGCCGTGCCGATGGCGGTGCCGCCCGAGGCGCAGGCCGTGGTCACCACCAGGTTGGGTCCGGTGGCCCCGAACTCGATGGCCGTCTGACCGGCCAGCATGTTCGGCAGCTGCATGGGCAGCAGCAGCGGGGACACCCGGGCGGCGCCCTGCTCCCGCAGCACATGATGCTGCTCCTCGACCGTGCCGGGTCCGCCGTCGGCGCAGCCCAGCACCACCCCGACGCGTGCCCCGTCCCAGGTCTGCGGATCGAGGCCCGCGTCGGCGACCGCCTCACGGGCGGCGACCAGGGCGAACTGTACGAACCGGTCCAGGCGGTGGGCTCGCCGGGCGCTCAGCAGCCGCTCGGGATCGAAGCCCGGCACCCGGCAGGAGATGCGTACCGGATTGTCCGCCAGCGCGGGATCGAGCGCCGCGGCGGACCTGCCGTCACAGACCGCCGCCCAGCTCGCCTCGACCCCGACGCCGCCCGGGGTGACCAGACCGAGTCCGGTGACGGCGATGTCGATGCCGGCCATCAGACCTTCGCGCTCCGCTCCTCCATGAGCCGGACCATGTCGGCCACGGTGGCGGCCTCAAGGAGGTCGTCGTCGCTTATGTCGAGGTCCAGTTCGGACTTGAGCAGCAACGAGAGCTCCACCACGGCCAGCGAGTCCAGCTCGATGTCCTCGCGGGTGGCCTCCGGGGTGATGGACTCGGGCGACACCTTGAGCTTGGTGGACAGGATTTCCTTGAGCTGCTCCAGCATGACGGTTCCTTTCGGGTTGTGTGATGCGGGTGTGCGGTGTGCGGTGTGCGGTGTGCGAGGGGTGCGGCTGTGCGGGGTGCGGCTGTGCGTGGCGCGGTGTGCGGTGGTTGACGAAGGGTCAGACCGGCTGTACCTCCGGCCAGACCAGCGTGGTCGCGCCCCAGGACAGGCCCCCGCCGAACGCGGTCAGCAGCACCCGGTGCCCGGCGCGGAGCCGGCCGTCGGCGGTGGCCTGCGACAGCAGCAGCGGGATCGAGGCGGCTCCGGTGTTGCCGACCCGCTCGATGTTGGTCAGCTGCCGCTCGGCGGGAACGGCGAGGCGCTCCGCGACCGAGTCGAGGATGCGGGCGTTGGCCTGGTGCGCCGCGAACCGGTCGACGTCATCGAGCTGCCAGCCGGCGAGCTCGGCCGCCTGCCGTGAGGCGGCGGTCATGCGCTCCACGGCGTGCCGGTAGGTGTCGCGGCCCAGCATCCGGAAGTACTGGTCGTCCGGGTCGGCCGGGGGACCGGTCGAGCGCTGTCGTGAGCCCCCGGCAGGCACGGTGATGAGATGGCTCAGTTCGCCGTCGCTGCCGAGGACCTGTGGGCCGATCGCCCCCGGCTCGTCCGGCGTGCCGGCCCGCAGGACCACCGCGCCCGCCCCGTCGGCGAAGATCACCGCGGTGGTGCGGTCGGCGGGGTTGATGAGCGTGGTGAACGCGTCGGCGGCGATGAGCAGTACGCGGCCGGCCACCCCGGCGGCGATCAGTCCGGAGGCGGTGGCCAGGCCGTACAGGAACCCGGAGCAGACGGCGGCCACGTCGAACGCGGCGACCTGGCCGAGACCGAGCCGGGCCGCCACCTGCGGTGCGGTGCCGGGGCAGGGCTGGTCGGGCGTGGTGGTGGCCAGCACGACCGCGTCCACCCGGTCGTCGCCCGCCGACTTCAGCGCGCGCAGCCCTGCCTCCACGGCCAGGTCGGAGGTGGCGGTGCCGGGCGACACCACGTATCGCTCGGCGATGCCGGTGCGCGAGCGGATCCAGGCGTCGGAGGTGTCCAGGCGCTGGGCCAGATCGTCGTTGGTCACCAGCCCCGGGGGTACGTACGCCCCGATCCCGTCGATCACGGCCGCCCGCCCGGTCGCCCCCGTGCCACCGCTCATGTCCCGGTCCCGGGGCTGCTCAGGACGTCCACGGGCAGGCCCATGTACGCCATGCGGGACTCGGCCATCTCGTCCGTCCAGCGCTCGGCCATGTCGTAGCGCTGGTCCGGGGTGGTGTCGAGCATCCGTACGCCGGGCCAGATCTCGTAGTCGCCGATCCTGTCGGCGTGCTGGGCCATGCCCTGCTGGAAGAGTTCCTCGCGGTGGATGACGAACTCGCGGTCGGGGACCTCGTCCCACAGCTGTACCCCGGCCCGCAGGATCTCCAGGAGGCGCGGGCGGTACTCGGGGTGGCGGGCGGTGTGGTCGCGCAGGATCGTGCTGGCCACGGTCAGATGGCGGATCTCGTCGATGGCGGTGCCGCGGGAGATCTCGCCGGTGGCCGGGGACAGCGGGGTCCACTTGCGCTCGCTCAGCTCGGCGGCCGGGGCGAGCACCCCTTCGATGACGATGGCGAACACGGCGACGGCGCCGGGGAAGTCGGCCTGGTCGCGGACGATGTCGAGGGTGAAGTTCTCCACCGGGTCCAGGACGCGCTTGCGGTAGTCCGCGGCCATGTCGTCGATGTCCGCGAGCAGGGTGTCCGCGGACATCCCCAGTTCCACCAGGTGGTTGCGGAAGACGCGGGCGTGCCGCGCCTCGTCGATCAACTGGGTTGCGTAGAACTCCAGTTCGGGTATGCCGGGTGCGATGGCGACGTAGTGGCCGAGCAGCCGGGTCGCGATCTCCTCGGACAGGCTGCGGAAGCCGAACTCCAGGATCAGCGCGTCGCGCAGCGGACCGGGCTCCCGGAGGAAGTCGGGAACCGTCGCGTCCACGTGGTGCCCGGTCTCGCCCCGGTCGCGCAGCGTGCCCTGGGCCACCGAGGTGAACCAGTAGGCGAGGTTGCACTCCTCGGGGCCGAGCGTGAGCTCCTTCGCGCCGTCGAGCAGGCCGGGCGCCTTGTCCCAGTCGGCCTCGGGTGCCACAGAACCGGTCATGATGCCGATGTCTCCTTCGCGGGGCGCAGGGAACCGGCGAACAGACCGCCGGCGTAGCTGAACAGGGGCGGCACCTCGTCGGCCGTGGCGCGCACGACATGACCGAGCAGCAGCTCGCTGTCGCCCGCCGGGTGCGCGGAGTGGAACCGGCAGGTGTAGTGCGCGAGCGCGCCCGCGATCAGCGGGGCGTGCGCGTAGGAGTCGCTCGTCCATGCGAGCCCCGCGAACTGCTCAGGGCCATCGGGGCGGCCGCTGTCCGCGAAGTGGCGTGCCACATCGGCCTGTTCGGCGGAGAGTACGTTGATCGCGAACCTGCCCTCGGCGGCTGCGAGCCGTGCGAAGGACGAGTCGGCCCGCAGCACGACCCCGACCAGCAGGGGCTTGCGGGACACCAGCGTGACCGTGCTCGCGGTCGTGCCGTGCGCGGCGCCCTCGTGGTCGACGGTCAGCACCGACACGGGTGATGCCAGGTGGTACAGCGCCCGGCGGCGCTGTTCCGGGTCCTGCCGCACCGCGCGGCGCGCGGTCCGAACCTCGGTGACGGTGGTCATCGCACGGCCTCCGGACTCTTCTGGCGGACCTGCGGCGCGGGGATGTGGCCGACCGCCACCGGGTCCGTGGCGTGCCCGGCCGGCTTCGGGTGGGCGATCCCCAGGTCGTCGAGGAGCCGCAGGTAACTGGGCTGCCGGACCGGCTCGAAGGGCAGCGCGAACGACTTCATGAAGTTGCCGAACAGGCCGCGGTCGCCGAAGAGATGGAAGGGCAGCACCAGCAGCGCCCACTCGGGTTTCACCAGCCAGCACCACAGCGCGGCCACCGCGCCCTGCGTGATGAGGCTGTGCATCGTGTTGTAGAGCACGTAGTACGCCTTGTGGATCGGCCGGCCGCCGCTCTGCTTGAAGGCGATCGCGCCGGGGATGTAGCCGATCAGGTCGATGTAGAGGAACAGCGCGATCGCCGGCAGCCAGCGGATCTCGCCGAAGTGGGCGATGATCAGCCCGGTGGTGACGGCGAGGCCCACCAGGTACTCGGCCCGGTGCAGCGAGTACGTCCTTGGTGTCTCGAAGGGGTTCGCCTGGTCCATGGCCGGTCAACTCCCCACGGTGGCGGGTGTGGTGAGCTCGACGCCGCCCAGGAGCCGCACGGCGGGGAACAGTCCGGTCAGCGCCCAGGCGACGGTCTCCTTGATGACCCGCTCGGCGATCGGGTCGAGGATTCCCTCCAGGCTCGGGATACCGAAGTCGAAGTCCGCGGTGAAGCGCACGGCGACATCCGCGCCGTCCTGGAGCAGGGACCAGGTGCCGACGAAGGAGTCGAAGTCGCCGTCGGTCTGCTCGAAGCGGATCTCGCCCTGCTCCGGCACGAAGACGTCGGACTCGGTCCAGCGCAGCAGACCGCTGCGGAAGTGCAGTTCCCAGCTGGAACTGGCGTTCTCAGCGGGGTAGGTGGCGTGCACCGTGGTCGTGTTCACATGGGGCGCAAGGTCTGGGTACCGCTCCCAGCGCCGTACGGAGTCGTAGACCGCGTCGGCCTGCTCCGCGGGTATCAGGGCATCCAGTTCGACGTGCCGCACGATCAGTTACCGCCTTCCGGCATTGTGGCCGCGCCGCGCACGAGGTCGCGGGTGGCCAGATCGAAGGAGTTGAGGAGGAATTCCACGTCGGTGTCGCTGAGCACGGCGGGCGGCGTGAACCGCACCACCGAGCTGCCGTTCATGGAGTGGTTGGCGACCACGCCGTGGTTGAAGAGCTCGATCAGCAGCTCGCCCGCGAGGCCGGCCTCGACGAGCTCGATCCCGATGAGCAGACCTCGGCCGCGGACCTCCACGACGAGTTCGGGGATGTTGCGGTAGGCGATCTCGGTGATCCGGGGCAGCAGCGCCGCCCCGAGGTCGGTGGCCCGGGTGACCAGCCGCTCTTCCTGAACCGCCCGGATGGCGCCCCGTACCGCGGCCATCAGCACGGGCTGGCCGGAGAAGGTCGAGGTGTGGACGTAGGGGTCCTTGTCGAAGGGGCGGAAGGCCTTGCGCGTCGCGATGGCCGCGGAGACCGGCAGCACACCGCCGCCGAGCGCCTTGCCCGCGAGCAGTACGTCGGGCACCACGCCCTCGATGTCCGCTCCCCACCATTCGCCGAGCCGGCCGAAACCGGACTGCACCTCGTCGAGGATCAGGAACCCGTCGTGGGCGCGGACCAGCTCTTCGACGCGCTTGAGGTAGCCCCGGGGCGGAATGATGACGCCGCCCTCGCCCTGGATGGGTTCGAGGATGACGCAGACCTCGCCCGGGTGGGCGGCGAGCTCCGCCTCCAGGGCATCCGCGTCGCCGAACGGCAGATGCAGGAAGTCGGGCACCAGGGGCCTGAACGGCCGCTGGTAGACGTCCTTCGCGGTGGCGGACAGCGCGCCCAGCGTCTTGCCGTGGTAGCCGCCGTGCATCGAGACGGTCCGCTTGTAGCCGCCCGCGCGGGCCAGTTTGAGGCCGGTCTCGACCGCCTCCGCGCCGGACAGCGCGAAGTGCACCCGGTCCAGGCCCTCGGGCATCACGGAGACCAGCGCCTCGGCGGCGCGGGCCACGGTGGGTTCGAGCAGGATGCGGGTGGCGGTGGGGTGGGTACGCAGCTGGCGCTCCACCTCCTCCATCACGATCGGATGGCGGGCGCCCATGATGAACACGCCGTAGCCGCCCGCGTTGAGGAAGCGTTCTCCGTCGCTCGCGGTGAGCCAGGCGCCTTCCGACGCCACCTCCATGTGGCTGCCGAAGAGCTCGGCGAGGGTGGCCCGGCCCTTGCTCAGATGGGCCCGGTACAGGCCGAGGATCTCCGCCTCGGTGTCTGCCGGGGCCTCCTGGATCACGGTCATGGGTATCTCACTCCAAAGAACGGGGTCGGTGGCTCAGCGGTCACCGGGGGCACGACAGCAGGGCGTCCGCTCAGGCCAGCACCAGCGGGCCGCCGTCGAAGTAGCGCAGCAGCGGTTCGGCGGCGGCGCCCCGGGACGGCGGATGGAAGGCGAGGGCGCGCACGGCGGCCGCCGCCAGGGCGTGCGCGGAACCGCTGATGAAGTCCAGACCGCCGAGCAGCTCCAGGGCCCGGGAGGCGATCCCCGGCAGCGCGTTCTGCACGGCGTAGCGGGCGACCAGGACGCGGGCCACCGACTCCTCGTCGCCCGGCTCGGGACCGATCGCCCGCGCGACCCCTTCGAGGAGTGCGAGGGCGGCCTCCAGGTCCACGGCGAGGGCGGCCCGTTCCTGGACGCTGCCGCGCTCGCGCTCCAGCACCTGCTCGACGAGGGCCGCGGCACCGCCCGCGTAGCCGGCCGAGATGAGCAGCTCGAACCAGACGAACCCGGCCGTCTGCAGGTCGTCCAGGCGCTGCGGGTCGTCCGCCCCGGCCCGTACGACCATGTCGGCCGGTACGAAGACGTCTTCGAGGCGCACCTCGTCGCTCTCCGCACCCGCCAGCAGGTCGTTGCCCCAGAACGGGTGGACGGAAAGGCCGGGCGCGTCGGCGGGCACCAGGGCGAGTGCCAGCTCGGGGACGCCTTCGTCGCCGTGGATGGCGATGCTCGCGGTGAGCAGGCTCATCGAGCGCGAGAGGCTGCACGGCTTCTTGGAGCCGGACAGCAGATAGCCGCCCTGGACCGGCCGGGCGGACACCCCGGGAGTGAGGATGTTCTGCGCGGTGCGGCCCTCGGCCCAGCCGGAACCCATGACCTGCTGCTCGGGGACGATCCGGTGCAGCAACTCGGTCTGGGCGCCGGTGAGCCGGCCGGCGTTGACGGCCAGGGAGTAGAGCATGGCGGCGGTGAAGTGGTGCATGGAGACGGCCGCGACCAGCGAGGGGGACTCGGCGCCCAGCGCCAGCTGTATGCGTAGCGCCTCCAGCGGGGTGGCGCCGTGACCGCCGTACTTCTGGGGGATCAGCAGGCCGACGCCGCTGTGGATGCGGAACAGGTCGATCACCGGGCTGCCGGGATGCTCCCGTGTGGCGTACGGGATCTCCTTCAGCTCCTTGATCAGACCGGGATGGAAGTGCTCGCAGACGGCCCGAGCAGCATCGAGGGAACGCACGGGGAAACCTCCGGTGAGGACGGACGGCGGTGGGGCCCTCAGGCGCCGAAGACCGCGTCGTAGGGACTGATGTCGCGGGCGATGCTGACTCCCTGGACGTGCGAGGTCTTGAGCATCGGGTAGTTGGCCTCGCCGAAGGCCCCGCCGGTGCGGCCGGTGCCGCCGTGGCTGGGCAGATACGGCAGGAAACCGATGTGCGAGTCGTTCACCTTCAGCAGACCGCCGTTGACGACGCGCCGGACGAAGGTCTCGATGACGTGGTCGGAGCGGGACCACAGGGAGTTGCGCAGCCCGTACTCGTTGGAGTTGACGAACCGCAGGAACGCCTCCAGCAGGGCGTCGTCGTTCTCGTGCTCCGGCACGATGACGGGGATGAGCGGGAAGAAGGTCTCCTCGCGGACGACGTCGTAGGTGCGGGCGCGGTCCAGGCCGTCCACGCGCAGGACGGTGGGCTGGAGGAAGACGCCGGTTTCCGAGGGGGTGCCGTCGACCTCGGTGCGCCGGCCGCCGGTGACGAGGGTGGCTCCGTTGTCGAGTGCCTGGCGCAGCAGCCGGAAGAACCGCTCACTGCGGCGCACCGGCGACAGCAGGACGTCCTCCTCCTCGGGCAGACCCGGCCGGATCGCCTTGACCTGCTCCTTCACCTCGGCGATGAGCGCGTCGGCGATGTCCGGGTGGACCAGCACATAGTTGGGCACCATGCAGATCTGGCCGGAGCCGAAGAAGGACTCGGTGACGGCCTCGGCCGCCCACTTCACGTCGGCGTCCTTCCACACCACGATGCCGTCGTTGCCGGCCAGCTCCAGGATGGGCTTCTTGCCGTGCGCGACGCACTGCTGCTCGAAGCGCAGGCCCTCCTGGCTGCCACCGATGTAGAAGATGTCGTCGATCAGCGGGTCGGTGATCCAGCGGTCCATCGTCTGCTTGGGGTTGCTGCACACCGCGTTGAGCACACCGGGCGGCGCGTCCAGTTCCTCCAGCAGCGGGGCAACGATGTCGCGCAGCAGCCACATGGTGCTCAGCGCGATACTGCGCGGTGCCCTGACGATGACGGCGTTGCCGGCCATCAGCGCCAGTACCGAGAGGGCGGCACTGGGCAGCGGGGCGTTCTGCGGGGGGTTGAACGCCACCACACCGTCGGGCTGGCGGTGCAGAATCAGCTTGCGGCCCGCGTACTCCTTCTCGACCCGCATCTGCTTCGTGTACCAGCGCAGGCTTCCCGGGGCGTAGATCTGAAGCAGGCAACTGAGTTCCCAGCGGGCCAGCTTCACCGGGTGCGACTCGGCGACCAGCATCTCGAGAAACTCGTCCTGGTGCTTGAGGAGTTCCTCCCTGAACCGGGTGCCCAGGCGCATCCGCCGCTCCAGCGGAACGGCCGCCCAGTCCGAGGCGGCGGCCGCGGCGGCCTGCGTCGCCATGTCGATGGCGTTGTCGTCGGCGATCGCGCAACGGCCCACCACATAGGGGTGCTGGGCCGCCTCGGACTCCGGGTCCTGCTCCAGCTGGCGTTTGAGGCTCACACTGGTGAACACGTCTTCCAGCAGGGATCGTCCGCTGACGGTGTAGACCCACCCGGCACCGGCGACATCCTTGCCCGCGATATAGAGGTCGTAGCTCCTGAATCCGGAATGTGCCGGAGCACTTTCTTCCTGCGCAGCTCCGTGAAGCATCATCAGCCCTTCCGAGCTTTCCGTGGGGATTTTTCCGGGCGGTTCTCTTCCGGTTCGCGTGGCCGTCCGATCCCGGCCCGCTTTTCGGTTAATTGCCTTTCGAAGCAACTCGATCGTGGCAGTCGAATCTGACTCGCCGCTGACACCGGACTGATCCAGCCAACTTCCCGCAGGCTGTCAGCGGGATGTCAGCCGCTGCTGTTTGCATGGCGGCCATGTCATCCACCGACACGACGCTCCAGCGGCTCCGAGAGCTGCCGCGGAACGAACTCACCGAGGAAATAGAGACGCTGGTCCTGAAGAGGTTCAAGTCAGTTCTCCTCATGGACGAGTCGGAAGACCTTCCGCTCGACATCAGCTATTTCGACCTCGGTCTCACCTCACTGCGACTGACCGAGATACGGCAGAACCTGGAGCAGCTCCTCGATCTGTCCATCAACGCGAACGTGCTGTTCAACGAGCCGACGGTCGCGCACCTCGTGGACTACCTGGCCGACGCCCTGTCCACTTCGCCCTCCCGCTGATCAACCAGGCCCAGGACAGAAGGAGTTGCTCCATGCCGCCTACGGAATCCGGGACGGACCCGGCCCCCGAGCCGATCGCGATCGTCGGAATCGGTCTGCGATTCCCCGGCGGCAGTGACACGCCGGAGGAGTTCGACGCATTCCTGCGCGAGGGCCGCAGCGGAATCGGCCCGATCCCCGAAGACCGTTGGGACGTCGCCGCGTTCACCCCGCAGAGCCCCGACGAAAAAGGGAAGATCCATACGTCCGGTGGCGGTTTCCTCGACCGTATCGACCTCTTCGACGCCGCATTCTTCAATATCTCTCCGAAAGAGGCCCAGTACATGGACCCCCAGCAGCGGATGCTGCTGGAAACGGCCTGGCAGGCGCTGGAGCACGCCAACATCGACCCGACACCCCTGCGCCGCGGCAACGGCGGCGTGTACATCGGCGCCAGCTCCATCGACTACGCGCTGGAGCTGGACTCACTGCCGTACGAGGAACTGGACGGCCATCTCGCCTCCGGCATCACCATGTTCCCGCTGTCGGGCCGGCTCTCCTACTTCCTGGGCTGGCGCGGTCCGAGCATGAGCATCGACACGGCCTGCTCGTCCTCGCTGGTCGCCCTGCACCTCGCCGTGCAGGGGCTGCGCGCCGGCGAGAGCGACATCGCGCTGTGCGGCGGCGTCAACGCCCTGCACCACCCCCGAATACCTGTCATGTTCTCCAACGCGCAGATGCTGTCCCCCGACGGGCAGTGCAAGACCTTCGACGAGTCCGCCGACGGCTACGCGCGCGCCGAGGGCTGCGGTGTCGTCGTCCTGAAGCGGCTGAGCGACGCCACCCTGGACGGCGACACCGTCCTCGCGCTGGTCCGCGGCACGGCCGTCGGACAGGACGGCGACAGCGCGGGCCTGACCGTGCCCAACGGCCCCGCCCAGGAGAAGGTCATCCGCGGCGCGCTGGCCGCGGCCCGCCTCGCGCCCGAGGACATCCAGTACGTGGAGGCGCACGGCACCGGCACCCCGCTCGGCGACCCCATCGAGTTCGGGGCGATCGGCGACGCCTTCGCCACCTCGCACACCAAGGACGCCCCGCTGCTCGTCGGCTCGGTGAAGACCAACCTGGGCCACATGGAGCCGGCGTCCGGCATCGTCGGAGTCATCAAGACGGTGCTCCAGCTCAGGTCCGCGACCGTCTACCCGCACCTCAACCTCAACACGCCCTCCGGGCGCATCCCCTGGGACCTGTACCCGGTGCGGGTGCCCACCGACTGTGAGCCGTGGCCGGCCGAGGTCCGGCGCGCGGTGGTGAACAGCTTCGGCTTCGCGGGCACCATCGGCGCGGTGGTCCTGGAGCAGGCCCCGGCGCCCGCCCTGTCCGAAACGGCCGCGGAGGGAGAAACGGCCGCGGAGGGGGAAACCCCCGCGTCCCCGGTATTCACGCTCTCCGCGAAGAGCGCCGCCGCCCTGCGCGAACAGGCCGAGTCCTACCGCAAGTTCGTGTCCGAGCGGCCCGGCGTCGCGGTGGACGCGCTCTGCTACACCACGAACGTCGCCCGCGCCCACCACCCGTACCGGATCGCCGGACCGGTCGCCGACCGCGCCGCCCTCGACGCGCTCCTGACGAAGGCCGTGGAAACGGACCACGAGGGACCGTCCGGCATCCGCAAGACCGCGTTCATGTTCAGCGGCCAGGGCTCGCAGTACGCGGGCATGGGCGCCGCGCTGTACGAGCGGTTCCCGTTCTTCCGCGACCAGGTGGACGAGTGCGACCGGTTGTTCGCGCCCCACCTGGGCCGCTCGGTCCGCGAACTGGTGCTCGGTACCGCCGCCGACCCGGAGACCATCGACCGCACCGAGTACACCCAGCCCGCCCTGTTCACCCTGGAATACGCGCTCGCCCGGCTGTGGATGTCCTGGGGCATCCGCCCGAACGTGCTCATCGGGCACAGCATCGGCGAGGTGGTGGCCGCCGCGTTGGCCGGACTCTTCAGCCTTCCGGACGCCGTGACGCTGGTCGCGGCCCGGGCACGGCTGATGCAGGCGGTGCGCGCCGAGGGCTCGATGGCCGCGGTCTCCGCCCCCGCCGAGGAGGTCGAACCACTCCTGGCCGCTCACCCGGACCTCACCCTGGCCGGCATCAACGCCCCTGACCAGGCAGTGATCTCCGGCGGCACGGCCGCCCTGGAGCAGGTACTCGCAGAGCTGCGGGAGCGGGGCGTGAGGGTCGACCGGCTGGCCGTCTCGCACGCCTTCCACTCGCCGCTGATGGCCGAGGTGTACGACGACTTCCGCGCCGCCCTGGACGGCATCACCTTCCACGAACCGTCCATCAGCCTGATCTCCAACGTCACCGGGCGGCTCGGCCGGTTCGCGGAGATCGGCAACCCCGACTACTGGGTGCGCCACATCGGTGAGCCCGTGCAGTTCCTGGCCGGCATCCGGGCGGTGGCCCAGCGCGGCCGGCACGCCCTGATCGAGATCGGCCCCTCGACCGCGCTGACCGCGCTCGCCCAGCGCTGCCTGAACGCCGAGGACCACCTGTGGCTGGCGAGCCTGCGGCGCCGCGACCGCGCGGGCGACACCACGCTGACCGCGCTCGCCGCGTACTACGCCGCCGGGCTGCCGGTGACCTGGACGGCCTACCACGCGGGACGGATCACCCCGGCCAGGACGGCCCTGCCCCCCTACGCCTTCCAGCGCAAGCGGTACTGGCTGCCCTCCGTCAGTCCGAACCGCAAGGGCGCCTCGGGCGGCGCGGCCCGCCATCTGCTGCTCGGCACGGAGGAGCGGTTCGCCAGCGGGGTACGGGAGTTCACGGCCGAGTTCACCGCCGAGGACCTGGGCGCGCTCGCCGACCTCGGCGACGGGGAACGGACGACGCTGCCCGCGGGCGCGTACATCGACCTGCTGCTGGCCCTCCAGGACGCGGCCTGGGGGCACACCCGCGCCGCGGTCCACGAGCTGCGGCTGCTCGCACCGCTGCACGTGCCCGCCGAGACCACCGTGGCCCTGACCACCCGCCTGCGGCCCCGCGCCGAGGGCGGAGCCGACGTGGAGATCTTCACCCTCGTCGGTGGCGAGGAGGACCTGCACGCCACCGCCAGGATCGCCGGCGAGCGGGAACCGGTCGTGCCCGTCTCGGAGCTGGCGGAGCTGGACGCCGCGCTGCCGCCCGCCGGGCAGGAGATCGACGACGAGGACATCTACACCGACCTCGCCTCGGTCGGCCGCCCGCACGGATCGCGCATGCGGCTGCTGCTGCGCGCCTCGCGCCACGAAGGCGGCCTGGTCACCGGGGAGTTGACCGGCCGGAACGCCACGGCGGTCGAGCACGTGCCGGCCGAGTTGCTGGAGGCCGCCGTACAGGCCGCCGTCGTGCTCGACCCCGAGGGGCCGGTGTTCGCGGTCCGCCGGATCGCCTCGGTACGCCACTTCAGGAAACCGCGTGGCGAGCGGCTGCGGGTGCTCGCCCGCGTCCACGGGGACCAGGACCGTCGCGTCGCCGACGTCCTCCTGCTGGAGGGCGGCAACCCCGTCACCGAACTCCTCGGCGTCGAACTCGCCCGCCCCGAAGGCCGAGTCGGCCGACGCCAGTTCCTGCACCGCCCGGGCTGGGTACGCCGCGCGCTGCCGACCGCCTCCGACGAGGCCGGCGCCCGCCATGTCCTTCTGCTCGCCCCGGAGCCCGACGGCGCCGACGACCTGGCCGCAGCGCCCGGTATCCAGGTGACACGGATCGCGGACACGGACGATCTCAAGGCAGCCCTGGAGGATCCTTCGGTCACCGACATCTGCCGGGTCTGGCGCGGCAGCGACGGTGAGATGTCCGTGGCACGGCTGCGCGCGGAGTGCGAGGACAACTATCGCGAACTGCTCACGCTGGTGGCCGCGTTGGACGCCGCCGCGCGGCCCAGGCCGCCGCGGCTGTGGCTGGTCACCGAGGGGGCCCAGGCGCTGCCGGGCGACCGGCCCGGCGACGGCGGGCACCTCGCCGCCGCCACCCTGTGGGGCTTCGGGAGGGTGCTGCTCACCGAGTACCCGCAGTACCGGGCGACCCTCATCGACCTTGCCCCGGGCACCGGCCGCGCGGCCCTGCTCGACGAGTGGCGCGCGGAGGTCCCCGGCGAGTACCAGGTGGCACTCCGGCCGGAAGGCCGCTATGTACGCAGGCTGCTGGCCGGTGACGCCACGCGCACCTGGCCCGGCGGCTTCGAACTGCGCGCCCCCGAGTCCGGCGACCTCTCCGACCTGGCCCTCGTGCCCGCCCAGGACCGGGCGCCGCGCGGTGACGAGGTCCAGGTACGGGTGCGCGCCGTCGCCCTCACCGCCGAGGACGCGCGCACCGCCCTGGACACCGGCCGCGCCGAGCGCGAGGAGGAGGAACCCCCGCCGGTGCTCGGCGCGCTCGCCCACGGCACGGTGGCCGAGGCCGGGGAGCGGTCGAAGTTCGCCGTCGGAGACGAGGTCCTGGTACGCCACCAGGGCACCCTGCGCTCCACCCTCACCGTCCCCGCGGCGAGGGTGGCCCTCGCCCCGCAATGGCAACCGGCCGACAGCGCACGGCACTTCCGCCTCGACGAGACGGGCGAGGCGCTGCGCACCGCCGCCGCGGGCACGGCCCCGGAGGTCTGGGTCGACCTGTCGGGCGACCGCGCGCCCGAGCCGTCCGGCGACGACACGCCGGAGCCCGCGGGCGCCGGCGTCCGGCCCGACCGTACGTACCTGATCACCGGTGGTCTCGGTGGTCTCGGGCTGGTCACCGCGCGCAAGCTGGTCGCGCTCGGTGCCCGGCATCTGACACTGGTCAGCCGCAGCGGACGGCCCACCGAGGAGGCCGCGCCGGTGCTGGCCGAGCTGGCCCAGGACGCCGAACTCGCCGTCGTACGCGCCGATGTGAGCCGTCCCGGAGACGTCGCCAGGCTGGTCGGTGAGGTGGCGGCGGGACCGTATCCGCTCGGCGGCATCGTGCATGCCGCCGGGTCCTACGACAAGAAGCTGATCGCCGAGCTGACCTGGGAGTCCATCGACGACCAGCTCGCCGCGAAGGCCTATGGCGGCTGGCTGCTGCACGAGGCCGTCCAGGACTCCTTCCCGGAGCTGGAGTTCTTCGTGACGTACTCGTCGATAGCCTCCATCCTGGGCGGCGCGACCCAGGGGCACTACGCCGCCGCCAGCGCTGCCCTCGACAGCCTCGCCGAGTGGCGCACCCGCCAGGGGCTGCCCGGGCTCTCGGTCAACTGGGGCGCCTGGGCCAGGGTCGGCATGTCCGCCCGTCTGGAGGAGTACCTCAGCCGGGAGATCGAACGCAGCGGCGTCCGCTTCTTCTCCCCGACCAGGGCCCTGGACACGCTGGCCCGGCTGTGGGGGCGGCCGCGCACCCAGCGGGTGGTGGGCGAGTTCGACTGGGACCGGTATGTCGCCGGCAGTGCGACCGGCGACCAGTTCTACGACCGCCTCGCCCGACGGGAGGAGGCGGAGGACGGCGGGCTCGACCTCGCCGCACTGGCCGGCCTGCCGAAGCCGGAGCGTACGGCCCTGATCGGCGGGGTGGTCCGCGAGACGGTCGCCGACGCGCTGCACCTGGCGGCCGACGACGAGCTGGACCCGACGGCCGAGTTCGTCTCGCTCGGTCTGGACTCGCTGATGGCGATGAACGTGAAGTCCGGTCTGGAGCGGGTGTTCCGGCTGCCGCTGCCGGCCTCCCTCACCTTCGACCATCCGACCGTACGGCAGCTCACCGACTTCCTGGACGGGCTGCTCTGCCCGGTGCCCGCGGCATGACGGACGAAGACGAAGGGAGGACGCCATGACCACCGCACCCAAGACCACCGCGCCGAGGACCACCGCACCGAACGCGAACTGGACGCTCACCCACACCTCCCGGGCACACGCCGGGAGCCGCCCCGACCACGCGGCGATCATCTGCGAGGACCGCGTCACCACGTACACGAAGCTGCACCGGGACAGCAACCGGGCCGCGCACGCGCTGCGTGCCCAGGGCGTGGGGCGCGGCGACCGGGTCGCCTACCTGGGCCGTGAGTCGGAGAACTACTACCTCGTGATCCTCGCCTGCGCCAAGGTGGGCGCGGTCCTGGTCCCGGTCAACTGGCGGCTCACCCCGTACGAGGTGGACCACATCCTGCGGGACTCGGGCGCGTCCCTGGTCTTCGTCGACGACGAGTTCTGGGACACCCTCGAAAAGGTCCGCCCCCAACTGCCCGCCCTGCACACGGTGATCCGGACCGACGGCATGGACAGCGAC
Source organism: Streptomyces sp. NPDC058470 (assembly GCF_042721055.1). NCBI lineage: Bacteria > Bacillati > Actinomycetota > Actinomycetes > Kitasatosporales > Streptomycetaceae > Streptomyces > Streptomyces sp. NPDC058470. The sequence goes on from NZ_JBHXMF010000055.1 coordinate 34,312, forward strand.
GGCGAACCGGCCCGCGGCACCGGGCTGCCCGCCTGGTACGCGGACCGGCCGGACACCGACCTGGCACAGGCCGCGGAGCCCGACGACGCGGTCGTGCAGATCTACACCAGCGGGACGACCGGACTGCCCAAGGGCGCCGTACTCGCCCACCGCAGCTTCTTCACCCTGCCGGCCGCCATGCGCGAGCACGGTGTCGCGTGGATCGACTGGCTGCCCGACGACATCAGCCTCATCTCACTGCCGGGCTTCGGCATCGCGGGCATCGGCTGGTTCATGCACACCTTCAACGCCGGTGGCACCAGCGTCGTCATGCCGCAGTTCGACCCGCAGGAGGCGGTGCGGCTGATCCGTACCTACGGCGTCACCACCACCTTCGCCGCGCCCGCCATGCTCCAGGCGATGGCGGCCGAACGCGGCGCCGGGCCCGAGGCCTTCACCTCCCTGCGCAAGATCGCGTACGGGGCGGCGCCGATGTCCGAGACACTGCTGAAGCGGTGCCTGGAGACGTTCGCCTGCGAGTTCGCGCAGATCTACGCCAGCACGGAGACCGGGAGCGTCGCCGTGTGCCTGCCGCCCGAGGCGCACCACCCCGGCAGCACGGTCCTGGAGTCCGTCGGCCTGCCCTGTCCCGGCAACGAGATCAAGGTGATCGGCCCGGACGGCGCCGAGCTGCCACCCGGTGCCATCGGCCAGATCTGTGTGCGCGCCCCCTCACGGATGCTCGGCTACTGGAACCTGCCGGAGGCCACCGGCAGGACGCTGGTGGGGGAGTGGCTGTACATGGGCGACGCCGGATACCTCGACGAGCACGGCTATCTCCACCTGTGCGACCGCATGAACGACACGATCATCGTCGCCGGGCAGAACATCTACCCGGCCGAGGTCGAAAAGGCTCTCGCCGCCCACCCGTCCGTCGCGGACGCGGCCGTGGTGGGCCTTCCCGATCAGCAGTGGGGCGAGGCCGTGCACGCCTGCGTCGTGCTGCGCCCCGGAGCCCGCGCCACCCCGCGCGAACTCCTGCTGTCGCTGCGCGGCCACCTCGCCGACTACAAGATTCCGGGTGCGTACCACTTCGTGGAGACGCTGCCCCGCAACCCCACGGGCAAGATCCTGCGCCGCGCGGTGCGCGAGGAGTTGGCCCGACCCCTTTAAGGAGCACTCCATGTCACTGAGGCAGACGGGACACGCCCTCTCAGGGGCGCTGGGCCGTGACGAACACGGCTCCGCCGCGTGGGCGCCGCCGGCCACGCACGGTCCGCAGCCGACGCGGCAGCTGCGCATCGGCGTCCTGCTCCCCACCCGGGAGCAGGCCATCAACGGCACCTTCGCCGCGGCCCCCCTCCTGGAATTCGCCCGCGAGGCGGAGCGCCTCGGCTTCGACTCACTGTGGGCGGGCGACTCCCTGACCGCCCGCCCCCGCCTCGACCCGCTCGTCGTCCTCGCCGCGGCGGCCGCCGCCACGGAGCGGATCACCGTGGGCACCGCCGCGCTCACTCCCGCCCTGCGCCATCCACTGATCGGCGCCAACATGGTCGCCAGCCTCGGCCATGTCGCCGCGGACCGGCTGGTCCTCGGCCTCGGTTCCGGCTTTCCGATGCCGGAGACGGAGGAGGAGTTCGCCTCGGTCGGCGCCTCCTTCGCCGGGCGCGTCGGCCGCCTCGACGAGATCGCCGACCTGTGGCGCACGGCGTGGCGGGCGGGCGAAGCGGGCCGGCCCACGGACTTCCAGGGCAGGTACTGGCAGGCCGAACGCCTCGACCGGCTGCCCGCGCCAGCCACCGCGGGCGGTCCGCCCCTGTGGCTGGCCGGCAGCGACACACCGAAGGTGCTCGCCCGAGTGGCCACCCGATACGACGGCTGGCTGCCGTTCCTGCCGGACGCCGAGGCGTACGGCAGGGCCCGGCGGCGCCTTGCCGAACTCGCCGAAGAAGCGGGCCGCGGCCCGGACGCGGTGACCCCCGCGCTGTACGCGACGGTCACCGTCAACCACGACCGCGCCGCCGCCAAGGCCGAGCTGGAGCACTACATCACCCACTACTACGGACGCTCCCTGGAGCAGATGTCGGCCATCCAGGCCTACGGCTGGGGCAGCGCCGAGAGCTGTGCCGAGTGGCTCGGCGGTTATGTCCGCGCCGGCGCCCGGCACCTTGTCATCCGGGTCGGATCGCTCGACCCGCAACCGCAGTTGAAGGAAATCGCCGAGGTGCTGCTCCCCGCGGTACGCGCACTCGGCCAGGCCATCACCATTGGAGGAGCTCAGTCGTGACCAGCCCCAGTGTCAGCGCCATAGGCCAGGAGATGTCCCGCGCCGGCCAGTGGTTCCACCCCGTGGAGCCCTCCCCGGAAGCCTCCGTACGACTGTTCCTGCTGCCGCACGCGGGCAGCGGCGCCATCATCTACCGCGACTGGGAGAGCCTGCTCCCGACCGACATCGCCGCGCAGGCCGTCACCCTGCCGGGCCGCCACAACCGTCGTGACGAGGAGACGTACGAGGACTGGGACCCGCTGCTCGACGCCCTGCACGACGCCGTGCTCGACGACCTCGACCACCGGCCGTTCGCGTTCTTCGGGCACTGCCTCGGAGCCCAGCTCGCCTTTCGGCTGACCATCCGTCTGGAGGCGGAGGGCGGGCCCTCGCCGATCATGGTCGGCATGTCCGGCTGGTCACCCGAGGGCTTCTTCCAGCCGACCGAGGAGCAGAGCCGGATGCCGCAGGCCGAAATGGTCGAGTGGATCAAGAAGTTGGGCTCGTTCCCCTCCGAGATCTACGACAACCCGGAAATGCTGGCGCTGGTCGTACCGGCGCTGCGCGCGGACCTCAGGGTCGCCGCGCAGTACGTCGACGACGGGGCGGCGGTCCGCTGCCCGCTCGCCTCCTACGGCGGCAGGTCCGACCCGCTCCAGGAGCACCCGGACGCCATGACGCACTGGGCCGGGCGGAGCCCCGGGTACCTGGGCCACAGCGAGTACCCCGGCGGCCACTTCTTCATCGACAGTCACGCCCAGTCCGTCACCACCCACTTCGCCCAGCGGCTCCAACGCCTGATCCAGACACCGACGTACTGAGCACTCGGGTCCGGAGCGGAGCCCCCGGTGAGGGGACCGAGCAGGGGCGGCGGGCGCGAAAACCCCGCAACACGGCCTTCGCCCTGCCCACCTCACCGCTGCCGCTACCGGTAGCGCTACCGGCACCGCCACCGCTACCGGCACCGTCCCGGACAGTCGTCAGTCGCGCGTCAGAGTCACGTCAGTATGTCCTGCCACAGTCGTGAGTGCCGTCCCCGAGCCGGTCCGGCCGGGTCACGCCCGAGCCAGGCCCGGTCGCGTTCGAGCCCCGTCCGAGCCCGGCCCGGACCCCGCCCGAGCCCGCTCGGTGACCGCCCGGCGCCCCGAGAAAACGAGGAGTACGCCTGCCATGGCAGCCAGCGCCGCAGTACCCGGCCCCCTCCGCGCCCTCGTCCTGGCCAACCCCGCCTCCGGCAGCCACAGCCCTCAACTGGTCGGTGACGTCGCCGAGTTGTGCGCCTCCTACCTGGAGGGCACCGAGGTCCACCTGACCACGGCACCGGGGGACGCCACCGTCGCCGTACGCCGCGCCCTCGAACGGCCCAGCCGCGCCCCCGGCCTGATCGTGGTCATCGGCGGCGACGGCACCGTCCGCGAGGCGATCCAGGGGATGGCCGGCGCCGCCGGGCGTGCCGCGCTCGCCGTGGTGCCCGGCGGCACCGGGAACTCCGGCTACAAGATGCTCTGGGGCGAGCGCCCCTGGACCGAGTCCCTCAAAGCGATCCTCACCGACTCGGGCGTGGGCGGCAGCGCCCGGCTGCGCCGGCTGGACCTGGCCCGCCTCACCGAAACCCGGCAGCACGTGTATCTCGGCGCCTGCTCCGGCGTGATCGCGGACGCGCTGATCACGGCCCGGGACATACCGCTGACCGGCCGGGAACGGTACGCCCGCGCGTTCGCCGACACGGCGGCCGGGTACGTGCCCTACCCGGGCCGCGTCACCGTCGACGGACGTGTGGTGCACGAGGGCCCGACCGTCCTGGCCAACGTCGGCGGCGGACGCTACCGCGGCGGCCGGTTCCTCGTCCTGCCCGACTCGCTGCTCGACGACGGGCTGCTCGACGTCTGCGTCATCGGCGACGGCGTACCGGCCACCCAGGTGCCGGGGCTGACGCTGAACGCCGACCACATGCGGCATCCGGCGACGGTGTACGCGCGCGGCCGCACCATCACCGTCGAACGCACCGACGGCCACCGGCTGCCCCTGGAGCACGACGGCGAGTACCAGCACGGCATCGGTTCGTCGGCGACCTTCGAGGTGCTGCCCGCCGCGCTCGCCGTCTGGGCCCCGGCCGACCCCCCGACCCCCGGCGCGCCGAACTGATCTGACGGCATGTCGGCCCACCCGCAACGAACACAAGGAGACATCGTGAGCGACCTCACCAACACCGTCACCCAGTACCTCGCCATCTGGAACGAGGCGGACGCGGACAAGCGCGCGGCGACCATCGCCGAGCTCTTCACCGCGGGCGCCCCGTACGTCGACCCGCTCGCCGCGGTCGAGGGCCACGAAGGTGTCGGCGCCGTCATCGCCGGCGCCCGCGACCAGTTCCAGGGCCTCTCCTTCGAGCTGCACGGCGCGATCGACACCCACCACAACCTGGCCCGCTTCCAGTGGGGCCTGGTCACCGAGCCGGGCGCCGAGCCCATCGCGATCGGCTTCGACGTCCTGGTCACCGGCGACGACGGCCGCATCACGGGCGTCTACGGGTTCCTCGACAAGGTTCCCGGCGCCTGATCCGCGTGTGCGGCGGGGGCATCCACCGGGGGCGACCGGTGGGCCTCCGCCGTACGCGTCCGCCGACACGGACAGGCACACCGGTACGGAAAGGCACACCGGTATGGAAAGGCAAGGTGCGTCGCACCATGACGGCTGTACTCGCCGAGAGCGTGGCCCGAGCCCTGTGCGAGGGATGGGAACCCACACGGCCCGCGCGCTCCCCGGCCCCCACGGACACCTCGCTGCGCGAACTGTCCCACTGGGCCGCGACCCTTCGCCCAGAAGACGTCCCGTGCCGCGTGCTGAAGCTCGCGGCCAGCCAGGTGCTGTCCCAGATCGCCTCCATCCGCGCCGGCCTCGAACACCCGCTGGGCCGCAGGCTGGTGGCCGCGTTCGGCCACCCCATGCAGCGCGACCCGAGGGGCGCGGCGGGTGTCTTCGCCGCCCTCGGCTCCTGGCTCAACCTCGACGACACCGCCTATGCCGGGCACCTGTCCAACTCCACGGTCGCGGTGCCGCTCGCCTTCGCGTATGCACGGCAGCTCGACGGCCTCTCCTTCCTGACCGCCGTCGTGGCGGCCAACGAGTGCGCGGCGCGTATCACCGCCTCGGCGACGCTGGGCCCGTTGCGCGGGCAGAGCGCGGTGCACACCCATCTCGCCGGCGCGGTGGCCGGCCGGCTGCACTGCGACCGGGCGCCCGCCGGCCAGTGGGAGAACGCCTTCGGGCTGGCCTTCGCCATGCCCAACTGGCCGCTGATGCGCGCCTTTCTGGCCAGTGACGCCCGGCTGTTCAACACCTTCACGCCGGTACGGACCGCGATGGACGCCTGTGACGCCGCGGCCGCCGGGCTGCGTGGCGCGCCCGACATCATCGAGCACCCCGATGGATTCCTGGCCCGGTTCGCGACGGTGCCGCTGCCACAGGCCGTGGCGAAGGGGCTCGGCAGCCGCTGGCACACCGACACCCTCTCCTTCAAGATGCACCCCGGTGGTCCCGGCATCGACGCGGCGGTGGACTGCGCCGCCGAGATCCACAAGGAGCTGGGTCCGATACGCCCGGAGGACGTGACGGAGATCGTCGTGGAGGCCTCCCTGTACACGCTGTTCGCGGGCGAGCGCGCCGCCCCGTACGTCAATGGCCCCAGCTCACCGCTCGGCGCGCTGGTGCTCGACGTGCCCTACCCGGTCGCCACCACTCTGCTGACCGGCGACTTCTCGGTGGACGACTTCTCCTCGCCACACCTGGACGACCCCGCGCGCTGGTCACTGGCGAGCCGGGTGCGCCTGGAGCACGACACCCGGATGACACGTGAACTCTTCCTGTCCGACGCTCCGTTCGGCGAGGCGGTACGCGAGGCGGGCCCGTTGGCCGTGCCCTGGCTGCGCGGCTTCGGCGGCGAGGAACTGGTCGAACTGCTCGGTCCGATCGAGGCGGCAGGCCGGGACTTCTCCCACTCCACCAAGGCCACCGGCGCCCGGGTCACCGTCCGGCTGGCGGACGGCCGTACGGTGTCCCGCTCGCGCCTGATCCCCGTGGGCGCGGCGGGTCCGGACACCCGCTCCCGCCACTCCGAGCTGGTCCAGGAGAAGTTCCTCTCCGCCGGCGGCCCCCGCCAGGTCGCCGACACCGTCGGCCGACTGCACCGCATGCGCCCCCGCGGAGTACGCCGGTGGATAGAGGCGGCGTTCCTGGACTAGGACCTGTCCGGCCGGTCACGCCGCAGACGCCGGGGTGTGGCACGCACATCTGCGGCGGCGAGGCACCGCCGCTTTCCTGCGACTCGATCGGCCGGACAGGTCCTGGCAGCGCACCGGACGAAGGACTGCCGACGCCCGTCAGCCCGAGGTCAGCGCCGTGTCAGCGTGCCCTGCCAAGGTAAATGGAAGGTCAAATTCCCTAGTCTCCGGAGGGTTTGCATGTCACTTGACGCCCGGGCCGACGTGGTGGACTGGCCGTTCCACCGCACGGAGGACGGTGAACCAGCCCCCATCCTGCACGAGTTACGCAAGTCGCCACCCTGTCCGGTGCGCATCCCGGAGGGCGCGGCCGAGTCCCGGCGGGCCTGGCTGGTGACCCGGTACGCGGATGTGCGCCAGGCGTTGATGGACCCCCGGCTCAGCGCGGACGAGACGCTGCCCGGGGCACCGGTGCGTATCCAGATTCCGCCCGGCCAGAACCCGAGTTCGTTCCTGCGCCTCGACGACCCCGAGCACGCCAGGCTGCGCGGAATGATCCAGACCGAGTTCACCGCGCGCCGTGTACGGAGGCTGCGGGAACCGGTCCAGCGGCTGATCGATGAACTGCTGGACGAACTGGCCGGGCTCCCGCAACCCGCCGACCTGCACGCGGTGTTCTCGCGGACCCTGCCGACACTGGTGATCGCCCGGCTGCTGGGCGTGCCGGAGGAGGACTCCGCGTTCTTCATCGAGAAGACCCGGACCACCATCTCCCAGGAGAACCCGGCGGTGTCCTACGTCGCGTTCACGGAGATGTCCGACTATCTCGCGGAACTGGCGCAGCACAAGCTGCGGGTCCCCGGGGACGATCTGATCAGCCGGCTGGCCGCGCAGCACTACGCGACCGGTGCGATCTCCCTGGACGAGCTGGTCGGGATCGTCCGGCTGGTGCTGGTGGCAGGGCACGAGACGACCACCAACCAGATCGCCCTGAACATTCTGGGCCTGCTGCGGGACGACACGCTGCGCGCCCAGGTGGCGGCCGACGACGGCGCCCTCGTACCGAACTACATCGAGGAGTCGATGCGCTACTGGTCCATCTCGCAGGACGCGATGGTCAGACAGGCGCTGGAAGATCTCGACCTCGGCGGGGTGGCCGTCGCCAAGGGCGACGCGGTGGTCATCTCGGTGCCCGCGGGCAATCACGACGAGTCGGTGTTCGCCTGTCCCGGAAGGATCGACCCGCACCGGGATACCAGCGGCCACCTCCAGTGGGGATACGGCCCGCACTACTGCCAGGGTGCCCCGCTCGCGCGCCTGGAGATGGAGCTGTCCCTGCGGACCCTGCTGCGGCGCTTCCCGGACCTCCGGTCGGCGGCCGACCCGAAGACGGTTTTCCGCAGGGGCACCGTCTTCCACGGTGTGACGCACCTCCCGGTGACCTGGTGACACAAGAACCCGAAGAACAACACAGGAGAGCAGTCGGAATGACTTCAGAAGCAAGCCCGCGCCCTGCCGTCGAGGAGCGTGAAGCGGGACCCCCGGCAGAGACCGGCGTCCCCTCGCCCGGTGCCCTTGTGGTGGTGCTGGTGGGAACCTTCATCACCGTTCTCGACTTCTTCATCGCCAACGTGGCCGTCCCCGCCATCCGGACGGATCTGCACGCCGGTTCGACCCAGGCCCAGTTGATCGTCGTCGGGTACGGGGTCGCCTTCACGGCGGGTCTGATCACCGGCGGTCGGCTGGGTGACATCTACGGCCGGCGCCGCATGTTCGTCCTGGGCATGACGCTGTTCATGCTCGCGTCCGCGGGGTGCTCCCTCGCGCAGAGCGTCGACGTCCTGATCGTTGCCCGCATCGCGCAGGGCGCCTCCGCGGCCCTGATGGTGCCTCAGGTTCTCGGCATCATCGGCACGGTCTACACCGGGGCCGCCCGCGACCGCGCCTTCAATGTCTATGGCCTGGTGATCGGACTCGCCGGCGTCTTCGGGCAGTTCATCGGCGGTGCCCTGATCACCATCGACGTGGCAGGACTGAGCTGGCGGACGATCTTCCTGATCAACGTTCCGCTCTGCCTGGCCTGCCTCGCCTTCGTCCGCCGCACGGTTCCCGAGTCGCGCGGCACGGGTGGCGCGCGACTCGACCTGACGGGAGCCGTGCTGATCACGGCGGCCCTGGGGCTCATCGTGTACGCGCTCGTGGAGGGTCAGTCGCGCGACTGGCCGGTGTGGGTATGGGAGTGCCTGGCGGGCGCCGTCGTGCTGCTGGCGCTGACCGTGCTGCACCTGCGCAGGCGAGCCGCCGCCGGCCGGGGGCCGCTGATCGAGCCGGTGCTGTTCAGGGCGAGGGTCTTCTCCGTGGGGCTCGCCGCCACGGTGGTCTACTTCCTCGCCATGGGCTCCTTCTTCTTCATCCTGGCCCTGTACCTGCAGTCCGGCAGGTCACTGTCGCCCCTGGAGTCCGGTCTGGTCTTCCTGGCGGTGGGCGCGGGCTACTTCGGGGCCTCGATCGTCTCGGCGCGGTTCGCCGCCAAGGTCACCGCCAAGACCGTGGCAGGCGGCCCGCTGACGCTCGCCCTCGGCTACGGCCTGGTCGCCTGGACGGCCACCGAGCTCGGCACCACCGGGTCCGTGCTGTGGCTGCTGCCCCCGCTCCTGCTCGCCGGGCTCGGCATGGGCCTGACCACCGGTCCGCTGACCAATCTCGTGCTGAGCGCCGCCGTACCGGAACACGCGGCCTCCGCGTCCGGGCTGCTGAACACCGCACAGGAGGGCGGGGCCGCGGTCGGTGTGGCGATCGCCGGCACGGTCTTCTTCCCCGCACTCACCGATGCGGGCTCCGCCGAGGCCTATCCGCACGCGTTCGCCGTCACGCTGGTCCCGCTCATCGCCTTCTGCGTCGCCGCGGCGGTCATGGTGCTCCTGGCACCCGGCCGTGCCGCGCGGCACTGACGGCGTACCCGCACCGGAGAGACGTCCGCCGACACGACAGGGAGGAAGCACCATGCCGTACGTCAGCACCAGGGACGGTACGCGGCTCCACTACACCGACTGGGGCGACGGACAGCCCGTCGTCCTGCTGGGCACGGCCATGATGGACTCCCGCATGTGGGAGTTCCAGGCGCCCTTCCTCGCCGAGAACGGCCTGCGCTGTGTCACCTATGACCGGCGCGGCTGCGGACGCTCGGACGCACCCTGGAACGGCTACGACTACGACACCCTCGCCGCCGACCTGGCGGACCTCCTCGACCACCTCGACCTGAGGGACACGGTCCTGGTCGGCTATGCGGTCGGCGGCGGGGAAGCCGTACGGTATCTGTCCCGCCACGGCGCCGAGCGGGTGGCGAAACTCGCCCTGGTCGCCTCGACGACACCGTTCATGCTGCGCACGCCGGACAACCCCGACGGGCTGGACCTCGACCTGTTCGAGCAGATGGCGGCGGCCATCCGGCAGGACCGGGCGAAGTGGCTGAGCGGGCTGGCCGCGCCGTTCTTCGGCGGCGGCGGCGCCGACCCGGACGCCCTGCCGGTCTCGCCCGAACTCGCCCGGTGGCTGGTGAGCACCTGTCTGGACGCCTCACCGCGGGCCGGGGTGGAGATCTACCGCACCCTGTTCACCACCGATCAGCGCGCCGAGACCGCCAAGGTCGAGGTGCCCACGCTGGTGATCCACGGTGCCGCGGACCTCGGAGCGCCGTACGCCCTGTGCGGCCCCCGGACGGCGGAGCTCATCAAGGACAGCACCTTCCTGTCGTACGAGGACGCCGCGCACGGTCTGTTCGCCACGCATGCCGAGCGTCTCAACAACGATCTGCTGGAGTTCGTCAGGAGCTGACGACGACGGTGCCGTGAGGCGGCACCCATGCCGTCGTGCGACCGCCCGGCCCTTTTCTGGGCCGGGCGGTTTCTCAGTGCAAAGGAACGAAGGCCTCGACGACTTCCTCGACCCGCTCCACGACGTCCTCGCGACCGTTCAGCACCCAGGAGATGTGCTGAGCGCCGAACACCGCGGCACCGAGCGCGCGGGCCAGGGCCGCGGGATTGCTGCCCTCCGGGAGCCGTCCGGCCTGGCTGCACTTCTCCAGGAGTTCGGTGAGCACGTCCAGCGTCCCGGTGTAGGGGACGGGCAACTCGGCCTTGATGTAGGCCTGTTCGATCTGCAGCCGGGCCCCGGCGTGGATGAAGGTGTCGTCGTGGAAGGCGTGGGCGAGGCGCATCACCGTGTCCACGACCGTTGCGGGCGAGGCCGGGTCGCCGTTCTCCAGGGCCCCGTCGATGACCTTCTGCATCCGCCGGTAGAACTCGTCCGTCACGGAGACGGCGAGCATCTCCTTGTTGGCGAAGTGGAAGTAGACCGCGCCCTTGGTCATCCCGGCGCGATCCGCGATGTCCTTGATGGTGACCTGGGGAAAGCCGTCCTCCGCGAAGGCGGCGGCCGCCGCGTTGAGGATCGTGGCGCGGGTGTTGATCGCGCGCTGCTGCTTGAGGTGTGAGGTGTCATCGAAGGGTGTGCCCACGGGCAGGTGGGCCGCCGGTACGTTGCGCTCGTTACTCATGACATCCAAATCGTGACGGGCTGATCTGCTGCGACTGAGAGGATCTCTCGGACCCAACCGCCTTACCAGTAAGGAGAGTTGACCACGAAAGCGTACGACGCCGAGGCTTGTAATATACCTTCGCGTAGGTATATTAATGAATCGCCAGAAGGCGCCGCACGTCTGTTCGCTCGCATGGTTGGCTCCAGCCCGGGGAGGCGAAGTTACAGATGTACGTTGTACTCGGTGAGTCCACGCTCGGTGACTCCAGGCTCAATGATTCCAGGTACCCGCAGCCACTAGCAATGGTGTCCGCGAAGGAGACGCTCCGGTTCCTCCAGCCCGTCACACGGGAACTGGTGCACCGCAGCTCCGTGTCGGAGGTGTTCGTCACCGACGGCTTACGCACGGGTGACAGCACGTTCGCGATCGCCGCCCAGTGGCCGCGTGACCACGCGCTCTATCACCCGGACGAGAACAGGCTGAACGATCCGCTTTTGTTCGCGGAGACGCTCCGCCAGGCCCACTTCTACGCGGCCCACACCTTCTTCGACGTGCCCCTCGGGCACCACTTCGTCGGACAGGACATCAGCTTCGAGATCACCGACCATGCCGCGCTGCGGGTCGGAGGGGCGCCGCTGCCGGTGCTCCTCGACGGGACGTGGGAGTGGCAGGGGGGCACCCCCGCGCGCCGGGCCGGTGCCCGTATGAATGTCTCCCTCGTGGTGGACGGCCGGGTCTGCGGGCGCGGCCACGCACGCGGCCTGATCGTGGACGACCGCAGGTACGGCCTGCTGCGCAAGCGCGCGGCCGAGGCCGCGGGCGCGCGCTTGGGCGCGGGCGCAGCGGTGGGTGCGGGGGTGGCCGAGGGTGTCGCCGTCCCCGTCCCCGTCGCCGACGTCGAGGTCGTGCCGCCGCACCGGGTCGGCCGGCAGCGCTGGAGGGACTGCGTGTTGGAGAGGGATGTGCCGGAACGGGAGGTGCAGGGGCGGGATGTGCCGGAACGGGAGGTCCAGGGGCGGCCGGACCACGTGTGGCGGCTGCGGATCGACCGGGATCACGCGGTCCTCTTCGATCACCCCACCGATCACATCCCCCTCATGGTCATGCTGGAGGGCTTCCGGCAGCTCGGGCATCTCACCGTGCACGAGACCGCCCAAGGGGCGCCGCTCGACGGGGCGTTCGTGCTGGCCGGGCTGGCCCTGGACTGCGCCGCCTTCGGTGAGCTCGGGGCGCCGGTCCACCTGACGGCCGTGGACAACACGCCCGACACCGTGCGGGACGGGAGCCGTCGGCTTCGTGTCGAGGCCCATCAGGGCGGCACGCGGCTGGCCGTCGCCGACACGGCGTGGCGGAGTGTGGGCCGGCGGGACCCGCGCCGCCTTGCCGCGTCCCAGCCGCTGTCTGCCGCCTCCCACTAGGGTGTCCGCCTCCCTGTGGGCCGTCGGCGTTCAGCGCGGCGGGGTCGCTCCCAAGGCGTGTGTCAGGGCGCTCCACATCGCCTCGACGAGGTCACCGGGTTCGGCCCGCTCGCCGCCGTACCTCGTGCAGATCATCCCGAAGAGCGCCGCCACGATGAGGTCCGCGAGGGGCCTTGGTGACACCGCGGTGTCCAGGTGCTCCTCCTCCTGCGTCTCGCCCACCAGCTGGAGTACGACCCCGTGTGTGTGCACCAGCAGCGGGATCGGCACGGAGTCGGCCCAGGCCGCCTCCACCGCGAGTCGGAGGGCCGCCAGGGCCCGCGCGTCCGTCTGGAAGAGCCGGCCGAGGGTGAGGACGAGGGCGCGCAGCCGGTTCAGTGTCGGGGTGGATGGCTTGGTGGCATCGGTGAGCAGGGCTTCCATGGCGCCGTCCAGATGGTCGGTGAGCGCGGCGGCCAGTTCCTCCTTGCTGGCGAAGTGTCCGTAGAGCGCTCCCTTCGTCACCCCGATCCGGTCGGCGATCTTCTGCAGATTGGTGTTCGCGTATCCGTACCGGGCGAACTCCTCGGCGGCCGCATCGAGTACGCGGTCGTACGTGCGCATGGCTCGTGCCTGCTTGGCCACGACGCTCACCTCCATCACTGAGAGCCGCGGTGGGGGCCGGCCCCAAGAAAAATACGTTCAGGAACGAATTCTAATCACCGGGTGAGGTGCTTACCAGACATGATTCAGCTTCAAAACCCGAAGTCCGAGCGGCGAGAAGCCCTTGAGGCGACGTCGGTCGCGGTCCTGACAGCCGCCGAATCGGCGGCCGCGTACGCCTCGACCGCCGACGCCACACGCCGACTGAGCCACCAGACCGTCGCTCTGCTGACCAGTGCGGGCTTCGCCCGCCACTTGGTGCCCCGGGCCTGGGGCGGAACGGAAGGCACGTTCGAAGCCCTGCTCGCGGCCGTGGCCGCCCTCGGCGAGGGCTGTGCCTCCGCGGCGTGGTGCGCGGCCCTGTGGTCGGCCCATGGCCGGTACGCCGCCTACTTACCACCCGACGGGCAGCACGACCTGTGGGCGGCCGGCCCCGACGTACGTATCTCCGCGTCGGTCAAGCCGTCCGGCGAGGCCCGGCGCCTCCCCTCGGGCTGGCTGCTGAGCGGCGAGTGGGAGAACGTCAGCGGGGTGGAGTTCGCCCACTGGCTTCTGCTGGCGGCGATGGAGCCCGGCGCGGACGGCCCACGGTGCCGCCTGTTCGCCGTGCCCAGGGACGGCATCAGCGTCCGGGACACCTGGCACAGCACCGGGCTGCGCGGCACCGGCAGTCACACCGCGGTCATGGAACCCGCGTTCGTGCCCGACCACCGCACCTTCCTCATGGCGGACCTCGTGTCGGGCGTGGCGGGACCGGGGCGGGCCAGGTGCCACACCGTGCCGGCCCACCTCGCGGGCGGACTCCTGTTCTGCGCCCCCGCGGTCGGCGCCGCCCGCCGCGCCCTGGGCGAATGGTCGTCCTGGGCAGCACGGACCCAGGCCCTGCGGCGCCCGGACGACGACGGCAGCCGTCTGCACCACGCCCTGGCGCGCTCGGCGGACGACATCGACACCGCCCAGCTGCTCCTCCAGGACGCCGCCCGGCGCGCCGACACGGGCACCCGCGCCGACCGGGACGTCCTCAGGAACCGGCGGATCACGGCCGCCGGAGCGGATCTCCTGGTCGACGGGGTCGAACGGCTCTTCCGCACGGCCGGAGCCCACGCCGGCACCGGCGTCCTGGAACGCAGCTGGCGCGACGTCCACATGGCCGCCGCCCACCAGTTGCTGCGTCGCGAGTCGGCGGGGGTGGCGTACGCGACGTCCGTCTTCTCCGAACTCGCCCAGGAGCAGGCCGCCCTCGCCGAGCCCGCCACGCTCCAGGAGGTGTCCGCCGGTGAGTCGTGAACGGGGTCGTGAGGAACGTGGTGAGCTGGGTCGGGTGAGTCGTGAAGGGGGTCGTGAGCAACGCGGTGAGCCGGGTCGGGTGAGTCCTGAAGGGGGTCGTGAACAACGTGGTGAGCCGGGTCCGGTGAGTCCTGAAGGGAGTCCTGAAGGGGGTCGTGAGGAACGTGGTGAGCCGGGTCGGGTGAGTCCTGAAGGGGGTCGTGAACAACGTGGTGAGCCGG
>NZ_JBHXMF010000055.1:48980-60726 GCF_042721055.1 Streptomyces sp. NPDC058470
GGTCCGGTGAGTCCTGAACGGAGTCCGGAGGAAGGCTCCGAGCCGAGTCCGCGGCGGCTGGTGTTCTGCGATGTGGACGACACCCTCATCCGGTGCACGAGCCCAGCCGATTTCCTCCGCTACTACCTGGAGGGCCGCCACGGCCCCGAAGGGGCGCGGCAGGCCGAGGAGTTCCTGGTGGACCTGTACGGGCGGGTGGCCCGGGGCCTTCCGCGCGAGGAGGCCAACCGGGAGTACCACCGGGCATGGCGCGGCCGGTCGGTCGTGGAGCTGGAGACCTGGGCACGCCGCTGGTACGCGGAACGCAGTAAGGCCGCGGACTTCTACATCGCGGCCACCGCCGCCGAACTGCGCCGCCACCGCGCCGAAGGCGCGGCAGTCGCCCTGGTCTCCGGGACGTTCCCGCCCCTGCTCGGTCCGGTCGCCGAAGAGGTCGGCGCACGGTTCGTGCTCTCTGCCCGGCTGGAGCGCTGCGGCCGGGTCCTGACCGGAGGACTCATCGGCCCACCGGCGATCGGCGAGGGCAAACGAACCCTGGCACGCGAACTCCTCGCCCGCCACCCGCACATCGACCCCGCGGACTGCCACGCCTACGGGGACCACCCGTCCGACCTCCCGATGCTCCGCACCGTCGGCCACCCCGTCATGGTCGCCCCCGACGGCACCCTCGCCCCGCCGGTCTGCTGAGACCCCCGGGGCGAGAACCCCGTACCGGCTCCGCGACGCGCGTGTTCCGTCGCGGAGCCCGAAACGGCGCGGTCTGCCCGGGAGGCTTCCGGCTGGCGGAGGCGGATATCGACATCCGTGGTGACCGCGGACAGGTGCTGTGCATCAACTACCGCAACGCGAAGCAGATCCTGGACACGGCGCTCGCCGTCGTCGCAGAGGACGCCTTCGAGGACATCGAGGCGCCCGTACGCCAGGGCACAGGGAAGTGGACTGACCCACCCGGCCGTGGAGGGAACTGCCGACCGGAATGAGTAACGCGCACGACCGCCACCGCTTCCTGCCGGACTGTTCACCGACGAACACGAGCTGCGGCGCCGCTGACCTGTGCATCGTCGGTCGGCAGGTCAGGCTTCGGGTGCCGCGAGGTGTCTCCGGGCTGCGGCCCATGCGTCTTTGAACTTCTCGAAGGTCAGCGGCTCCTCGACATGCCCTTCCCAATCGGTGACGGGCGACTCCGCAGTGAAGCCGTACCGGGCGTCGTCGTTCTCCGCCGAAGCGGCGACGACGGGACGCCGGGCCGGTCCTTCGAGTTCGACCTGTCGGCGCCCCCAGTCGTTGTCGCCGACCTCGAAGTAGAACCATGTGTCTTCTTCGTCCCAGTAGCTGCGGAACCATCGCCTCACCGGCTCATCCTGGCCCACCGCCACCGTCCGGCGACAGCTCGATGGTCAATCGAACCAGACGACGAGCCGTACGTTCTCCGGGCCGTGTAGGCGACCCAGTGTTCGCATCACTTCCCAAACCGGCCCCCATTGGGTGGCGTCTCCCGCGACCGCGCGACGGGTGTGCGCACCGGAGTTGTCGGTCTCGTCCCAGTCGGCAGCGGCCAGTTCGGCCCCGGTGATCCAGGTGGTGCCGTGGGAGTACTCCGGCCCGAGGTATGCGACGAAGGCAGTACGCACCCCGTCGGAGACGTCCTCCGGCAGCCCGCGATCTTCGGCCAGCGGCTGGAACCTGAAGGAGTTGCGCACTCCGAAGAGGCACGCGAGTGCGTCGTAGGCATTGCCGGTGTTGAGGAGGAACAGGTCGATCGCGGCCGTCCAGACGACGTCCTCGTCATCCTCGCCCCAGAGCCGGGCTCCTGGCCTGCACTCGATCATTCCGTTCAGGTCGGTGGACATGCCCGGATTCTGGCGGGCAGAGGTGGGCCCTGTCGTCCGGGTTTTACCACGGCCTCCCGAGCTGGTTGATCAACCTGCGACTGTCCTCGGTCAAGGTCCATGGGCCGAGGACAGTCGAAGCTGGCCTCAATCGGCCCTGGTGCGGGGCTAGCTTGCGAGTTGGGCTTGGAAGACGGCGTGGTTGAAGTACGCCTTGGCGTCCTGGATGAGGCCGTCCTCGCCGAGTTCGTAGATGTTGATGCCGGACCAGTTGACCGGCTTGCCGTCAAGGGCGACGGCGGCGCCTCGCCAGGAGACGGCGACCCGGTTGCCGACCGTGTGCGCCTCCAGGGGGGTGAGGCCGAGGAAGGGCTGGAAGTTGGGCAGTACGGAGGCGATGAAGTCGCGGATGGCGGTACGTCCGGTGAGGGGCGGTGTGCCGACCGGGTCGTGGAAGACGCCGTCCGCGGCGAATGCCTGGGCCCAGGCATCGGCATCGCCCTGCTGGGAGGCGCGGAAGAACTGGAGTACTGCCAGCGGCATGGCCGGGTATGTCATGAAGGATCCTTCGAACCGGAGGGTGGAGGGGGCGGAGTGATCCGAGGTGGCCGGAGGGGCCCGCGCCGGGGGCCGGTCGCCGCTCACCGGGCCGGCAGTTCGGGCTGTGCCGCAGCGCGGGCCTGCTGCCGACGGGCACCGGTGACGTAGAGGGTGAACGCGAGGAGAGCGAGTACTCCTATGAGTGCGCACACGCCCAGCCAGCTCAGCCGGGCATAGGCACGGATCCCGAGCCAGGACCCGGCGCTGCCGCCGAGGAACGAGCAGGTCATGTACGCGGTGTTCAGTCGGCTGCGGGCCTCGGGGTGCAGCGCGAAGATGCGGGCCTGGTTGGCGACTTGGCTGCACTGCACCGCGATGTCGAGCAGTAACAGCCCGGCCACCAGGGCCGCCAGTCCCGTCCAGGAGCCGGCCGCGCCTCCGGCCAGGACGGCCGCTGCGGTGAGGGTGGCAAGGATGCACCACAGGTTCACCCGGTCCGCGCCGTTGCGGTCCACCCACCGTCCGGCGGCCGGGGCGCAGAACATGCTGGCCGCCCCGATCAACGCCAACACGCCGACCACCTGCGTATTGAGGCCGTAGTGCGGGCCGGTGATCAGCAGGGCGAGCGCGGTCCAGGCGGCACTGAAACCGCCGAAGAGGGTGGCCTGGAAAAGTGCCGAGCGCCGCAGGTCCGGCTCGGTGCGCAGCATCCACAGGCAGGCCGCGAGCAGGGCGCTGTAGCGCTCTCGTACGGCCGGAGCGGTGTCCGGCAGGGCGGTGTGGAGCACGATCGCCAGCAGTACGGTGAGCGCGGCCGCGACCAAGTACGGGGCGCGCCAGCCCAGTTGCTCTCCGAGGGTGGAGCCGAAGGTGCGGGCCAGCAGGATCCCGCCGATCAGCCCGCCCTGCAGGGTCCCGATGACCGCGCCGCGCCGGTCGGCCGAAACCAGCCCCGCGGCCATGGGCAGCAGCAGCTGTGGCACCACGGTCGCCACTCCGACCACCGCGCCGGCCGCGAGCAGGGCGCCGGTGGCCGGGGCGAGAGCGGCGGCCAGGAGGGCAAGGGCGGTCGCGGCGAGCAGCGCGGTGATCAGGGGGCGGCGCGAGAGCCGGTCGCCGAGTGGGACCAGAAAGAAGATCCCGACCGCATACCCGAGCTGCGTCACGGTCGCCACGGCCGCGGCCGCATCCGCCGTGATGCCGAAGCCGTCGGCGATGAGCGGCGCCAGGGCCTGCGGAAAGTAGACGTTCGCCACGCTGACCCCGCAGGCCAGCGCCATGACCAACGGCAGCCGACGGGACAGGGCCGGTGCGGAGGGCGGTGGCGGATCAGGGCAGGGCATCATCACTCCAAACGAACGAACTAGATGGTTCGGATGCTGAGGAGAGAGTTGCAGACGGCTCTGCGATCGGTCAAACGAACTGGTTCGTTAACATCAGTGCATGGCGTACGACTCGAAGGCAACCAAAGAGCGGATCCTGGCGGCTGCGGCTGCGGAGTTCGCCCAGCACGGCATGGCCGGCGCCCGCGTGGACCGCATCGCCGCCGAGGCCAAGGCCAACAAGCGGGCCATCTACGAGTACTTCGGCGACAAGAACAAGCTCTTCGCCGCCGTCCTGGAACGCCTCATGGCCGACCTCGCCCAGGCCGTCCCGCCCGGCGACGAGGACCTGCCCGCCTATGCCGAGCGGCTCTTCGACTACCACCGTGCCCACCCCGAAGCCCTGCGCCTGCTCATGTGGGAGGCGCTCGAACTCGGCGACCAGCCCGTCCCCGGCGAAGAGGCCCGCACCCAGCACTACGTGGACAAGGTCCGCGCCACCCAGGCCGCCTCGGACGGCGAAGCCCGCGGCCGGCTGTTCTTCACCCTCGGCCTGGTCGGCTGGAGCCTGGCCATGCCCCAGCTCCGCCGCATGATCCTCGGCCCCGACCGCACCCTCGAACAACTGCGACCCGCCATCGCCGAAGCAGTCCGCAGCCTCCCCGGACACAGCGAAACCCCTCCACAGAACTGACGCCACGCAGCGCCCCCTCCGCGACTGCGGTCTCCTTGGAAGCCGCACCCCCAAGTTGGCTCTGCTCAGATATTCGAGCAGTGGGGCCCCGCAGCGATATCGAGTGTGTGCTGCAGCCGCAGCTCGCCACTGAGGGGAGGGGCCGTTCGTGTCCGTTCGGCGGGACAGAAGATGCTGCCCGTCATGACGTTGATCCGCGAGGCGCACTTGGCCGCAGCCAACGCCCTCCGTTCTGGTACCGGGACCAGCGGCAGGGTCTGGGGCAACCGCGCGACCTCTGAGGCGTGCCACTGCAGGATTCAGTGCAGCTAGCAGGGCCGCATGGAGGCGAACCGCGCTGGCGCCCCTGGCCTTTTCGACGCCCGTCCAGAGAAGCCCGTCGACAGGGACTCACCGCGCGGGATGAGCCTGTTTGCTGCGCAGGCCGCCGTCTCAGTCGAAGGCAAGCCCAGGGAAGGTATTGCGGATGTCCGTCAAAGGTTGGCGGTCGCGGGTGTAGTAGCGCTTGTTGGCCAGGAGTACGGCCCACCGCCGTTGGCCGGGTGAGATCGACATTCGGTTCCCGTGAAGCCGTAGTGGACCCAGACGTCTTTGGCGGGGGCGGTGCCGCGGGCGGGTGCCAGAACAGTCCGCGTACGGTTTCCAGGAATCCGGTCTGGATGGTCAGTGATTCTGCGGTCCACGCCGGGCCGAACCCGGCCCGTGGCGGAGCGGCCGTGGTGTCGAGCGTGTAGCGCAGGAAGGTGGCGAGTCGTCGAGGACTGTGAAGGCGCCGGCGATTCCGCATGCTCCGCCCAGGAGTCGGGCGGAGCAGTCGTGGGCAACGCCCTTGAGGTGCGTATCGATGTCCTGGTCAAGTTCGGTCGGCGCGCAGCGGGCGGCGACCTCAGCTGGCAGCGGCCCGAAGCGGGTTGAGTGCATGCCGAGCGACTGCCAAGTTCGTTCTTCGGAGAGGTGGTTGAGGCTTGCTCCTTCTGCCGGCTCGCCGCCTCAGCGGCCATGCCTCCCGCCCGGCCCCCGGTTGCGTGATCGTAAAAATAGGTGGGATCTGCAGGTGAGGGGATACCGCGTCCACGGGTCAACCTCAGGTGTCCCTGGTGTGGGCACCTTCGGACACTGATTGGCGAACGTACAGGTTCAGCAGCGCGATGGTTGCTGTGCGCTGACTGAGAGGCCGGACTGCCTGGGAGACCCCGGCCAAGACCTTCTCCCAGATTTCTCCCAAACGCTCTCCGGAGACGCAGGAAGGGCCTGACCCTCAGAGAGGATCAGGCCCTTGACTTGGTTTTTCAGCTGTCGGGATGGCGGGATTTGAAACCACGACCTCTTTGTCCCGAATGAGGGTCGGGCAAGACCGCTACCGGGCTGATTGACGTTTTCCCAGGTCAGTGGGTGGGTGTGGATCGGCCCGGCGTGGTGTCACAGGCGTTTGGGGAACGGATTGGCTCCCAGGAGAACCTCGCTGGACAGCGACGGCCCCACGCCGGTGTCACACCTTTTTGACGACGATCGTGTCCGGCACCAGCTTCTCCAGGTCGTCGACGTCCGAGGTGAAGACGGTGACCTGTCCCTTCTGCTGTCGCGCGATCACCGCGAGTACGGCGTCGATCGCGTACTTGTGGCCGTGCAGCTTGGCGTCGGCCAGGAGTCGGCGCGCCTGGCGGGCTTCGTCCTTCCCGATGTCGACCACCTGGAGCCGGGAGAGTACCCAGTCCCAGCGCTGTTCGGTTGTCCTCCCGTCGTATGCCTCGACGAGTGTCATCGGGGACGTCACCACCTCGGCTTCCCCTCGCGCCGCGAGGTCGAGCCAGGCGATCATCTTCCGATCACCGCGCACTGCCAGGGAGAGGGCTTCACAGTCCAGGACGAAGACACGGAGCGGCCGCTGTCCACGCTCACCGGCTCGCTTCTTCACGCAGCCTCTCCGGCGTTGCGCTTTCCGGCGCTTCGACGCCGCTCGTGTTCGGCGTCGAGTTCCTCCAGCTCGTCGAGGGCTGCCGCATGCTCGTCCTCAGTGACGGGGCCGTGTTCCTCCTGCAGCCAGCCGACCAGTTCCTGGAGCCGGTCCCGGTCACGTTTGAAGCGGAGCGCCTCGGCGACGTACGCAGACAGGCCCCGCTCTGCCGCCTCCGCGCGGATCTCGTCCAGGAGATCCTCGGGGATCGTCACCGTTACCTTTTTCGTCGCCATACAAGAGACCATACTCTTGGTGTCACGCTCCTTACCAGCGGGTCACGCGATCGACGCTCGGCCTACTCGGTCAGACGGCCCCGTCGGCACGGCGGGAACGATGCACGTCCACCCCGGGCTGACGCCGAAGTGCGACGGGGGAGGCCCAGGTCGCCGGGCGCCCACCAGCGCACATATGCGGCCTCCGTCCGACCGGGGCACCGCGCCGATCCTGCCGTCGTATCCGCAGAAGGCGCACCGGTACTCATAGGTCGTCGGAACCAGCTCCCGCGTCCCGCATCTGTGGATCCCGCTGCCTCCGCCCGGCCGGGAACTGTCCGGCCTCCGTCGGCTCCAGTTCCAGTCCGTCGGCTTCGCAGAGGTCGCTGTGGGGCGAAGGCGGGAAGTGCAGGTCGAGCAGGACCCGTGCTATCCGGCCGAGCAGCGACGGCTCGCGCCGAAGCATCTGCACACAGGCAGTGGAAGGTGATCCTCGACGATGGCGCCCTGCTGCTGGTCACGCTGGTGATGTTCTGGTCAGAGATCTGGCCGTACCTCATCGGAACACTCGACCGTCCTGACGGCAACCCGCTACGACGGCTACCTGGCACTGGACTCCGGCGCGGTGTCGCTCGCCAACTACCAGCCGATGCTCGTACCGAGCCTCCTCCAGACCGAGGACTACGCGCGGGCCGTCATCTCCCAGATTGCGTATGGAACTCACGCCCCCCAGGTGGAGTCCCGGTCAAGGTCCGCATGGAGCGGCAGAACAGCCGCCTGGGCGGCGAGCACCCCGCCAAGCTCTGGGCGATCCGCGACGAGGCGGTGCTGGGGCGCACGGTCGGCTCGGCGGACGTGATGCGCGACCAGCTGCAGGCGCTGACCGAAGCGAGTGAACTGCCCGACGTCACGGTGTAGTTGCTGCCCTTCTCGCTCGGCGCCCACCCCAGCCTGTACAGCCCGTTCGTCATCCTCACCTTCCCTGCACCCACCCCGACCCTGGTGTGGCTGGAGAACCCCAAGAACTCCGTGTACCTCGAGGCCGACGACGACGTCGACAACTACACGGAGATCTTCGACCAGTTGAGGGCCTGCGCCCTCGGCCCGTCGGAGACCCGCACCCGCATCGCACAGATCAGCAAGGAGCTCACCCCGTGAACAGCCTCCACCCCCTCCGCCCACGCTCAGCACGACCTCGACCTCTCGGGGGCCGGTCGTCGGTCGCCCGTCGGTGGAGGAAGCGTTGGGAGTCGTATTGGCGTGGGCGCCGAGGCCGACCAGCGTGTTCATCCCGATCGGCGCCAGCAGGCCCAGCAGTCGGCTCAGTGCCTCACCGAACTCGGCGGTGAACAACCCCTGTTCCCGGTCGGACATGAGGATTTCGAAGTTCGCGTCGCGGTGCACGACCGCTTCGTTCGTGACCTTGAGGATGCGCAGCAGCAGCGCGTACGACTCGGGAACCAGGCTGCTCTGGAGCTCGGACAGGTAGAGCGCGAACTGTTCGACGCTCTCCAAGTATCCGCGTTCGTTCATGCGGCCACGGTCGCGGAGTTCGGCGATCAGTGATGCCTGTTTGCCCAGAACAGCCCAATCTGTGCCCCTCCCCGTCGCTCAGGACACCAGCTGTACGGGTCGACGATCATCTTGCGGTGGTGGAATCGTCTCGGGACGCCCAGCTCAATGGCTACTGCTTGCAGGTCACAGCAGTCGCTTCGGGCTCCTTCACCGTGGTGCGAATCGTGCGATTGCAGTTGCTCGGCCAAAGTCGCCGTCCAGGGCCGGGGCAGTAGCGGAAGGGGCGCCGGAGGAGCCACCGTTGAGAGCGAGTGCGGCGTCTGGTGGTGTCAGGGCACATTCCACTGACCAGTGTTGCCGGAGAATCCGCTGTTCAACGCGAACTGTACTTTGGCGATCTTGGAGGCTGTCGGAACCTCGAAGGTGATGAACCCCAGCCCGGTGTCGCCTGGCGCGACAGTGACGCTTGCGGGGAACGAGGGGCCAGCGGTTGTGTCCTCGATCGTTGCGTCGAACTGCTGGCCCTGGGCGTCCACGACCTTCGCGCCGTTGCTTGGAGAGTCGTCGTAGACCGCGGTTCCGGTGTTCTTCAGCCGGAACTGGACCGCCACGAACCGCGTGCCTGCCTCCGGAGTGGAGAACTCGTTCTTTGAACCCGCCGGATCCACCACCTTCACCACGGTGACAGCCAGCTGCTCGCCGTCGCCGTTGCCGGTGAGGTCGAGAGTGTCTCCGACGGCGGCGGAGGATGCCGGTGACGGCGTGGGACTCTGCGTGGATATCGGTTGTTCCGTTGCAGGCGTCTCTTGTACCGGTGCGCTGCTCACCGGTGTAGTAGTGACCTTCTCGTCTGCGGAGCAGGCCACCGCGGTGGCAAGTAGCCCGGAGAGTACAAGGGTGAGCGCGCGGCGCATCGGACCTCCCCATGGGGCAACGCGCCCAGAAGCGCGCGGACAGTAGAGGCGAGATAAATGATCCCGCTGATCACCAGGATGCGCACTTCGAGAAGTGAGTGCTTGACGTCGACCTTCGAGGGCAAAACTCTTGGGCTCCGCCGGTGACGACGCTGGTAAACCCCCATCCCAACGCCCATCCGGACGCAACCGCCTTCCGCGACTCCGGTCATGCTGGCCACCGCGCTCACGCGGTTGGGGCCGGCAGTGCCCTCCCGGACTTGGGCGATCACGCGGCATCACGCCATGTTGCTGCGGGTCTGCATCCAGAAGAACGCCTCAGGGCGGCCGGGACCGAACGTGCGACGCGCTGTCGTTGGCCGTACGGGAGTCGGGCGCGGCTGCCCAGATCACCGCCGCCCGCGGGCAGGGCCTCGCGGGCGCGATGACGCTGCTGGAGAAGCAGACCCGGCAGACTGGGCTCGCGCTGTACGACGCGATGGCACTGGGCCCGGAGTACGTGACCCGGCTCGTGACGCGAGGTCTGTCCAGCGCGACGCCGTACCTCGTCGCGGCGATCGAGTACGGGCGTGACCTGGCGACTCCTACGACAATGCCTTAGCGGAGAACCTCTGGATGCTCATCAAAACCGAGTGCATCAGCAGCCGCACCTTCACCACCCGGCTGAAGCCAACCTTGCGCTCTTCGAGTACATCGACAGCTCCTACAACTCCCGGCGCATCCAGAAACGGCTTGGCTACCTCAGCCCGATCTAGTTCGAGGAGAAGCACTACGCCAACCAGGCAACGGCCGAACGAACGAACCTGAAACCCCGTCAACCCTCCCTGACCAACTGATCAGCACCTCCCGCACGCCGGGGGAACCTCGACCCGCAGCGGTGAACCGCCTGATGCGGCCCACGGCCGGGGCGACTTCAAGATGATCGTGAAGAAGACGGGGCTGAACCCGGAGTTGACCCCACGGGAGCTGCGTCACAGCTTCGTGTCTCAGCTCTCCGATCACGGCATCCCCCTGGGGACGATCGCCCTGTTGGTCGGTCACAGCAGCCGGGCCACCACGGAAGCGGTCTACCGCAAGCAACTCCAACCCGTGATCATGAAGGAGGCTGAGGCGATGGACGATATCTATGCCGAAGATCAAGAAGAGGGTGACGCGGTGGCCTGACTTACTGAGCTTGAACTCGGGTTGTCGTTGATGCTGACAGGGCTTGATCCTCGCGGTAGTCCGGTGTCATGAGGTACGCGCAGGGCGGAGGTCTGTCGGATGAGCGCCGGCAGTTCCGCGAGAGCATCCGGATGATGGCCGCCGAGCGGTTCGCCCGGGGCGGGCAGAGCTCGGCGATCGCGAAGGAGTTACGGGTCAGTGCCCGGTCGGTCCAGCGGTGGCGGCGGGTATGGGACAAGGGCGGTCCGCGGGCTCTGCGGTCGGCGGGCTCGGCCTCGCCACCGCGGTTGAGTGAGGCCCAGTTCGCCGTACTGGAAGCGGAGTTGGCCAAGGGCCCGGTCGCATACGGCTGGCCGGACCAGCGGTGGACACTGTCCCGCATCAAGACCGTGATCGGCCGCCGTTTCCACAAGAGCTACACCCTGCAGGGGGTCCGCAAGCTGCTCATCCGGCACGGCTTCTCCTGCCAGGTCCCGGCGAGACGGGCCGTCGAACGCGACGAGGACCAGGTCACCGGCTGGGTGAAGGAGACCTGGCCACAGGTGGAAGGACCGCGGCGGCGCTCGGCGCATGGATCGTCTTCGAGGACGAGTCCGGCTTCTCGATGACGCCGCCGGTTGCCCGCACCTGGGCCCGGCGCGGGCACACGCCCGTCATCCGGGTCCGCGGCCGCTCCCGCCGCCGCATCTCGATCGCCGCGCTGACCTGCTACAAGCCCGGCGAACGTTCCCGGCTGATCTATCGGCCCCGCCGCGACGACGGCCGGCGCGACGGCCGCAAGAGCTTCGCCTGGACCGACTACCGCGACCTGCTCATCACTGCCCACGCCCAGCTCGGCGGCCCGATCGTGCTGGTCTGGGACAACTTGAATGTCCATCTGGCCTACGGGATGCGGCAGTTCACCGCCAGACAAGAGTGGCTCACCGTCTACCAACTGCCGTCCTACGCACCGGACCTCAATCCGGTCGAGGGCATCTGGTCATTGCTGCGGCGCAGCTGGCTCTCCAACACAGCGTTCACGACCCCGGAACACCTGATCCAGACCATCCGGCACGGGATGAGAAAGATCCAATACCGCCCCCGTCTCATCGACGGATGCCTCGCCGGAACCGGACTATCCCTCACCCCAACGACAACCCCAGTTCAAGCTCAGTAATTCGTTTGGCCCCCTGTTTGGCTCCCCGGACATGAAAGAGGCCCACTCGCGATCATGCGAATGGGCCTCTGACCAGTGTCGGGGTGGCGGGATTTGAACCCACCACCTCTTCGTCCCGAATGAGGGTCGGGCAAAATCGACACCTGCCTTCCTAGCATTTCAGCAGGTCAAGGGGTCGGTGTCGGCGGGTTTGATGTGGTGTCGGGAGGGCTTGGAGAGCAGATCGGCTCCCAGATGGCTCCCAGCGGAACGCACCTCGTCAGCTACCTACAGGCTTCCGGCGGGCAGTTCGCTCACGACGTACTCGACCAGGGGAGGGACGTCGAGCTCTTGAGTGGTACTTGGCCAGGATTCGAATCTGGAATCGACGCATTACGAGACCATGGGGGTTACTGACCTTCAAAGCGTGGTGTCGTGAGGGCTGACAACTGGTGATCCCGGCG
>NZ_JBHXMF010000056.1:0-60668 GCF_042721055.1 Streptomyces sp. NPDC058470
AGTTGATGGTGTTTCCTCAACTCGCCATCGGTGCCCGCCCTTTGCCGCAGTACCGCACCCGGCAGATCCGGCGGACCTGCCGGGGCGGAGGCCTCCGGTCAGAGCGGAGGCTCGTCGTGGGCGCCTCGTGCGAAGGACCCTGCCGAAGCCGGCAGCGGGACCGCGTGCGGGACCTCGTGCGGAACTTCGTGCGCGGGCCGGATCCGGATGCTGACGCGCCGTCGCAGCGGCAGGCGGCGGGGCGGAAGCCCGGCCTTCGTGGCGTTCGGCAGCAGCACGAGGTCGTCCCGGTGCACCACCTCGCGCTCCGAGTTCCCCAGGAGCCGGGACAACTCCTGGACATCGAGACAGGCCAGGCCGCGTGCGATCACCCGCCCCGCCTCGTCGAGCAGTTCCACCGCGTCGCCGACGATGAAGTCACCCTCGGCCCGAGTCACCCCGGCCGCGAGGAGCGGTCCTTCGCCTCGCGAGAGCAGCCGGACGGCGTCTGCGTCGAGGCCGATCACGCCGCGTGGGCTGCTGGCGTGCTCCAGCCAGAGCAGATGGTCGGAGGCTCGGTTGCCGGTGCGGTGGAAGAAGGTGCCGGTCTCGCGTCCGGCCAGTGCGTCGGCGGCGTGCCGCGCGGCTGTGAGGACCACGGGGATGCCCGCGTCGGTGGCGATCCGTGCGGCCTCCACCTTCGTGACCATGCCTCCGGTGCCGACGCCCGAGCTGCCCGCGCTGCCGATCTCCACGCCCACCAGGTCCTGGCGGCCGCGTACTTCCCGCAGCCGCTGTGACCCCGGTCGGCCGGGGTCCCCGTCGTAGAGGCCGTCGACGTCCGAGAGGAGGATCAGCAGATCGGCACGGACCAGATGTGCGACGAGGGCGGCGAGCCGGTCGTTGTCGCCGAACTTGATCTCCTCGGTGGCCACCGTGTCGTTCTCGTTGACCACGGGCACCGCGCCCATGGCGAGCACCTGCCCGAGTGCACGGTAGGCGTTGCGGTAGTGGGCCCGGCGGCTGATGTCGTCCGCGGTCAGTAGCACCTGGCCGACCCGTACTCCGTGGCGGGCGAACGAGGCCGTGTAGCGGGCGACCAGGAGACCCTGCCCCACGCAGGCGGCTGCCTGCTGCCTGGCCAGGTCGCGTGGCCGCCGAGCGAGCCCCAGGGGTGCCAGGCCCGCGGCGATCGCGCCCGAGGAGACGAGGACGACCTCTGTGTCCGCCGACCGCGTCCGCGCGAGCACGTCGACCAGGGCGTCCACCCGGTCCGGGTCGAGGCCGCCGGCGGTCGTCGTGAGAGACGATGAGCCGACCTTCACCACGATCCGACGGGCCGTCAGAACATCGGTGCGCAGGCGTGGTTCACCGGTCGGCCCGGCGTGCCCGTTTGCGATCACCAGAGTGCCGGGACCGACGGGGCGAGGGTTCCGGGCAGGCCCCGGGGCATCTCGCGCAGCAGCGCGTGTACGGTCTCCACGACGAGGACGGGCCGCTCGTACGGCAGGTCGTGGCCCTGTCCGGGCACCGTCTGCAGCACCGCGCCCGGTATGTCGTCCGCCAGCCTTCTGGCCTGTGCGGGCGAGGTGAAGCAGTCCAGGGAGCCGACCAGGATCCGGGTGGGTACCAGGGCCAGTGCGCCGAGGTGGCCGGCGCAGTCGTGGGTGGTGAGTGCCGAGTAGAACTCGGCGACCGTCGTCGCCGGTATGTCCCGGAAGGCGCGGGCGCCCGCGCGGGCCGTCTCGGTGTGGGGTCCCGCCCCGAACACCGCGCGCCACAGCGGGGCGGTGGTCGGGTGCGAGAGCGGTCCGGTGAGCAGTCGGTGCACGGCCCTGGCCGAGCGGGGCGAGCGCAGCAGGCCTTCGGCGACCCGCTGCTGGGCTTGGACGCGGCGGCGTGCCGCCGGGGTGCCGGCCATCAGCGAACCCACCTTGTCCAGGCAGGTCGAGATCAGGCCCACGCCGGCCAACTTGACTCCGGGAAGGGCCGGTTGGCGGACGGCGAGCTGCTGGATGGCCATGCCTCCCATCGAGTGGCCGATCACGATGACGGGGTTGCCGTCCGAGGCCGCCTCGGCGAGGACGAGAGCGAGGTCGCGGCCGAGGAGTTCCATGTCGAGTACGGCGGTGCCCCGGGTGGACCCGCCATGGCCGCGCTGGTCGTAACTGACGGCCCGCAGAACCGGGAAGCCCTGGCGGGGGCGGGTCAGCGCGTCGATGTGCGGCCGCCAGTCCTGGGCGGATCTGGTCCAGCCGTGGCACAGCAGCACGGTGGCCGCGGCGTCGGGATCGCCGTGCGTGTAGACGGCGATCCCGGCGCCGTCGTCGGTGGTCACCGTGCGCACGAGTCGGCGGGGTTGCGCGAGGGCGAGGGCTGTCATGATGTCCGACCACGGTCGGTGGCGACCGCCCCGGCCCTGGGTGTGCAGGCCCTCGGCATACGGGCCTCGGGCGTACGGACCTCGGGCGTGCGGCCCCGGACGTGGACGGATGCGAACTCGGCCGTCCGCAAGGCCTGTTGGACCTGGCTGAGGGTCAGTCCCAGTGCGCCGGCGATCCGTGTGGCGCCCCAGCCGTGACGGCGCAGGAGCCACGCGTACGCCGGGCGTTCCCGTGCGTGCGGACTGATCCGCCTGCCTCCGTCCTCCAGGAAAGCGGTCAGAGCGGCGCTGATCGCGTCGAACGTGCCGGCGACCCGGAACAGCTCGCGGCGCTCCCGTACGGTGAGCCCGCCCCAGATCCCCGTGGTCTCCTCGTGTGACAGTGCCTCGCGTAGGCATGGCTCGGCCACCGGGCAGCGAGCGCACAACTGTTTGGCGGCCGCCTCCCGTTCGGTGTCGTCCGTGCCCCCGGCAGGCGGGAAGAAGGTCTCGGGGTCGGCATCATGGCAGGCCGCGTACTCCACCCAGGAGTCCGTGCCCGCGCGGTGGCGCACCGGTGCATGCATGACGGTCTGCCCTTCCTTGGCGAAGAAGTGGGCGGTTCCTGGGTCGAGCCTAGAACTCAACGGGCAGTGAGTTCAATAGGTGTTGAGTTTTTTTGACGGCGGCCCGGCGATGAATCCGGGTGTGACCGTGAGGTGTGTGGATGGCGCCCGCCGGTAGATTCCACGCTTGTTGAAATACCCTCTTGCTGGTGCCAAGTTCTGTGGAGTACCGTCGAGTTGTCTCGATCTGCCGGGCCCCGAGCGGGCCAAGGGGAGTGCCGACGGACGAGCCCAGGGCTGTTGCCCGGGCACCCCTACCGGCCGAAGCGCTCCGAAGACGGAGAGCCGAGCCTCGTGCTCTTCATTGTCATGCGCCATCGAGTTCGATGTCCTTCATCAGCGCTGTACAGCGCTCCCAACGGGGGAGCACACGGTCAAGCACCGGGGGGTGTTTCGCGTGCGCAGACTTCCATGGCCACAGCGGCTGAACGGGCCGGACCGTCGTCACCCGGAGCCCGTCATCGACGGCCGCCGGGTGCCGCTCCACCTCAAGCACGGGCTCGTGTATCAGTTCGCCACTGTCCGAGAGCTCTTGGAGGTCCCATGCCTGTCGTCACCGCACCTGTCGTCGCCCTGCCCCGCTATCAGGTGACCACCGACGAACTGCTTGAGCACATCACGGAGTTGTACGGGGAGCATCCCAGGCTCCCCGAGGTCCAGCGCGTGATCAGGGCCACCACCGTGCGCAACCGCTGGTACTCCCGGCCGCTGACCGAGCAGTTCCGCGAGAGCGGCAGTCTGGAGGAGCGGGGGCGTGAACATCTGCAGGACTCCCTCGACCTGGCGGAGAACGCCGCACGCGGAGCGCTCTTCGAGGCCGGCCTGTCGCCGGGCGATGTCGATGCTCTGGTGGTCATCAGCGCCAGCGGTCACACCATGCCGGGGCTCGACATCCCCTTACTGGAACGGCTCGGCCTTCGTTCCTCGGTGCGACGTCTGCCGGTCACCCAACTCGGGTGCGCCGGAGCGGTGTTCGGCATCGCGAGAGCCATGGACCTGGTGACCGCCCGCCCGCATGACACGGTTCTCGTGGTGTGTGCCGATGTGTACAGCCATTATCTGCACGGCGGCGACGTCGGCATGGACGGCATGATCTTCAAGGCACTCATCGGCGACGCGGCCGGCGCCTGTCTGGTCAGGGCCCATGCCGACGGCCCTCGTATGGAACTCGTCGACTCCTGGGAAACCGTCCACCCCGGCAGCCGCCACATCGTCGGAACCACCATCGGCAACGACGGGCTCCACGCTCACAACTCACCCAAGCTGCTGGGAGCGATCCGGGGCGTCATGCCCGCACTCCTCGAGTGGCTGGAGAACACCGTGCCCGCCGGTACGGATGCCGTGCCGCAGTTCGTCGTGTCCCACACCGGGAGCCCCAGGGTTCTCGACACGCTCGTCGAAGGTCTGGGGTGCGCCCCGGAGATGGTCGGTCTGGCCCGCGATTCGCTCCGTGAACTGGGCAACCTCGGTTCCGCTTCGGTCCTGGAGGTTCTGGAGCGGACCTTCGCCAAGCCGCCCTTCGACGGTGCCCACGGCCTCATGCTCACGGCCGGCCCGGGTATCTCCGTCATGGCGTTGAAGGGCATCTGGAGGACCGGCGACTGACGGTCGCGCGTACGAGGTGCGTGCCGTGCGCCGCTGACTCGTACGTGGGGTGTACCGGGGGGGTTCCGGCTCGGAGGCTCCCGGGTACACCCTTGTCGGCCTGTCGGCCTGTCGCGCTCGGGCGGAAGGTCAGTCCGCCTTCCGCTTGCCGGACCTGCGGGGCTCCAGCGAGGTGGACAGGCGCAGTTCCAGCGCGGGCACCACCCAGTTGAGGAACTCCTCGAACTCCATCGTGGCCAGCGGGTGGATCCGGAGTACGTAGCGCATGAGGGCCAGTCCCGCGAGATGGCCCGAGGCCAGGGCCGCGCGGGTCTCGGCGTCCGGGCGGTCCTTGTAGCCGGAGTGTCCGGCCCAGTTCTTGGCGCTCGCCTCGACTCGGGCCCGCAGTACGTCCGAGGTGGCGCTGTCGGCGAGGCCCGCCCGGTAGATGGCGGTCATGGCGTAGCGGGTTTCCTCGTTCTCCCAGAACGAGAAATAGGTCTGGGCGATCCAGGTGGCCTCTGCCGGGCCGCTCTCGCTGTCGAGTGCAGGCTCTTCGTCGAAGGCGAGGGAGACGCTCAGGGACGAGTTGACGGCGGCGTCGAAGACCCCTTCCTTGTTGTCGAAGAAGTGGTGCACCAACGCCGGGTCCACCTGCGCGTCCTCAGCGATCGCGCGGATCGTGGTCCTGGAGTAGCCGCGGTCAGCGAAGAGGTGCAGTGCCGACTCGAGGATCTGATCACGGGTGCCGCTGTCCCCGGGCCGGCGTCCGCTGCGTGCGCGAAGCGGACGTGGCTTCCTTGCTGCCGGGGAGGGCGCCCGCTGGGGCGAACTGGGCTTGCGAGCGGGGGTGGGGGAGCTGTCTGCGTGCCTGGATGTCATGGGATCACTGCGCTTCGGGGGATCTGTGAGCGGGTAATTCACTGCTGGGTGAAAACATCGTAACAGGCGGGACCCCGGGATTCCATCCATGGGTGGCGCTCAGGATTCCGTGGGCGTTCCGGGGAGCTGGTGCCGCTGCCGACTCCCCGTCAGCCGCCCGTCACCGTACCGTGCGTGGGTGTGATCGCCGGGAGCTGTCGGGTCCGAGCAGCGTGTGCCGCAGGCTCGGCGTGACCGTTTCGATCACCGTCTCGATGTCCGCGGAGGTGAGGGGCGCGGCTCCGACCAGGTGGCGGACGATGGCGGTGTCGGCCAGTTGGGCGCCGAAGAGCGCGGTGCGCAGTTCCGCGTCCTGAGTGGCCAGTTCGCTGCCGACCGACGTGTTGAGGGAGTCGGAGATGCACTCGCGCAGCACTGCGGAGGCCTCCTTGTCGGAGAGTGCGACGCGGTACACCTCGATCAGGGGGGACTCCTCCTCGCCGGGCTCCCACAGTGTGAGATAGGCGCGGGCGAGGCGGGTCGGCAGGTCTTCGTCGACGCCCTCGGCCACCGCGGGGCCGAGTAGCCCCGCCACCTTGACCGTCCGTTCGATCAGGGCGCCGAAAACCGCGGCCTTGTCCGGGAGGAGCTCGCGGGCGAACTCCGGCTCCAGACCTGCGGTCCTGGCCAGGTCCGCGAAGTCGGTCTGCCGGTAGCCGCGCCGAGTGAAGAGGGTGCGGCCTGCGGAGATCAGAGCCTGGGTCGCCTCGGCCCGGGCCTCGGCCGCTGTCCCTACGCTGGTGAACGTCATGGTCTGCAACTCCCGTTGAGTATGGGGGCGTTGGTCAGGCGCGTTCGATTATTTCACCATCTAGTGAACTCTTTCGGTGTTGAATTCGTCAAGCTCGTCTGCGATGATTTCAACGCATGGTGAGTTAAGTCATGGCTCGCCGCTGCCCGAGGAGGAATCGTGCGGTCCATCGGCATTGTCGGAGTGGGCTCCTATCTGCCCGAGGCCATCATCAGCAACGCGGAGATCGGACACGGCGCCGGCGTGACCGACGAGTGGATCGTCCGCAAGACCGGGATCCGCGAACGGCGGCGAGCCGCGCCGCACGAGGCCACCTCGGACCTGGCCGTTGAGGCTGCCCAACGAGCTCTGGACAGCGCGGGTCTGACGGCGGATCAACTCGCGTACGTGGTGGTTGCCACCTCTACTCCCGACCATCCGCAGCCGGCCACGGCCGCCCTCGTGCAGCACCGCATCGGCGCCCGCAGGGCCGCGGCCTTCGACGTCAACGCGGTGTGCAGCGGCTTCGTCTATGCCCTCAAGGCGGTGGAGAAGCTGCTGAGCGGTGCCACCGGCGGCGAGCCGCGTCACGGTCTGGTCATCGGCGCCGACATCTACTCCCGCATCCTCGACTACAGCGACCGCCGGACGGCCGCGCTCTTCGGGGACGGCGCGGGGGCGGCGGTCCTCGGACCGGTCGCACCGGGCCTGGGCCTGCGACAGGTCTCGCTGGTCTCGCGAGGCGATGCCCACCAGCTTATCCGCGTCGTCGCCGGCGGCAGCCGTCGGCCGTCCTCGCCGGAGACCGTGATGGAGGGCGGGCACTACTTCCGGATGGACGGCCGCGGTGTGCGCGACTTCGTCCAGCGCACACTCCCCGTAGAGATCGAAGCACTGCTGCGCCGCGCAGCGGTCCCGGCGGACGCCGTACAGCACTTCGTCCCGCACCAGGCGAACGGCATCATGCTCGCCGAACTCTGGCCGGAGCTCGGTCTGCACCGTGCCGCCCTCCACCTCACGCTGGAGCGGTACGCCAACACGGGAGCCGCCTCCGTGCCGATCACCCTGGCCGAGATGGACCGCGCGGGGTTGGCAGCGCCGGGGGACCTGGTCGTCCTCGCCGCGTTCGGCGGCGGGATGAGCCTCGGCACGGCGCTGCTGAACTGGTCGATGGGTGCCCGGGAGAACTCCTCGGCAACCGACGGGAGTTCGGTGGTACCGCACCTCCTCACGGCCGGCGACCACCGCTCGCCGCTGGCGCCGTGACCTCCGGCGACCCGACCGCGCCGCCGCCCGCCCGGCCTGCTCCGGACGTCGAGCCCGCGTCGGACGTCAGGGGCCGCGTGGCGCGGTTGCGGGCGATCCGGGAGCTGGTCGAGCGGGGCCAGGACGAGAAGGCGACCGCCGCGCAGCGTGCGAAGGGAAAGCTGACGGCCCGGGAACGCATCGCCCTGCTCCTGGACGAGGGGTCGTTCCACGAGGTGGAGCCCTTGCGGCGGCATCGCGCGACGGGATTCGGGCTGGAGGACAAGAGGCCCTACACCGACGGGGTGGTCACCGGATGGGGCACGGTGCACGGGGCGACCGTGTTCGTCTACGCCCATGACTTCCGTATCTTCGGCGGCGCCCTCGGAGAGGCGCACGCGGAGAAGATCCACCGGATCATGGACCGGGCGATCGCCGCCGGGGCCCCACTGGTCTCGCTCAATGACGGAGCAGGTGCGCGGATCCAGGAGGGTGTCACCGCCCTGGCCGGGTACGGAGGAATCTTCACCCGCAACGCCCAGGCGTCCGGAGTGATTCCTCAGATCAGCGTGATGCTCGGACCCTGTGCCGGCGGGGCGGCATACTCTCCGGCTCTGACCGACTTCGTGTTCATGGTGCGCGAGACCTCGCAGATGTTCATCACCGGCCCCGACGTCGTCCGGACGGTCACCGGGGAGCAGGTGACGCACAACGGTCTGGGAGGCGCGGACGTGCACGCCGAGAGGTCGGGGGTCGCGCACTTCGCGTACGACGACGAACCCACCTGTCTGGACGAGGTCCGCTATCTGCTCTCACTGCTGCCGCAGAACAACCGGGGCACCGCGCCCGCGGCGCCCTCCGAGGACCCGGCGGACCGGCGGTGCGAGGCGCTGCTCGACCTGGTGCCCGCCGACGGCAGCCGTCCGTACGACATGCGGCGCGTGATCGACGAGATCGTGGACGAGGGCGAGTTCCTCGAGGTCCACGAGGGGTGGGCGACCAATGTGATCGTCGCGCTCGCCCGGCTCGGCGGACAGGTGGTGGGGATCGTCGCCAACCAGCCGCAGGCACTGGCGGGGGTGCTCGACATCGACGCCAGCGACAAGGCGGCCCGCTTCGTCCAGCTGTGCGACGCGTTCAACATCCCGCTGGTCACCCTGGTCGACGTGCCCGGCTTCCTCCCCGGCGTCGACCAGGAGCACAACGGCATCATCCGGCACGGCGCGAAGCTCCTGTACGCATACTGCAACGCGACCGTCCCCCGGATCTCCCTGGTGCTGCGCAAGGCGTATGGCGGCGCGTACATCGTCATGGACTCCCGCTCCGTGGGAGCGGACCTTTCGTACGCCTGGCCCACCAACGAGATCGCGGTGATGGGCGCGGAAGGCGCCGCCGACGTGATCTTCCGGCGTGGGATCCGGGCGGCGGACGATCCCGAAGCGATGCGTCGGCAGATGGTCAAGGAGTACAAGGCCGAGCTGATGCACCCCTACTACGCAGCCGAGCGCGGCCTGCTTGACGACGTCATCGACCCGGTCGACACACGCCGGGTGCTCATCGAATCCCTGCGCATGCTACGGACGAAACACGCGGACCTGGCAGCACGCAAACACGGCAACCCACCGCACTGAAACGGTAACTGAAGGAGCGTCATGACCGCAGCAACCGAAGCACCGACTCTCGTCCGTGTGATCAGGGGAGGTGACATCCCCGACGCGGAACTCGCGGCCCTGACCGCCGTGCTGCTCGCCCGCGCCGCCGCACAGACCGCGGACGCCGCACGGGACGAGGTCTCCGTCATGCCGTTGTGGGAGCGCCCGGGGCACCGCAGTCCCTACCGGTCGCCGCTGAGCTGGCGCAGCTGAGGCAGGGCAGCGTGCCCGTTGCCGTCGGGGTGGCGGCAACGGGCACGCTGTGCGTCGGGGGTGATCAGGGATCCGCGAGTGCCGTACGCATCGAAGGTGCGACCAGGTCGGCCAGGGCCTGCACCGACAGGTCGGCTATCGGCTGCAGGCGCAGCAGATAGCGGGCGAACGCCACGCCCAGGAGCTGAGCGGCGACCAGTCCGCTGCTGGAGGCCGCGCGTTCGGCACCGAGTACACCGGTCAGGCTGCTGGTGAGCTGCTCGTGGAGGATGCGGCGCAGGCGCTCCGCGGCCCGCTCGTTGGTCGCCGCGGAGCGCAGCAGCAGCCGCAGCGAACCCTCGTCCGTGTCGTTCTCCCACGGCGCGAGGAACCGGGTGATGAGGGCATGCGGGAGCAGCTCGGGAGGCGTTCCGGTGAGGTCGGGCAGCCCCAGGTCGAGATCGAGGGCGGCGTCGAAGAGCTGCTCCTTGCTCCCGAAGTAGCGCATGACCATGGAGGGATCTATCGCCGCGGTGGCCGCTATGGCGCGAATTGTGGCTCGCTGGTACCCGTGTGAGCCGAAGTGTATGCGTGCGGCGCACAGGATCGCCTCGCGCGTACGTTGGGAACGAAGTGATGCGCTCTGTTCCACGGCTGTGGCCCTTCGCTGATCAGATGTAGACGAGTACGAGTACGAGTACGAGTACGAGGTCCGGCTCGGCGGACGGCCCCCATGTGCGGCTCCTCACGTCCGTTCGGCGCGGGCGGACTCGGGCTCGGACACCGGCGCTGTCACGGGGTCGGCGTGACCGGCGGCCACGGGGTCCGGCTGCGGCGCCGGCCCTTCCACGCCGCACCACCGGTGCAGCGCGTCCCGTACCCGTTCGTCGCGTCCGCCCGGCTCCTCCTCGCCCTCCACCCACGCCGCGTAGCCGTCCGGCCGCACCAACAGCGTTCTGACGCCGGTGAGTTCGGGAAGCGGACCGCCGACCCGGACCGGGCTCACCCGGGAGCCCCAGGCCTCGGTGAGAGCGGCGGCTCGGCCGTCGTCGCTGAGGTCGAGCAGCAGGAACCGGCCGTCCCGCATCAGCTCGTACAGCCGTACCGGGGCGGCCCCGGCCCGGGGGACCGTCAGGTCGGGCACCCGCTGTCCCGCGCGCATCCGAAGCCCGCCCCGCACACCGCGGCGCGCGTAGTCGGCTCGCAGACCTGAGATCGACTCCCCGACGAACCTCTGGATCCGGCGGTGCGAGAGGGCCTTCGCGAGCGCGGTGCGGCGCAGCGCGGTCAGGGCCGCCGAAGTGGTGGTGGCCAGTCGGGTGGCCCGGTCGGTGGTCTGCAGGATCCGCTCGGCCTGAGGCCTACGCTCAGTCTCGTACGAGTCGAGCAGGTCGGCAGGCGCCCAGCCCTGGACCTCGGCGGCGAGCTTCCACCCCAGATTGACGGCATCCTGAATGCCCAGGTTGAGGCCCTGTCCGCCCAGTGGCGAATGCAGATGTGCGGCGTCCCCGGCCAGCAGGACCCGCCCGGTCCGGTACTGGTCGGCGATCCGCTGGTGGATCTTGAACCGGGCGAGCCACTCGGGGGCGTACGGTTCGGGGTCGAAGCCGAGCGCCCGTGTGAGCAGATCGCCGAGTTCCTCCAGGGTCACGGGATCGCGTGTCCACGGCCGGTCCCGGCGCGCCACCGCGATGCGGTACAGGCCGCCGCCGTACGGCACCGAGACCATGACGCCGCCACGGCCGGAGAGCAGCAGCAGATCGTCCGGCGGCGGCTTGCGCAGCCGGACATCGGCGAGGATCGGTGCGATGTCGTACGTGCGGCCGCGGAAGGCGATGCCGGAGAGTTCGCGTACAACGCTGTGGGCGCCGTCGCAGCCGACGACGAAGTCGGCGCTCTCCTCCCACTCCCCGGCCGCCGAGCGCACTTGGAGTGTGACACCTGAGCCGTCCTGCTCCAGGCCGAACACCTCGGCCTCGCGCTCGACGGTGACCCCGAGGCCGAGCGCGTGCTGCTGCAGCACCTCTTCGGTCCGGCTCTGCGGGATGACGTTGAGATAGGGGAACCGGCTGTCCAGTTCGGCGAAGTCGACCATCGCTCCACGCGCCGGCACCATGCGGCCGACCGGGCGGCCGAGGGCCGCCAACGCGTCGGCGTGGCCGCGCAGATCGAGGACTTCCATCGTCCTGCTGTACAGGCCCATGGCGCGGGACTGGGCGGACGGTGTGAGGCGGCGTTCGAGGACGGTGCAGGACACACCGGCAGTGGCCAGCTCACAGGCCAGGGCGAGACCGGTGGGCCCGGCCCCGACCACTATGACGGACTGCTCAGGGGCGACGGCCACGGGATTCTCCTTGGACGGTGGGCGGAGAGTGCGGTGGTTGCGAGGTGACAGAGCTCGGCGAAGGTGCCAGCCGTACGTCGCGCTGCTTGCGGCGGCCCCAGTACCGGCCGGAGCTGCAGGTAATCGGTCGCACCGCAGCCCTTGGGATCGCCGGTGGGGTGTTCCGGGCCGGCGGAGGGCAGCGGAACGGACACCAGACGTCCTCGCGGGCCACCGGGCACGGGCCGCGGGCGGAGTGGCCGTTGCAGCGGATGTCGCGGAACTCGTCGAAGCCGTGCTCCCCGATCCGCGCGAACGACCGCATGGGCATGTTCCCGGCCCGGTAGCCCTGCCCGGACACGCAGTTGCTGTATGGGTCCACGTCGCCGAGGCTGTCGACGTGGACGACCGAGCGGCCGCACTTCTCCTGGCCCACGGCACGCTCCGGGCGCCGGCAGAACTGGATGGTGTACACGGCGGGGACGGGTGCTGAACCTGTCCAGCGTGACCGGCGGAGCGGATAGGAGCGCATGTGGCTCATCGGCTCGTCCGCGGCCACCGAACGCCCTGCGTTGTGGCGCTCGATCAACTCCCTTGCCGACGCGGCAAGGAGATCTGCATGCCCGTTCGGCGGGAGAGCGACCGGCCAGCCTTCGTTCACCTGGGAGGGGATCTTCTGCACGGGCCCTGCCTCTCCTGGGCACGGGATGGCGGAACTCTGAAGTCAACGGATGTTGAACTCATGTGTTGTTGAACTCTACGAAGGATGAATACCGTTGGCAAGGCGCGTGGACGGCCGGCCCGGAAGGGGGTGAGGGCGCGACGCGCGGCCGGTGTGCGGGAGTGGGGGCGTGGTCCGCGGTCGATGTGCGGGGAACTGGTGTTCCGCGCGCCGGTGGTGCGCGGCCCGGCGTGAATGACACGCTGGGCCGATGAACATCCCTTTCCTCGGCAACTGGCGCAAGAAGCGCGGCCCCGCCTTCGGTGTCGCGGTGCTCTCCGACGGTGCCGTCGACGCCGAGGGTGTCGCCGAACTCCTCGCCGAGTGTGATCTGCTGCGCTCCCAGGCGGAGTTGGCGGGGGTCGAACTCGACGACTCCGTGGCCTCGTTGGAAGCGCTCGACCAACTGCTGCCACGCTGGCGGGACGACGAGGAGGGCCTGCCGTGGCTCGGCAACGACGCGGGTCTGTACGTCGGCACGGTGATCGTGCGCACCGTCCCCGGAGCCGTCTGGCAGGTCTGGCCCAACGGCCATCCCGTGGTGCTTCTGCCGTCCGGCCGGGAGATCGACGTGGTCGCCTCCGGTCAGACCTGGGCGTCGAGCGGTGAGCCCGAACTCTCGCAGCTGTACGCGGAGGTGTCGGAGGGTTAGGGCCTGTCTGGCAATTCCCGCCTGCGGGCGACGACGGGAATTGTCAGACAGGCCCTAACCGCACAATACGGCTAATGCCTGAAAAGTGCGTGTCGCGCAGTAAGTCCGTTCTTGTCCCGATAGTTTGCGGCAACTGCGACACAGCTGAGAGTGGGTAGGGCCGGGCATGGCTGTCGATCCGTTGATCGAGCTGCATGACGTGAACAAGTACTTCGGGGAGTTGCATGTCCTTCAGGACATCAATCTCACCGTCGGCAAGGGGGAGGTGGTCGTCGTCATCGGCCCGTCGGGGTCGGGCAAATCGACACTGTGCAGGGCGATCAACCGGTTGGAGACCATCGCGTCGGGGACGATCAAGCTCGATGGTCAGCCGCTCCCCGATGAGGGCAAGGCGCTCGCCCAGCTCCGCGCCGAGGTGGGCATGGTCTTCCAGTCCTTCAACCTCTTCGCCCACAAGACGGTCCTTCAGAACGTCTCGCTCGCCCAGACCAAGGTCCGCGGCCGCAAGCGGGAAGAGGCCGACAAGCGCTCCCACGAACTCCTGGACCGCGTGGGCCTCGCCTCGCAGGCCCCGAAGTACCCGGCACAGCTCTCCGGCGGACAGCAGCAGCGCGTGGCTATCGCCCGCGCCCTCGCCATGGATCCGAAGGCTCTCCTCTTCGACGAGCCGACCTCGGCGCTCGACCCCGAGATGATCAACGAAGTGCTCGAGGTCATGCAGCAACTGGCGCGCGACGGTATGACGATGGTCGTCGTCACCCACGAGATGGGCTTCGCGCGCTCCGCCGCCAACCGCGTCGTCTTCATGTCCGACGGCCGCATCGTCGAGGACCGTACCCCGGAGGAGTTCTTCACCAACCCGCGCAGCGAGCGCGCCAAGGACTTCCTCTCCAAGATCCTCAAGCACTGAGCGGGGGAGCGCACCGCATGATCCGTACCTCACGTGTGTGCCGCACCCTCGCGGCGCTCACGGCACTGATCGCCACGGCCGTGGCCTGCGGCAAGGAGGGCAGCCCGCCCACCAAGGGTCCCGCCGCCGGGAAACTGCCCAACTACCAGGTGACACAAGGCTTCCAGCTCCCCTCCTCGGCCACCTGGAAGCGTGCCGAGAAGCGCGGCTACTTCACCGTCGGTGCCAAGGAGGACCAGCCCTACCTGGGCGAGAAGGACCCGGCGAGCGGCGCCTACTCCGGCTTCGACATCGAGATCGCCAAGATGATGTCGGCCTCCCTCGGCCTCGCCCCGCAGACGGTCCACTTCAGGACGATCGCCTCGGCGAACCGCGAAACCGCCCTGCAGAACGGTCAGATCGACTACTACGTCGGCACGTACACCATCAACGACCTGCGCAAGAAGCTCGTCGGCTTCGCCGGCCCGTACTACATGGCGGGACAGTCCCTGCTGGTGCGCAGCGACGAGAACGACATCCACGGCCCGCAGGACCTCGCGGGCAGGACCGTCTGCTCGGCGGCCGGTTCGACCCCGTACCAGCGCATCAAGGCGGACTACCCGAAGGCGAAGCTCGTCTCGTACGACACGTACTCCGTCTGCGTCGACAACCTGCTCACCTACCAGGTCGACGCCGTCACCACCGACGACGCCATCCTGATCGGCTACGCGGCGAAGGTCCCCGACGAACTCAAGGTCGTCGGCAAGCCGTTCTCCGAGGAGCCGTACGGCATCGGCGTACCGCGCGGCGACAGCGCGCTGCGGTTCGCGCTCGACGACGCATTGGAGGCCCGCGAGAAGAACGGCGACTGGAAGAAGGCGTACGAGGCGACGCTCGGCCTGTCCGGAGTGCCCGCGCCCACCCCACCCAAGATCGACCGCTACCAGGGGAGTTGAGGGCGTCGTGAACGTACTGACAGACAACTTCTCCACCTTCGGCGACGGTTTTCTCGGCACCGTCGAACTCACTTTCTACGCCTCGCTGTTGGCCCTGGCCCTCGGCTTCCTGATGGCCTCCTTCAGGGTGGCTCCGGTCGGCTCGCTGCGGGCCCTCGGCACGGCCTGGGTCACGGTCCTGCGCAACACCCCGCTCACCCTGCTGTTCTTCGCGGTGCTGCTCGGCCTGCCGCGCTTCGGACTTGTGCTGCCCTTCGAGGTGTTCGCGATCCTGGCGCTCGGCTGCTACACCTCGGCCTTCATCTGCGAGGCGCTGCGGTCGGGCATCAACACGGTGCCCAAGGGGCAGGGTGAGGCGGCCCGCAGCCTCGGTATGACGTTTGGTCAGAACCTGTCCCTGGTCGTCCTGCCGCAGGCCTTCCGCTCGGTGATCCCGCCGGTCGGCTCCACGCTCATCGCGCTCGCCAAGAACTCGGCGATCGCGGGGGCCTTCAGCGTCACCGAACTGCTCGGCACCTACAAGACCCTCAGCGAACTCGGCTACGACATCGTCTGGACCTTCGTCTGGATCGCCCTCGGATACCTGATCATCACCCTCGCCATCAGCGCGGTCTTCAATGTCCTCGAAAAGCGCTGGGGAGTCGCCCGATGACCGCCACCGCCACCGAATCCACCGCCCTCTACGACATCCCCGGGCCCAAGACCCGCGGGCGGCACCGGATGTACGGGGCCTTGTCCACCGCCGTGATCCTCGGGCTCGTCGGCTGGCTCCTGTATCTCCTGTTCGACACCGACCAGTTCACGTACACGAAGTGGATGCCCTTCGAGTACAAGGGAATTCAGGAGCTGCTGCTGCGTGGTCTGGGGAACACGCTCAAGGCCTTCGCGCTCGCCGCCGTACTGTCCCTCGCTCTGGGCACCGTGCTCGCGACGGGCCGGCTGTCGGACCACGGGCCGGTGCGCGGGGTCTCCACCCTGCTCGTCGAGTTCTTCCGCGCCATGCCCGTACTGGTGATGATCTTCTTCATCTTCGTGGCGCTCAAGGTGCAGCCGCTGCCCGCGCTGGTCACCGGTCTGACCCTCTACAACGGCTC
Organism: Streptomyces sp. NPDC058470; assembly: GCF_042721055.1. Classification (NCBI taxonomy): domain Bacteria; kingdom Bacillati; phylum Actinomycetota; class Actinomycetes; order Kitasatosporales; family Streptomycetaceae; genus Streptomyces; species Streptomyces sp. NPDC058470. The sequence goes on from NZ_JBHXMF010000056.1 coordinate 15,927, forward strand.
GGTGCTCGCCGAGGTCTTCCGCGCGGGCGTCAACTCCGTCGAACGCGGCCAGCGGGAGGCGGCGTTCGCGCTCGGCATGCGCAAGACCCAGGTGATGTCGTACGTCCTCGTGCCGCAGGCCGTACGGTCCATGCTGCCCACCATCATCAGCCAGTTGGTGGTGGCCCTGAAGGACACTTCGCTGGGCTATCTGATCACCTACGAGGAGTTTCTCCACGCCGGCAAGCTCATCGCGTCGAACCTCGACTACGATTTGCCGTTCATCCCCGTGGTGATGGTGATCTCGCCGATCTACATCGGGATGTGCATGCTGCTCAGCTGGTTCGCCCAATGGGTGTCCCGGCGGGAGCAGCGCAGTCCCAAGACCGAGGCCGTGGATGTGGCACCGGCCGAACCAGGGACGCTGCTGCCGGGTGGGGGTCCCCCCACAGCCCCGAGATTGTAGGGGAGCAGCAGCTCACGGGCCCTCAACCCGCCCGGCAGCAGCCGGAGATCACTGCTTGCGCAGGGGCACGGACACATACGACGGGTCGTGCCCCGGCGAGGAGAAGGTCAGCTGCGCGCCGGACGGGTTGTGCTCGATGTAGAGCGGGTCGACCGTGTCGACGACCAGGGCGAGCCGATGCCCTGCCGGGACGTCGTAGGCCGTGGAGAACAGCTCCAGGTCGACGCCGAACGGCTTGCCGGGCGTCTGCCCGTGGAAGGTGTACGGTGCGTTGCTGACCAGCTTGCCGAGGCCGAGCGGGCCTACGTCGTAGAGGTACGCGACGAGGGTTCCGCTCTCCTTGGTGCCGGTGACCGTGGTGTGCAACGTGACAGTGCCGCGCACTTGCTGGGCGCTCCCGTACCGCTCCGACTGCCAGATCGCCGCCCAGCGGCGCGGGAGCAGCGGGGTCGACGCCGCGGGGGGCAGCTGGGCGAGCTGGTCGAGGATGCTGGAGAGGAAGATGACTCCGCCGTTCGCGCCCGAGTCGACGTTCGTGCTGATCGTTGTCGTGCCCGCGAGGGCGATCCTCTCCGTCGTCGCGCCGACCGACTTCCAGTTCGGGTAGCCCTCGTAGTCACCTGTGGAGCGGGACTTGAGCTGGACCGGCTGCTCGCGGTCGATGCCGTTGTCCTCGCCCTTGAGGTAGTGGTCGAACCAGCGGCCGGTGTCCGTCCACACGTCGTTGGGGAGTCCGAGGAGACCGGTCACCTCGGCGGTGGCGTGGTCGCCGGGGCGGAACTCCAGGCGCTTGGGGCCGGTCAACTGCTCGTAGAACTTGGCGTATTCATTGGGCGGAAAGATCGTGTCGCCCCAGGTGTTGGCCATCATGATGGCGGCCCCGTTGGCGTTGATCTGGTCGACGTAGGCGCCTGGGGAACGTTTCTTTCCCCAGGAGATGATCTCCGGCTCCCTGGAGAGGTCGGAGGCGAAGAAGTCCTTGAAAACCTGCTGGAGTTCGGCGCTGGGACGGCCCGTGAGCGTGCCGACGCCGTCCAGCAGGGCGGCCGCCTGGACGTGCTGGGTGCGGCCCGAGTAGATCGATTCGATCAGGTCCGCCCAGCCGCTGAGCGCGGCAACCGCCTTGATCCGCGGGTCGTACGCGGCAGCGAGCAGGCTGATGCCCGCGCCGTACGACATGCCCGCCATGCCGATCTTCCCGGCGTCGGCCGGGGTGTTCGCGAGCGACCAGTCGATCACCTTGGACACGTCGGCCATGTCCGGTGGGCCCGCCACTTCTATCTCCCCGCCGGACTGCCAGAAGCCGCGGACGTTGTAACTGACCACCACATAGCCGGAGTCCGCCAGTTTCTGGGCCTGGGCGAGGTACTCGACCTGGGGCAGGCCCCAGCTCGTGGGCAGCACGATGAGCGGGTAGCCGTGTGTACCGGCGGCGCCCGAGGGGGTGACGACGTTGGCCTTGAGGACGGTGCCGCCGTCTCCGGCGATGTCTACGAAACGGACACCCGTCGTGCTGGGGGAGGCCTGGGCGGCGGTGGCCGGGCCGAGGGTGGTGCCGGCGATCAGGGTCGCCGAGACGACGCTGGTGGCGGTCATGCGCAGAGCCTTGCGCGGGTGTCCCACGGGGTCACTCCCTACTCGTGCACGTGCAAAGTGACCCGACAGTAACCTCGGCGAATTACCGCAAGTAACCCGTCGGTAAGTTACGCGGCAGTAACGATTGTTGAAAGGTGATGAAACCTACGAGGCGCGGTGGGAGTTCCGAGCCGCGGTCGCCTCCGGCAGCGGGGCCCGTGCCGCGCGCGTCACATCCGCGACCAGCTCGACGACGTCGGGGCCGTACGCCTGGGAGTTGACGACCTTCAGGAGGAGGACGAAGGAGTCGTTGCCGTGCTTGCGGGCCAGTCGTTCGTGGTTGCGGGCCAGGTAGCGGGAGGCCGCCTGGTTGGTGATCGCGCGCTGGCCGCAGAACAGGAACACCGGCCGGGCCGGGCCGGGTTGCCCGGCCGTGAGCCGTGCAAGCAGCACGTACTCGGTCACGCCCTGCTCCATGCGGTAGCGCTCACTGCCGACCTGGAACGCCAGCCGGTCCGGGACCGGTTCCGGGTCGGTGTTCACGCGGACCCCGGGCAGCATGGCCTGCATATGGGCCGCCATGCGCCGGTTCGACCCCGGGCCGCCGACGCAGAACTCCGTCCGCTCTCCGAAGCCCTGCCGGGCCGCGTCCTGGGTGATCACCTCGGCGTGCGCGCCGCAGTCCTTGATGAGCGCGGCGAGTTCCAGAAGCGCGAACACGTCGTAGCGGTGCACCGCGAGGTCGGCGCTGCCGGCGTCGCGGTTGACCACCAGCAGCGACTCGGAGTTGGCCGGCAGCCCGAAGAAGGCCTGCTTGCGGCGGAGCTTCCGCTTCCACAGATAGGTCCGTGCGAGCCAGCCGAGCGCGGCGCTGATGCCGGCGGCGAGCACGCCCAGGACGATGTTGCGCACGTCGTCAGTCATGGGCGCGCATGCTAGCGGGAATGCGCAACGGTGTTCGAGGGGGTCCTGACGTGAGCTCTGTGCTGAAGTTACGCTGCGCGGACGGTTGTCTACTGGAGGTACGGATGCGTCGCCCTGTTGCACGGAGTCTGGCGGTTTTGGCGGTTTCGGCCGCGGTGGTGTCGATCGGTGCGGCGGCGCCACCGTCCGCCACCGGCGGCGGGGCCGTCGCGGAGAAGGTGCCGGTCGCCGTCGGCTACGGCGGTGCGGTGGCCAGTGTCGACGCGGACGCCTCCGCCGCCGGGATCGAGGTCCTGAAGAAAGGCGGCAACGCGGTGGACGCGGCGGTCGCCACCGCGGCGGCCCTAGGTGTTACCGAGCCCTACTCGTCGGGCGTCGGCGGGGGTGGCTACTTCGTCTACTACGACGCCAAGTCCGGCAAGGTGCACACCATCGACGGCCGGGAGACCGCGCCGCTGACGGCCGACTCCGGACTGTTCCTGGAGAACGGGCAGCCGATCCCCTTCGCCGACGCCGTCACCAGCGGGCTGGGCGTGGGCACGCCGGGCACGCCCGCGACCTGGCAGACGGCGCTGGACAGCTGGGGCAGCGAGCGGCTGAGCAGCGTGCTCAAACCCGCCGAGCGCCTCGCGCGCGACGGCTTCACGGTCGACGCCACCTTCCGCTCGCAGACCGAGTCCAACCAGGCCCGGTTCAAGAACTTCCCGGACACCGCCGAGCTGTTCCTTCCCGACGGCTCGCTCCCGGTGGTCGGCTCGACCTTCAAGAACCCCGATCTGGCCCGTACGTACCAGGAGTTGGGCAGGAAGGGTGTCGACGAGATCTACCACGGCGACCTCGGCCAGGAGATCGTCGACACGGTGAACAATCCGCCGGTGGACCCGAGTTCGGGCTACAACGCCCGCCCCGGCGAGCTGTCGCTCAAGGACCTCGCGGCGTACGAGGCGAAGCAGCAGGCGCCCACGAAGACCTCGTACCGCGGTCTGAACGTCTACTCGATCGCCCCGTCCTCCTCGGGCGGCACCACGGTCGGCGAGGCGCTCAACATCCTTGAGAAGACCGACCTTTCGAAGGCGAGCGAGGCGGAGTACCTGCACCGCTACATCGAGGCGAGCCGGATCGCGTTCGCGGACCGGGGGCGCTGGGTGGGCGACCCCGCCTTCGAGGACGTACCGACGAAGGAACTGCTGTCGCAGAAGTACGCCGACTCGCGCGAGTGCCTGATCAAGGACGACGCGACACTGACGAGCCCGCTCGCGCCGGGTGACCCGCGTAATCCGGCGGCCTGCTCGACGGCCGGAACGGCGGCCCCGACGACGTACGAGGGCGAGAACACCACGCACCTGACGGTGGCCGACAAGTGGGGCAACGTCGTCGCGTACACCCTGACCATCGAGCAGACCGGCGGCAGCGGCATCACGGTCCCGGGCCGCGGGTTCATCCTCAACAACGAGCTGACGGACTTCTCCTTCACCCCGGCGAGCCCGGACGTGCCCGACCCGAACCTGCCGGGTCCCGGCAAGCGGCCGCGCTCGTCGATCTCGCCGACGATCGTCCTCGACCAGCACAACAAGCCGGTCGTGGCGCTCGGTTCGCCCGGTGGCGCGACGATCATCACGACCGTGCTGCAGACCCTGACGGAGTTCGTGGACAGAGGTCTTCCGCTGGTGGACGCCATCGCGGCACCGCGCGCGAGCCAGCGCAACCAGACCACCACCGAACTCGAACCGGGCCTGTGGAACAGTCCGTTGAAGGCTCAGCTGGAGTCCGTCGGACAGGCCTTCCGGCAGAACCCCGAGATCGGCGCTGCGACGGGCGTTCAGCGGTTGCCCAACGGGCAGTGGCTCGCGGCGGCGGAGACGGTTCGGCGGGGCGGCGGGTCGGCGATGGTGGTGCGGCCGGCGTCGTAGCGGTGACGAGGCGGACGGCCTCGCCGTCCGCCTCACCGGGTGCGGCCGCCCCTGGGGCACGCCCATCTCACCGGACGTGCGCCGGTACGGGCGTCAGCGCGCCGTCAGGATGCGCGGGCCCGCGTCCGTGATCGCCACGGTGTGTTCCGCGTGGGCCGCGCGGGAGCCGTCGTTCGTGCGGAGGGTCCAGCCGTCGGGGGCCTCGTGGTAGCCGTCGGTGCCGCCGCCGATGAGCATGGGCTCGATGGCGAGGGCCATGCCGTGGCGGAGCGGGAAACCGCGGCCGGGGCGGCCCTCGTTCGGGACGGACGGGTCCTCGTGCATACGGCGGCCGATGCCGTGGCCGCCGAAGCCCTGCGGGATGCCGTACCCCGCGGTGCGGCACACCGTGCCGATGGCGTGCGCGATGTCCCCGATGCGGTTGCCGACCACGGCGGCCGCGATGCCCGCGGCCAGGGCGCGCTCGGCGGTCTCGATGAGGCGTACGTCGGCGGCGCGCGGCGTTCCGACGGTGAAGCTGATCGCCGAGTCGCCCACCCAGCCGCCCAGTTCGGCGCCGAAGTCGATGGAGACCAGGTCGCCGTCGCGCAACCGGTAGCCGGTCGGGATGCCGTGCACGATCGCGTTGTTCACGGACGCGCAGATGACCGCGGGGAACGGGGTCGTCGCGAACGAGGGGCGGTAGTCGAGGAAGGGGGAGCCCGCCCCCGCGTCGCGCAGGATCTGGTGTGCGATCTCGTCCAGTTCCAGGAGTGAGACGCCCACGTCCGCGGCCTCCCGCACCGCGGTGAGGGCTCGGCCCACGACCTGGCCCGCCTCGTACATCTCGTCGATCGATGTGTCCGTCTTCAGTTCCACCATGCCAATTACTATACCGGTATTAGAATGCGGGCATGGTCCGTAACCCCCTGACCCCCGAAGAGCGTGAGCGCGGCGAGCGGCTCGGCCGGCTGCTGCGTGAAGCCCGCGGTGACCGGAGCATGGCTCAGGTCGCCGCACATGCCGGGATCTCCGCCGAGACCCTGCGCAAGATCGAGACCGGGCGGGCGCCCACCCCTGCCTTCTTCACCGTGGCGGCGCTCGCGCGGGCGCTCGGGCTCTCCATGGACGACCTCGCGGGGGAGTGCGTGTTGGTCGTGGTGTGACCGGCGTGACTGCCTTCGGCCTCCCGAGGGCCTTCCGGATCCCCGCCGGATCACCGCAACTCCCGGTGGGATCAAAGGACTCTGCGTCCGGTCCGAAAACTACTCGTAGCCGTTCCGTAACACGGAGGGTGTTTTCTACCGGATCAGAGCACTCCATTCTGGCGGGAGTTGTGTGATGGCTGTGGAACAACTCCCGGTTCAGGTGGGAGAGTTCGCAAGGTTTCTGAACACGCTGATGGAACGGCTCGACCAGGGTGGCGGCTGGTGCGGAGTGTTCTGGCAGCGCGACCCCGACGGAATGCGGGCCTGCCTGGGCGGGTGGGAGGTGCCGCCCTGGGACGTCGTGGAGGCACTCCTCCAGGACGTCGCGGCTGAGTACGGCGACCGCGCCGCCGCCCGGGAGACCGAGCGGGCCCGCGCCCTGCACGGTGCCTCGCTCGCCGCGTACGACGCCCGGCCGGGTGGCCGCGACGCCCTGGCCGACCGTCTCGACGTCGTTCTCCGCGAACAGCGTTATGCCGCAGAGCGCCAGGCGGAGCTGGACCGGCTGCTCCGCTCGGCCTCCTCGCAGGAGGAGGCCGACTCGATCCGCCTCGACCTCGCCTGGGCCCGCGACGACCACGAACGGGCGACCGCCCGCTGTGCGGAGACCCGCCGCCGGATGGACGAGATCGACCGGAGCGCCCTGAACCCGCATTCCCGGAGCGCACCGAACCTCGGGATGTGGGAGCCCGAGAGCGGGGCGGAGCCGCCTGACGGGGCCGCTGCTCGGCAAGGCGGTGGGGACAGGTCGGCCGAGGCGAGTCGCGGGGGGCTGGGACCGGGCCGGGCGGCCCGCCGCCGCGGGCGCGTTCCGGAGCAGACGGGACCGTCGTCGTTGTCCGCGGATGGCGGGATGCCGGACGACGGGGCGGTCTCGGGGGCGCCCTTCCCTGGCCCCGCCTCGAACAATGCTGCCGGTGCGTATCCGGATGAGTACGCCCCGGAGTATGACCGGCAAGCCCAGCGTGAGGGCGCGTACGGCGCGGACGGTTCCAGCCCCGGCGCGCACACCCAGCGCGACGGCGTGTACGCCCCGGCTGCCGGTGCGTATCCGGATGAGTACGCCCCGGAGTATGACCGGCAAGCCCAGCGTGAAGGCGCGTACGGCGCGGACGGTTCCAGCCCCGGCGCACGCCCCCAGCGGGACGGCGCGTATGCCCCCACCCCCCAGCGCGACGACGGCTCCCGCCCTGCTGCGGCGCACCGTGACGGCGTACACGCCCCTGACGCGCGACCCGACAGCCCCCACGCGCCCGGCGCGCGGTCCGACACCCCCCAGCCCCCCACGGAAGACCGCACGCCCCCCACCAAGCAACGCTCGAAGCGCCGCACCCGAGGCAGTGCCCGCTTCGCCGGAATGATCGAGCCGGAGGCGGAGACGCCCCAGCCCCCCTCGGGCGCCCCTGAGGCGGTGGCGCCCGCCGTGCCCGCCCCGGCAGGGAAAGGCGGCCATGCCCCCCGTGGAGCCCGTTTCGCCGGAGCCGCCACGGAGACGGAGACGGCGCAGCCGCGGCGGGTCCCGCTGGACGACGACGCCCGCCGGGACACCGTCGAGACCGTGGGCGCACTGGTCCGGCTCCGGAGCGAAGGCCGCAGCGGTGAGGCACACGCCCTGCTCGTGGAGGCCGCGTACTGGCCGGCCCCCCGCTTCCCGCTGCTCGCCGCCGAACTGCACCGCGCGAGCCTCGACGCCGACTGGGCCACCCTGCTGTGGGAGGCCGCCTCGCTGCCCGCCGACCGGCTGGTCGCCGCCGCGGACGCGCTCGTCGCGGCGGGCCGCACGGCCGACGGGCAGCAGCTGCTGCGCCAGGGCGTCGCCCGCCCCGCGCCGGAGATCGGGGCCGCCGTACTCGGCCTCGCGGAGGAGGGCCGCCACCGGGAGATCCGCGCGCTCCTCGGCGCGTACGTACGGATGCGCACCCCCGAGGAGACGGTCCACAGCGCGGAAGCGGACCCGCAGCGGCTGGTGCCGCTCCTTCTGGAGGCCGCGAAGGGGGTTTCCGAGGAGCGCCACCGGGATCTCGTCCACGCCCTCCGGGTCGCCGGGTTCACCAGCTGACCGGTCCGGCGCGGGTCCCGCGCGCTCACCCACAAGAGGTGCGAAACGTGATCGACTCAGCGGGTTAACGACGATGGTCTTGGCAAGGCTGTTCAGTGGGCTTACTTTCGAGCCTCTACCGCCTTTGTCTACGGGCGTAGAAGCTCTCTGACGTCCCTGTCGAAGGAGCAGCTCATGGCCAACGTCGTACGCGCCGCTCTCGTCCAGGCCACCTGGACCGGCGACACCGCATCCATGGTCGCCAAGCACGAGGAGCACGCCCGCGAGGCGGCCCGGCAGGGCGCCAAGATCATCGGCTTCCAGGAAGTCTTCAACGCGCCCTACTTCTGCCAGGTCCAGGAGCCCGAGCACTACAGCTGGGCGGAGCCCGTGCCGGACGGGCCCACCGTCACGCGTATGCAGGAGCTCGCCCGTGAGACCGGCATGGTCATCGTCGTGCCCGTCTTCGAGGTCGAACAGTCCGGCTTCTACTTCAACACCGCGGCGGTGATCGACGCCGACGGCAGCTACCTCGGCAAGTACCGCAAGCACCACATCCCCCAGGTCAAGGGCTTCTGGGAGAAGTACTACTTCAAACCGGGGAACCTGGGCTGGCCCGTCTTCGACACCGCGGTGGGCCGCGTCGGCGTCTACATCTGCTACGACCGCCACTTCCCCGAGGGCTGGCGTCAGCTCGGTCTCAACGGCGCCCAGCTCGTCTACAACCCGTCGGCGACCTCCCGCGGCCTCTCCTCCCACCTCTGGCAGTTGGAACAGCCCGCCGCGGCCGTCGCCAACGAGTACTTCATCGCCGCGATCAACCGGGTCGGCGAAGAGGAGTACGGCGACAACGACTTCTACGGAACCTCGTACTTCGTCGACCCGCGCGGCCAGTTCGTCGGTGAGACGGCGAGCGACAAGGCCGAGGAACTCATCGTCCGCGACCTCGACTTCGACCTGATCGACGAAGTGCGCCAGCAGTGGGCGTTCTACCGCGACCGGCGTCCCGACGCCTACGAGGGGCTGGTGCAGCCGTGACCGACCTGTATGCGCGCCACAAGGCCGTGCTGCCCGACTGGCTCGCCCTCTACTACGAGGACCCGATCGAGATCACCCACGGCGAGGGCCGGCACGTCTGGGACGCCAAGGGCAACAAGTACCTCGACTTCTTCGGCGGCATCCTCACCACCATGACGGCGCACGCGCTGCCCGAGGTGACGAAGGCGGTGAGCGAGCAGGCCGGCCGGATCATCCATTCCTCGACCCTCTATCTCAACCGGCCGATGGTCGAACTCGCCGAGCGGATCGCCCAGTTGTCCGGCATCCCGGACGCGCGCGTCTTCTTCACCACCTCCGGCACGGAGGCCAACGACACGGCCCTGCTGCTCGCCACCGCGTACCGCCGGAGCAACCAGATCCTGGCGATGCGCAACAGCTACCACGGCCGCTCGTTCACCACGGTCGGCATCACCGGCAACAAGGGCTGGTCGCCGACCTCGCTCTCACCGCTCCAGACGCTGTACGTCCATGGCGGCGTCCGCACCCGTGGTCCGTACGCCCATCTCAGCGACGCCGAGTTCATCGCGGCCTGCGTCGCCGACCTGGAGGACCTGCTCGGTCATGTGCGGCCGCCCGCGGCCCTGATCGCCGAGCCCGTCCAGGGCGTCGGCGGTTTCACGGCCCCGCCCGACGGTCTGTTCGCGGCCTTCCGCGAGGTCCTGCACGAGCGCGGCATCCTCTGGATCTCCGACGAGGTGCAGACCGGCTGGGGGCGGACGGGCGAGCACTTCTGGGGCTGGCAGGCGCACGCCGACGCGGGCCCGCCGGACATGCTCACCTTCGCCAAGGGCATCGGCAACGGCATGTCCGTCGGCGGTGTCGTGGCGCGCGCCGAGATCATGAACTGCCTCGACTCCAACTCCATTTCGACCTTCGGCGGCTCGCCGGTCACCATGGCGGCGGGTCTCGCGAACCTCACGTACCTCCTCGAACACGACCTCCAGGGCAACGCCCGGCGCGTCGGCGGGCTGCTCATCGAGCGGCTGCGGGCGATCACCGCGCACGTGGACGGCGTACGGGAGGTCCGCGGCCGTGGGTTGATGATCGGCGTCGAGCTGGTCAAGCCCGGCACGGACGAGGCTCATCCGGAAGGCGCCGCCGCCGTGCTCGAAGCGGCCCGGGACGCAGGCCTGTTGATCGGCAAGGGCGGTGGTCACAACACCAGCGTGCTGCGGATCGCGCCGCCGCTGACCCTCACCGTCGCGGAGGCGGAGGAGGGCGCGGCGATCCTGGAGCGCGCGCTGAGGTGTATCACCCCGTAGGACCGAGTAAGGGAACGTCGCCATGACCACCGCCTTGGAGCCCGCGCTTTCGGTACGCCAGGTCCTCACCATGGACCGGGTGCTCGCCGGAGAGCCCGAGGTGGTGGCCGGGGCGAGCCATCTCGACCGGGCCGTGCGCTGGGTGCATGTCGCCGAGGCCGCCGACGTCGGTGTGATGCTCACGGGCGGCGAAATGGTGCTCACCACCGGGGTGCTGCTCGCCGGCGACGTGGAGGCGCAGGTTGAGTACATCCGTTCGCTGCACCGCGCGGAGGCCGCGGCCGTCGTCCTCGGACTCGGCCGCGCCTTCCCCACGCCGCCGGACGTGATGCGCAGGGCCGCCGAGCGGTGCGGGCTGCCGATGGTGGTGCTCCACCGGCCCTTTCCCTTCGCCGAGTTGACGGAGGAGGTTCAATCCAGGCTGGTCAGAAGCAAGTTCGCGGCCGTGAGCCTCTCCGAGGCCGTACGGACGGCGCTGACGGGGCTCATCACCTCGGGCGCTCCGCTGCAGCGCATGCTCGGCGAGATCGCCGGGCACGCCGCCTGTCCCGTCGTCGTCACCAACGTCGCCCACCGGGTCCTCGCCACAGCGGGGGAGCGGTCCGCCGTGGACGACGTGCTGCGTGACTGGGAGCGCATCTCCCGGCAGGCGGGCGGCAGCGAGGGCGACGGGTGGATCAGGGCCGAGCTGGGCGGGCGGGGGGAGCGCTGGGGCCGCATCGTGCTGTGCGGTTACCGCGGTGACGCCGCCACCGGGCGGCTGCTCGCCGACCGGGGCGCCGAGGCCCTTGTCCTGCACCGGATGCTCGGCAGCTCCGTGCACACGTGGGAGGAGCAGTCCGCACAGAGCCTGCTGACCGACCTGGTGAGCGGTGTCCTACCGGCCCGGCAGCTGTTGCCGCGGGCGCGGGCGGCCGGGCTGCCCGTCAACCGGCGGGCGTTCGTGCCGCTGGTGGTGCGGGACGGTGACCCGGCCGAACTCGACCGTGTGCTGCGGTTGTTGGGGCTTTTGGGCCTGGTCGCCGAGCTCGCGGACGGGGCCACCGCCGTGCTGCTCAGCCTCGCCAGGGACCAGGACGCGGAGGCGCTGGCCACCCACTTCGCCGTACGGCTGCGGCACGAGAGCGGCACCCCTACGATCGTGGCCGCCGCGTCCCCCCGTACGGCATGGGACGATGTCCCCGCGGGCCTGCGCGAAGCGCTGCATGTCGCGGAGGCAGCGGCCGACGCGCCCGCCGACCAGGAGCAGCCGGTTCTCCTGCGGCTGCGTGACGTCCATCTGCGCGGCCTGGTGAGGCTGTTGCGGGACGACCCGAACGTGCAGTCCTTCGCCGAGCGGGAGTTGGACGGGCTGCTGTGCGGCGCTGACGCCGAGTCGGAGCTGCTGCCCGTGCTGCGGACGTATCTCGCGACCGGCCGCAACAAATCACGCACCGCGCAACTCCACCATGTCAGCAGGCCCGCGCTGTATCGCCGTCTTGAGGTCATAGAGGCCCGCCTCGGCGTCGACCTCGACGACTTCGAGCAGGCCGCCTCCGTACACATCGCGCTGCTCGCGCACGACGCCCAACAGAGGTGAAATGCCGTGGAAATGAGCGGGAAACGCGTGCGTACGGGCGAGAGTGACACGGTGGAACGACCGGCGTCCGTAGACGTGACACGGTGCAACTCAAACCCGGCTCCGGGACTTCCTAGGCTCCTCGTACACCGAGCGACCGGAGGTCCCGATGAGCAGAGTGATCCGAGCCGCCGTCTTCCAGACCGCGTGGACCGGCGACAAGGAATCGATGATCCAGGTCCACGAGCAGGCGGTCCGCGACGCGGCCGCGCAGGGCGCACAGGTCCTGTGCTTCCAGGAGCTGTTCTACGGGCCGTACTTCTGCCAGGTCCAGGACAAGGCGTTCTACGAGTACGCCGAGCAGATCCCCGAAGGCCCGATCGTCCGGCGCTTCCAGGCGCTGGCCAGGGAACTGGGCATCGTCCTCGTCCTGCCGATGTACGAGGAGGAGCAGCCCGGCGTCCTGTACAACACCGCGGCCGTGATCGACGCCGACGGCTCGTACCTGGGCAAGTACCGCAAGACCCACATCCCCCAAGTGCAGGGATTCTGGGAGAAGTTCTACTTCCGGCCGGGCAACTCCGGCTGGCCGGTCTTCGACACCGCCGTCGGGAAGATCGGTGTCTACATCTGCTACGACCGGCACTTCCCGGAGGGCTGGCGGGCGCTGGGTCTCGCGGGCGCCGAGATCGTGTTCAACCCGTCGGCCACCTCGCGCGGCCTGTCCGGCTACCTGTGGCAGCTGGAGCAGCCGGCCGCGGCCGTCGCCAACGAGTACTTCGTGGGCGCGATCAACCGGGTGGGCGTCGAGGAGTACGGCGACAACGACTTCTACGGGACCTCGTACTTCGTGGACCCGGAGGCCCAGTTCGTCGGCGAGGTGGCCGGCGACAAGGAGACCGAGCTCGTCGTCCGGGACCTGGACCTGGCCAAGCTCCGCGAGGTGCGCGACCGGTGGCAGTTCTACCGGGACCGCGCTCCGGGGGCGTACGGGTCGCTGACGGCTCCGTAGCCGCGGCGGGTCCGCTGCACGGCGGTCCGGTTCACGCGGGCCCGGCTCACGGGGGGTCGGGCCCGCGGGACCGATCTGCCTACCAGGAAACAGCGTTGACCCCAGTCTTCAACAGCTTCGGTATTCCCTCAGTGCACGCACGACCGGAAGGAGAGGGACCATGAGCCGTACCGTCATCCGTGGTGGCCTCGTCGTCACCGCGTCCGACGAGATCCATGCCGACGTCCTGATCGAGGACGGCCGGATCGCCGCTCTCGCCGCCACCGGCACCCCGGCGGCCGACGCGTGGACGGCCGAGCGGACCATGGACGCCACCGGCAAGTACGTCATCCCGGGCGGCGTCGACGCGCACACCCACATGGAGCTGCCCTTCGGCGGCACCTTCGCCTCCGACACCTTCGAGACGGGCACCAGGGCCGCGGCCTGGGGCGGCACCACCACCATCATCGACTTCGCGGTGCAGAGCGTGGGCCACTCGCTGCGCGAGGGCCTCGACGCCTGGAACGCCAAGGCGGACGGCAAGTGCGCCATCGACTACGGCTTCCACATGATCGTCTCCGACGTCAACCAGGAGACACTCAAGGAGATGGACCTCCTTGTCGAGGAGGGCGTCACCTCCTTCAAGCAGTTCATGGCCTACCCGGGCGTCTTCTACAGCGACGACGGCCAGATCCTGCGTGCCATGCAGCGCTCCGCCGAGAACGGCGGGCTGATCATGATGCACGCGGAGAACGGCATCGCGATCGACGTGCTGGTGGAGCAGGCGCTGGCGCGCGGCGAGACCGCCCCCCGCTTCCATGGCGAGGTGCGCAAGGCGCTCCTTGAGGCCGAGGCCACCCACCGCGCCATCAAACTCGCGCAGGTCGCCGGAGCACCCCTGTACGTGGTGCATGTCTCGGCGCAGGAGGCGGTCGCCGAGCTGACGCGGGCGCGCGACGAGGGCCTGAACGTCTTCGGTGAGACCTGTCCGCAGTACCTCTTCCTGTCCACGGACAACCTGGCCGAGCCCGACTTCGAGGGCGCGAAGTACGTGTGCAGTACGCCACTTCGGCCCAAGCAGCACCAGGCCGCCCTGTGGCGCGGACTGCGTACGAACGACCTCCAGGTCGTCTCCACCGACCACTGCCCCTTCTGCTTCGTGGGCCAGAAGGAACTCGGACGCGGCGACTTCTCGAAGATCCCCAACGGACTCCCGGGCGTCGAGAACCGGATGGACCTGCTCCACCAGGCCGTCGTCGACGGGCACATCTCGCGCCGCCGCTGGATCGAGATCGCCTGCGCGACCCCGGCCCGGATGTTCGGCCTGTACCCGAAGAAGGGCACCATCGCGCCGGGCGCCGACGCCGACATCGTCATCTACGATCCGCACGCCGAGCAGGTCCTGTCGGCCGAGACCCACCACATGAACGTCGACTACTCGGCGTACGAGGGCAAGCGGCTCACCGGCCGGGTCGAGACGGTGCTCTCGCGCGGCGAACGCGTCATCACCGAGCGGGAGTTCACCGGACGCGCGGGCCACGGCGTCTACACCCCCCGCTCCACCTGTCAGTACCTTCTCTGAACCTTCTCCGAGCGACCAGGAGTGGCGCCATGGACTTCGGACTCGTCCTGCAGACAGACCCCCCTGCCTCCCGCGTCATCGACCTGATGAAGCGGGCCGAGGGCAACGGCTTCACGTACGGCTGGACCTTCGACTCGGCCGTGCTGTGGCAGGAACCCTTCGTGATCTACAGTCAGATCCTCGCGAACACCGAGAAGTTGACGGTCGGCCCGATGGTCACGAACCCGGGCACCCGCACCTGGGAGGTCACCGCCTCCACCTTCGCGACGCTCAACGACATGTACGGCAACCGCACGGTGTGCGGCATCGGGCGCGGCGACTCGGCGATGCGCGTCGCCGGACGCAAGCCCAACACGCTGGCCCGGATCAGCGGCGCCATGAAGGTCATCCGGGCCCTCGCGCGTGGCGAGGAGGCCGACCTCGGCGGCACCGTCATCAAGCTCCCCTGGGTCAGGCCGGGTGCCGAACTCCCTGTCTGGATGGCCGCGTACGGGCCCAAGGCCCTGAAGATGACCGGCGAGGAGGCCGACGGGTTCATCCTCCAGCTCGCCGATCTGTACCTCACCGAGTACATGGTCAAGGCGGTGAAGGACGCGGCGGTCGGCGCGGGCCGTGACCCGTCCGAGGTCAAGATCTGCGTGGCGGCACCCGCGTACGTCACCGCGGACGACTCACCCGAGGCGCTCGCCCACGCCCGCGAACAGTGCCGCTGGTTCGGCGGCATGGTCGGCAACCACGTCGCCGACCTCGTCTCCAAGTACGGGGAGCACTCCGCCGCCGTACCCGACGAACTCACCGAGTACATCAAGGCCCGCGAGGGCTACGACTACTCCCACCACGGCCGCAGCGACAACCCCGACACCAAGTTCGTGCCCGACGAGATCGTCGACCGGTTCTGCCTCATCGGCACGCCCGAGCGGCACATCGAGAAGCTGAACGCGCTGCGTGCTCTGGGCGTCGACCAGTTCGCGGTGTACGACATGCACGACGCGCAGGAGGCGACCATCGACGCGTACGGGACGAAGGTCATCCCGGCCGTCAACGGCCGGTAGTGCAGGGGGCCTTGAGGCCCCTCCCCGTTCTCCCCTTCCCGCCGTCCCGGGAAGGGGGCCAGGGCGCCCCCCCGCGCCCCCCAAGTGCCCCGCACGGCCTTTCCTGCCACTCCTCACCTGATGGGCCTGCCCATGACCGAGACCGTCCCCGCCGAGAGTTCGCCGCCCGCCGCTCAAGTCACGCTCCCGGACGGCCGGGTGGAGATAGCCCCCGGCGCGCCCCTGCCGAGCGGCCCCTACGCCAACGAGGACCTGCTGCCGGTTCCGATCGAGAAGCGGACCTGGACCACGTACAACTTCTCGGCGCTCTGGGTCGGTATGGCCCACAACACCGCTTCCTGGACCCTGGCTTCCGGTCTGATCGCCGTCGGCATGGACTGGAAGCAGGCCGTCTTCACCATCGCGCTGGCCAACCTGATCGTGCTCGTCCCGATGCTGCTCACCGGGCACGCGGGACCCAAGTACGGCATTCCGTTCCCCGTCTTCGCGCGGGCCTCCTTCGGCGTCCGTGGCGCCAACCTGCCTGCTGTCGTAAGGGCGTTGGTGGCCTGTGGCTGGTTCGGTATCCAGACCTGGATCGGCGGTGAGGCGATCTTCTTCCTCGCCGGGAAGTTGCTCGGCGACAGCTGGGCCGGCGCCGGCCACATCGGTGGCTACGCCTGGACCATGTGGCTGTCCTTCGCGATCTTCTGGGTGCTCCAGGTCGCCATCATCTACCGGGGCATGGAGACGATCCGCCGCTTCGAGAACTGGGCGGCGCCCTTCGTGCTCGTCGGCGCCGGCGTGATGCTGTGGTGGATGAGCGACAAGGCGGGCGGCTTCGGCCCGCTGCTCGACCAGCCGTCCAAGCTCGGCTGGGGACCCGACTTCTGGACGCTGTTCGCTCCCGCGCTCATGGGCATGATCGGCTTCTGGTCCACGCTGTCGCTGAACATCCCGGACTTCACCCGGTACGGGAAGAGTCAGAAGGCCCAGACGTGGGGCCAGGCGCTCGGCCTGCCCACCACCATGACGCTGTTCGCCTTCCTGTCCGTCATGGTCACCTCGGGCTCGCAGGCGGTGTACGGCGAGGCGATCTGGGACCCGGTCCAGCTGGCCGCCAAGACGGACAACGTCTTCGGCATCATCTTCGCGCTGGTCACCGTGCTGGTGGCGACCCTGTCCGTGAACGTCGCGGCCAACCTGGTCTCACCGGCCTTCGACTTCTCCAACATCGCGCCCCGGAAGATCAGTTTCCGGGCCGGCGCCCTCGTCACCTGCGTCCTCGGCGTACTGATCTTCCCGTGGAGGCTGTACTCCGACCCGCAGGGCTACATCTTCACCTGGCTCGGCCTGGTCGGCGGTCTGCTCGGCACGGTCGCGGGCATCCTCATCGCCGACTACTGGATCCTGCGCCGGACCAAGCTCGACCTCGCCGACCTGTACAGCACGGGCGGACGTTACTGGTACGACGGCGGCTGGAACTGGCGGGCCGTCGTCGCCTTCGTCACCGGCGGTGTGCTGGCCGTCGGGGGCGCCGACTTCCATCCGCTGATCGACGGACGGCCCATTCCGGCGCTGGAGTCACTGGCCGACTACGGCTGGGCGGTCGGGCTCGGCACGTCGATGGCGCTGTACCTGGCGCTGATGCTGGCGCGTGGGCGTGGGAAGACGGCTGTCTGATTCAGGGGCACTTGGGCGGGGCTGACCGTTTGCTGGCGGTCGGCCCAGCTGTGCTTTGACGGTCAGCTCCGCCGTGTTTCGACGGCTGGCTCCGCCGTGTTTCGACGGTCAGGTCTGCTGTGCTCCGACGTTCAGCTCTGCTGGGTCTTCTCCAGTGCGGCCACCGCGTCCTTGGCGGCACTGATGGCGCCCTTGTTGATCACGTCGGCACTCGGCGACTTCTTCGTCTCGAAGTCGCTGCCGTTGTACGTGATGACGATCACTGCGTTGGACGCGCGGACGATCACCACTCCCTCGCGGGTGTCCTGCTTGTCCTCGGAGGTGAGGTTCACGACCGAGTAGGCCGTGTCGGCGACGCCGGGGACCGCCCCGCCGCCGCTCTTGTCCGCGACGCGCTCCTTGTAGGACGTCTGCGCCGCCGTGTCCGACTCCTTGATCTCGTACGAGACGTCGAGCCAGCGGTAGTCGAACCCCTTCAGCGCGTTCCAGGAGCAGGTGCGGCGGACGGCCTTGTCGGTCGACGCGATCTCCTGACCGGCCGTCTTGGCGCCCGGGACCAGCGCCTTGATCGTCTTTTCGGTCACGCTGGTACAGGGTGCGGGGGACGCGGCGTACGTCTTGGTGGCCGCGGACGTCGAGGGCCCGGACGCCGAATCCGTAGGCTTTTGAGACGGTTTGTCCTCAGCGGCGGTCGGGGTCGCGGCGAGCGGACCGGACGACAACGCCCAGCCCACCGAGGCGAGCACGGCGACCGGCAGCAGACGCGCGGTGAGAGCGAGCGGCAAAGGAAGAGAACGCACGGCGCACTTCTCGTGGGGGACGGTGCGGAGGTGGCCCGCACTGCGGACGGGACGCCAGTGTCACACGAGTCCCTGTGGGGCGGAAGTGTGAACTCGCTCTGTGCCTGTGCGGTGACAGTGACTTGCTGTTGACGGGATGTGGGACTCGGGGTCGGTGTGGACGACGACGGGGGTGCGCGGCTTCCTGGTGGGTGCCGAACTGCCGCGGGGGGCCGACGGAGGTCCTGAGGTGAACTCGCCGTCTTACGGATCTCGTCAGGGCCGCATGCCATCATCGGCGCGTGATCGCGATACGCCTGAAGCCGACCCGTGGTGCCGTCCTCGCCTGTGTGCTGGCGTTGACCGCGAGCGGGTGCGGGCTCTCCGCCGAGCTGGACCGCGAACTCAACCCCGAACGCACGCCCACGCCGTCGGAGACGCGGGCCGCGCCACCGCCCGTGCCCGCCACGCCCTCGTCCGCACCGTCGATAGCGGTCCAGCCGGTGAGCGGTTGCCCGTCGTCCGGTCTGCGCTTCCATGCCGGTCCCGTCGACGGGGCCATGGGGCTGCGAGCCATGACGCTCTCCGTGACCAACTGCGGCGAGCAGCCGTACGAGCTGAACGGCTATCCCTCCGTCAGCGTCCTGGACGAGGCGGGCGACCCGATTCCGGGCGTGCGCACGATCGAAGGGACGGAGGGCGTGCCCATGGCGTCGGACGACACCGGCCCCGAGCCCTTCACGCTCGGGCCGGGCGAGACCGCGGAGGCGGGGCTGGTGTGGCGGATGGCGGCCGAGGACGGTACGTATCTCCGCGTCGCGCCGGACAAGGGGCAGGACGCCGTGAACGTACGCCCTGAATGGCCTCTCGACATCGGCCCGGAGAACATACTCGGTACGCATCCGTGGGTCCCCGCCCCGAAGTCGGCTTCCTGAAAGGCGATGACGTACGCGGCCGCCTACGGCACCCGGCTCGTCCACTCCGGCGACCCGAACTTCGTCCGCACCAGTTCCTCCGCGCGCGCCAGCTCCTGCGGTGTCACCTTGCCGTCCGTCAGTCCGTACCGGCCGCGGAACGAGTCGATCATCTGCTCGATGACCGCCTCGCGCGCCAGGCCGGTCTGCCGACGCAGCGGATCCACCCGCTTCTTCGCGCTTCGCGTGCCCTTGTCGGAGAGCTTCTCCCGGCCGATGCGCAGCACTTCGAGCATCTTGTCGGCGTCGATGTCGTACGCCATGGTCACGTGGTGGAGCACCGCGCCGGGCCCGCCACCCGGGCCGACCATCCGCTTCTGCGCGGCGCCCGCGACCTTCCCTGCCTCCGTGGCGATGTCGTTCAGCGGCTGGTACCAGGCCTTGATCCCCATGTCGCCGAGCGCGCCGAGCACCCAGTCGTCGAGGTACGCGTAGCTGTCCTGGAACGACAGCCCCTGGACGAGGGCCTCGGGCACGGAGAGCGAGTAGGTGATGGTGTTGCCCGGTTCCACGAACATCGCGCCGCCGCCGGAGATCCGCCGCACCACCTCGATGCCGTGCCGCTCGGCACCGGCCGGGTCGACCTCGTTGCGCAGCGACTGGAAGCTGCCGATGATCACGGCGGGCGCGGCCCACTCCCACACGCGCAGCGTCGGGGGGCGGTGGCACGCGGCGACCTCGCCGGTCAGGACCTCGTCCAGGGCCATGTGCAGCGTGGGGGACTGGGGGCCCTCGTGGATCAGCTGCCAGTCGTAGTCGGTCCAGTCGGTGGCGTGCGCGAGGGCCCTGCGGACGGCGATGGCGATGCCCTCCGAGGTCAGGCCGTACATCACCGTGCCCTCGGGCAGCGCGGCGTCGATACGGGCGGCCAGTCCTGCCGCGTCGGTGTCCGCGGAGGCGCCGTTCAGCGCGTGGTTGACGGCGTCCAGCGCCTCGTCCGGTTCGAGGAAGAAATCGCCCGCCACGCGCGCGTGGCGCAGGACTCCGCCCGCCACGTCCAGATCCACCACGACCAGCTTGCCGCCGGGGACCTTGTACTCACCGTGCACCGATCCGCCTCCGTTCCGTTTTACGAGGACCAACGCCGACCTCGGATGATTGATTCCGGTCATTGCGGGCGGGGTGCCTGCGATGACCGCGCGCCCTGTCCTCCGGGGAGCCGCAAGTGCCATAGTCGATCGCGAGGTTGATCGTTCGGCTCAGCGAGGTGGCACGGCATGTTCACAACCCGACCGACGCTCCAGGGCACCTTCGGCATGGTGTCCTCGACGCACTGGCTCGCCTCACAGTCGGCGATGGCCGTCCTGGAGGACGGCGGCAACGCCTACGACGCCGCGGTCGCCGCCGGGTTCGTCCTGCACGTCGTCGAGCCGCACCTCAACGGACCGGCGGGCGAGGTCCCGATCATCATCGCCCCCGTGGGCGGCGAGGTGCGGGTGCTGTGCGGGCAGGGCGTCGCGCCAGCCGGAGCGACGATCGCCCACTACAGCGGACTCGGTCTGGATCTCGTACCCGGTACCGGGCCGCTCGCCGCCGCCGTGCCCGGCGCATTCGACGCCTGGATGCTGCTCCTGCGCGACCACGGCACCAAGTCCCTCGCCGACGTACTGAAGTACGCCATCGGGTACGCGGAGGACGGGCACGCGCCCGTGGAGCGCATCGGCGAGACGGTGGAGACCGTGCGCGAGCTCTTCGAGACGGAGTGGACGTCCTCGGCCGAGGTGTATCTACCGGGTGGCAGGGCTCCGCGACCCGGCGAACTGTTCCGCAATCCCGCCCTTGCCGACACCTGGCGACGGCTGCTCGCCGAGGTCTCCGAGGAGGCGGACCGGGTGGCGCAGATCGAGGCCGCGCGGAACGTGTGGCGTTCCGGTTTCATCGCCGAGGCGCTCGTACGCCAGGGGCGGCGTCCCACCCTGGACACCAGCGGCGAGCGCCATACCGGCACCCTGACGGCCGCCGATCTGGCCTCCTGGTCCGCGAGCTACGAGGCCCCGGCGACGTACGACTGGCGCGGCTGGACCCTGTGCAAGGCCGGCCCCTGGAGCCAGGGCCCGGTGCTGCTCCAGCAGTTGGCCCTGCTGCCGCCGGAACTGCCGCGCTACGGCTCCGCCGAGTACGTCCACCTGCTGATCGAGGGCTGCAAGCTCGCGATGGCCGACCGGGAGGCCTGGTACGGGGACGCGGCCGAGGTGCCGCTCGACGTGCTGCTCTCGGAGTCGTACAACACCGCCAGGCGCGCGCTCGTCGGGGACAAGGCGTCGCGTGAGCTGTGCCCCGGCAGCCCCGGAGGGCGCGTTCCGCGGATGAGTGAGCACGCGCGCGTGGTGGCCGCCGGGGAGCCGGGCTTCGACGCGCTCGCGGTGCCGGGTGCCGGGGAACCCACAGTGGCCCGGGCTGTTGCGCACCCCGAGGTGGCGCCGGACGGCGGTACCCGCGGCGACACCTGCCACCTCGACGTCGTCGACCGCTGGGGCAACATGGTCGCCGCCACGCCCAGCGGAGGCTGGCTGCAGTCCAACCCGGTCGTACCCGAACTGGGCTTCCCGCTCGGCACCCGGCTCCAGATGGCCTGGCTGGAGGAAGGACTGCCCAACTCCCTGACGCCGGGCCGCCGTCCGCGCACCACCCTGACACCCTCCCTCGCGCTGCGCGACGGGGTGCCGGTCATGGCGTTCGGCACACCGGGCGGTGACCAGCAGGACCAGTGGCAGACACACTTCTTCCTCTCCGTGGCCCTGCGCGCCGAGGTGCGCGGAGGTCTCGACCTCCAGGGCGCGATCGACGAGCCGAACTGGCACAACGACAGCTTCCCCGGCTCCTTCTACCCGCGCGGTATGTGGCCCGGCAGTGTCACCGTCGAGTCCCGTATGGACGCCGGGGTCATCGAGGAGCTGCGCCGCCGCGGCCACGACGTCCAGGTCGGCGACGCATGGTCCGAGGGCCGGCTGTGCGCGGTCGCACGGGATCCGGGGACGGGCGTGCTGTCGGCGGCGGCGAACCCGCGGGGGATGCAGGGGTATGCGGTGGGGCGCTGATCCGCGAACGCGGTGTCATGACGTAGGCCCGTGATGTCAGGTAGGCCCGTGTCATCGCGTACTCGACGTGCTCAGTGTCATCAGGTGCGCCGGGTGGTCGCGGTATGCGAGGTCTGCGTGCACTCTGCGTAGCCATGGGGTCCGGGAATTCATGGGCATTCCACCCGGAGTGCACCGGCCCGGTGAGGATTGTCAGAGGCGCGTGCTGTCATGGAGACATGATCGTAGACATCGAAACCATCGACGAGTTTCTCACCCACCGCACCTCCGACGTCGAAGAAGTGGTCCGGCAGGCGGCCGCCGCCGAGGTCATGCCGCGCTTCCGACAGCTCGCCGCGCACGAGATCGACCAGAAGAGCGGCCCGCACGATCTGGTGACGGACGCCGACCGCCTGGCCGAGGAGTACCTCGCCGAGACCCTCACCGCGCTGCTGCCCGGCTCGGTCGTGGTCGGCGAGGAGGCGGTGCACGCCAACCCGACGACCTACGAGGCGGTACGCGGCTCCGCGCCGGTCTGGATCGTCGACCCGGTCGACGGGACACGGCAGTTCGTGCACGGCGACCCCGGATTCTGCATGCTGGTCGCCCTCGCGCTGGACGGCGTCGTGCACGCGTCCTGGACGTTCGCTCCCGCGCGCGACGAGTTCGCCACCGCGATACGTGGCCGGGGCGCCTTCCTCGACGGTGCGCCCCTGCGGGCGGGTTCACCCCTGCCCGGCCGCGACCTCGACATCGCCACCTCGCACCCGGACTACACCACGGACGAGCAGAAGCGCGCCCTGCTCGCGCTGCGCGCCGAGGGTGTCGTGACCCGCCCGTGCGGCTCGGCGGGCCTGGAGTATCTGGCCGTGGCCCGCGGGGAGTTGGACGCCACGGCCTTCTCCTGGGAGGCCGCCTGGGACCACGCGGCGGGCCTGCTGCTGGTCGAGGAGGCGGGCGGCGTCCACCTGACGCTCGCGGGCGAGCCGTTCCGTATCACCGGGGGAAACACGCTGCCGTTCACGGCGGCCAGGGACGAGGCGACGGCCCGCAGGGTGGTCGCGCTGCTGACGGCCGGGGGCTGAGGGCCGGGGCGGCTGGAACCTGAATGCTCGGGGCGGCCACGGAGCCTGAGTGCCGAAGACAGCTGTCTTCCATCAGCTTCCCCCTCCCGCAATCGCCCGCGCCGCCAAGGCTGTCAGCCCCCCGGCATATCCTGATCCCAGTTGCCATCGGCTGACAAAGGAGTCCGAAGGTGCCGTCGATGCTCGATGTGGTCGTGGTGGGTGCGGGGCCGAACGGACTGACGGCTGCCGTGGAGCTGGCCCGCCGGGGCTTCTCCGTGGCCGTGTTCGAGGCGCGGGACACCGTGGGCGGCGGAGCCCGCACCGAAGAGCTGACGCTGCCCGGATTCCGGCACGACCCGTGTTCGGCGGCGCATCCGCTGGGCATCAATTCCCCGGCTTTCAGGGCGATGCCCCTGGAGCGGTACGGCCTGGAGTGGCTGCACGCGGAGTTTCCCATGGCGCACCCGTTCCCGGACGGCACGGCGGCGGTGCTCTCGCGGTCGGTGGCGGAGACGGCCGCCTCGTTCGGGCCGCGCGACGCCGGTGCGTACCGGCGCCTGGTCACCCCCTTCCTCCCCAAGTGGGACACGCTGGCCCACGACTTCATGTCGCTGCCCCTGACCGCGCTGCCCCGCGACCCGGTCACCCTCGCCCGCTTCGGCCTCGCCGGACTGCCGCCCTCGACCTGGCTGATGCGCCGCTTCCGTGACGAGCGGGCCAAGGCACTGTTCGCCGGACTCGTCGCCCATGTCGTCGCCCCGCTCGACGGGTTCGCGACCGGCGCCGTGGGCCTGGTCTTCGCCCTCGCCGCGCACGCCCGCGGCTGGCCCGTGGCCCGGGGCGGCTCCCAGTCCATCTCCGACGCGCTCACCGCGTACCTCAAGGACCTCGGCGGCAGCGTCCACACCGACTACGAGGTCAAGCGCCTCGACGACCTGCCGCCCGCGCGCGCCTACGTCTTCGACACCTCACCCACCGCGCTGTCCCGGATCGCGGGCTTCGGCCGCTACTACGAGCGGTACCGGTACGGAGCGGGCGTCTTCAAGATCGACTACGCGCTCGACGGCCCCGTGCCGTGGACGGCGAAGGAGGCGCGCACCGCCGGGACCGTGCAGGTCGGGGCGAGCCGCGCGGAGATCGGCAGCGCACTGCGGGCGGCCTCGCGCGAGGGCCGGGCGCCCGACGCACCGTTCCTGATCACCGTGCAGCCCAGTGTTGTCGACCCCTCCCGGGCACCCGAGGGCAAGCAGGTGTTCTGGGCGTACGGGCATGTCCCGAACGGCTGGACCGGAGACCTCACGGACGCGATCGAGCGCCAGCTGGAGCGGTTCGCGCCGGGCTTCCGCGACCGTGTCCTCGCCCGCGCGACGGCGGGCCCGCCCGAACTGGCCGCCCGTAACGCGAACTACGTGGGCGGCGACATCGCCTCCGGCGCCGCCTCCGGGCTCCAGCTCCTCCTGCGTCCCAAGCTCTCCCTCTTCCCGTACAGCACCCCCCACCCGGCCGTCTTCATCTGCTCCTCGGCCACCCCGCCGGGCCCCGGCGTCCACGGCATGTCGGGGCACAACGCGGCGAAGGCGGTATGGAAGAGGCTGAGACAGGCATGACATGGAAGGGGCTGAGACAGGCATGACATGGAAGAGGCTGAGACAGGCATGACATGGAGGAGGCCGAGAAGGGCATGACCACGATCACGCTGGTGCAGGGCGACATCACCCGGCAGAGCGTCGACGCCGTCGTCAACGCGGCGAACTCCTCGCTGCTCGGCGGGGGCGGCGTCGACGGGGCGATCCACCGCCGGGGCGGTCCCGCCATCCTCGCCGAGTGCCGCAAGCTCCGCGCCTCCCACTACGGCAAGGGCCTGGTCACCGGACGAGCAGTCGCCACCACAGCCGGTGAGCTGGACGCGCAGTGGGTGATCCACACCGTCGGCCCGGTGTGGCAGGGCCCCGGCAGCGACAGTTCGCTCCTCGCTTCCTGCTACCGGGAGTCCCTCCGGGTGGCAGACGAGCTGAGCGCGCGGACCGTCGCGTTTCCGGCCATCTCGACCGGCGTCTTCAGATGGCCGATGGAGGAGGCCGCCCACATCGCCGTGGAGACGGTGAGGGACACGGAGGCGGCGGTCGAAGAGGTCAGGTTCGTCCTCTTCGACGAGCGGGCGTACAAGGCGTTCGCGGAGCAGATCCGCTGACCGTCCTGGCCGGGAGGTGACGGGCCGCGGAAAAATGGCGGGTGTTGAACACGCCCTCCGAAGTACGGTCCTGCGGTGACTGATGCGGATGGGTACTTCGGAGAGAGTGTCGCGGCGACCTACGACGAGGCGGAGGCGGGCGAGTTCGAAACGGGCGTCGTGAAGGCGGCGGTCGACGTACTGGCAGAGCTCGCCGGCGACGGCCGGGCCTTGGAACTGGGCATCGGGACGGGGCGTATCGCGCTGCCCCTGGCAGGCAGGGGAGTCCCGGTCCACGGCATCGACCTGTCGCGGGCGATGGTCGAGCGGCTGCGCGCCAAGCCCGGCGGCGACGCGATCGGAGTGACCATCGGCGACTTCGCGACGACGAAGGTGGACGGGACGTTCTCCGTCGCCTATCTCGTCTTCAACACGATCATGAACCTGACGACACAGGCGGCGCAGGTGGACTGCTTCCGCAACGTCGCGGCCCACCTCGAACCCGGCGGCCGATTCGTCATCGAGGTCATGATCCCCGACCTGCGGAAGCTCCCGGCGGGGCAGACCGTCGTGCCGTTCCACGTCAGCCCGACGCGATGGGCGTTCGACGCCTACGACGTCGCCACTCAGGAGATGAGCTCGAACTACGTCGAGGTCGTCGACGGGCGAGGCGAGTACCACTCGATTCCCTTCCGTTACGTGTGGCCGGCGGAACTCGACCTGATGGCTCAGCTCGCCGGGCTGCGCCTGTCCGAGCGGTGGGACGGATGGACCCGGGAACCGTTCACCGGCGAGAGCGGCCGGCATGTCTCGATCTGGGAGAAACCCGCCGCGTAATCACCCGTACAGCCGTTCGGTCGGCCACCTGAGCAGCGGCTCCGGCTGGACAAGTGCTGGTCCAAGCTTTACTGCGAATAGATTGCAGGTGGGAAAGCTGAGCATGAGGGTGAGAGGCGCACCGCCCGCCCCGAAAGAAGAAGGACCCCACCATGCGTCGTACGTCGCTCACGCGGCAGGAATGGGGCCGGCTCGGCGGGATGGGCGCGTTCATTCTCGCGCTGCACGTGATCGGCTGGTTCACGCTCATCGCCGTCGTCGCGCCGGAGCACTACAGCATCGGCGCGAAATCGTTCGGCGTCGGGATCGGCGTGACCGCGTACACGCTGGGCATGCGGCACGCCTTCGACGCCGATCACATCGCGGCCATCGACAACACCACCCGCAAGCTGATGAGCGAGGGGCAGCGGCCGCTGTCGGTCGGTTTCTGGTTCTCGCTCGGCCACTCCAGCATCGTCTTCGGGCTGGCCTTCCTGCTCTCCCTGGGCGTTCGGACGCTGGCCGGACCGGTGCGCGATGACGACTCGAGCCTGCACGACGTCACCGGGCTGATCGGCACGACGGTCTCCGGGACCTTCCTGTACGTCATCGCCGCCATCAACCTCGTCATCCTCGCCGGGATCTGGAAGGTCTTCCGGCAGATGCGCTCCGGCCACTTCGACGAGGCGGCCCTGGAAGAACAGCTGAACAACCGCGGGCTCATGAACCGCCTGCTCGGCCGCGTCATGAAGTCGGTCACCAAGCCCTGGCAGATGTACCCGGTGGGCCTGCTCTTCGGCCTCGGCTTCGACACGGCCACCGAGGTCGCCCTGCTGGTCCTCGCGGGATCGGGCGCGGCGTCCGGGCTGCCCTGGTACGCGATCCTGTGCCTGCCCGTCCTGTTCGCGGCGGGCATGTCCCTGCTGGACACGATCGACGGTTCGTTCATGAACTTCGCGTACGGGTGGGCCTTCTCCAAGCCGGTGCGCAAGGTCTACTACAACCTCACCATCACCGGACTGTCCGTCGCCGTCGCCCTGATCATCGGCACGGTCGAACTCCTCGGCCTGCTCGCGGAGCGGCTGCAGCTGCGCGGAGCCTTCTGGGACTGGGTCGGCGACCTCGACCTGAACGTCATCGGCTTCGTCATCGTCGGCCTCTTCTTCGCCACCTGGGTCATCGCCCTTGTGGTGTGGAAGGTGGGCCGGATCGAGGAGAAGTGGACGGCGGGGCTGCGCCTCCCGGCGGACGGTCTTCGCCACCCCGGGGATGCCGGGCTCTCCGACCCTGCCCGGCAGCCCGCCCGCCAGCCCGTCGACTGACCCATCCGACTACCAACCCGGCAGCCGCAGCGGGTCCACGGTGGCGTCGGCCGCGCCGAGGGCCGGCAGGGAGTCCAGGGCGAGGACGGCCGCGCCGATCGGCCACAGCTCGGGAGGCGGTGCGGCCTGGAGGGCGGTGATCCGGCGGGTGACGGCGTGCTCGGAGGAGTGCGGGGCACCACCCGGCCGGGTGCGCCGGGCGACCAGGATGGCACGAGCCGGCGCCCGTGCGGTGGTGCGGCGGTCGCCGACGGCATCAGCCGCTTCCTCGTCGGCCCAGCGCTCCAGCAGGGAGGTGACCGTGCTGCGCACCGGTGTGAGGAGCGGGTTGGCGGCGGCGGCCAGGGCGACGGCGGTCGCCAGAGCCGAGTGGCGATGGGCGAGACGGGCACGCTCGTGGGCCGGCAGGACACGGCGCTCCGCCGGTTCCAGTGCGCCGAGTATCGCCGAGGTGACCAGGATCCGGCCGGCCTGCCAGGGGTGGCGGAGGCCTGCGGGGTCGAGGACGCGGCGGCGACGAGCTCGCTGTCGGGAGGGTGGCCTTCGCGGAGCCGGTTCAGGACACGTCGCGTCGCGGAAGGCACGCACACGGCGCGGATAAGCCGGAAGGCGATCAGGCCGAGGACCGCGACCGCGCAGAGCGCGACCGCCTCGGGGACAGGTTCGGGCAGCGGCGCCGACCCTCCTCGCCTGCCTCCGCGGCCATCCACCCCTGCGGTCTGGTTGACCAGGGTGGCGACGAGCGAGGCTCAGGGCTCAGGCGGAGGCGGCCCGCGGTCAACGCGGGGCGATGGTCGGCACCCGGGCGGCGTACGCCGGAGAAACGCGCGCGCCGACCTGTGGGGCGACGACCGCCGGCAGCAGCGGCAGCATCAGCGGGACGTAGACGTCGATCCTCATGGCCTCAGGCCCGTACTTCCCGACGAGCCTCACGGCCCGCTCCCCCCGAGGAGCTCGCGCAGGGCCGTTTCCTCCCTGGGGCTCAGCCCGGTCACGAACTGCTGGAGCACCGCGATGGAGTCGGGCCCGCGGTCGAGCGCCTCGTGCATGGCCTCGGCGGTCAGCTCGGCGGCGTTCTTGGCGGGCCGGTACGCGCCGCGCCGCCCGTCCATGTCACGCAGGACCAGACCCTTGTCGTACAGGCGCTTGAGGATGGTGTGCACGGTGTTGTAGGCGAGGCCGCCGGAGATCTCGGCCTGGATCTCGGCGGGCGTCATAGTGTCGTCGGTGGCCCAGAGAGCGGCGAGGACTTCGCTCTCCAGCTCGCCGGCGCCGCGCCGTTCCGCCCTGCTGTGGGGGCCTGTGCCAGCCATGTCGGCCACCTTACAGCGCGTAGGGGAGTGGTGAAGGGGGCGGCTTCCTGCCGCGCCTTCGGATGCCGCACCCACTCTGCGCTCCGGAGCGGAGCGAGGTAATTTATCCATGTTTCCTACTATTTAACCGTGTTATAGATTTCCGGGCTTTCGTCGTGTTGCCCCGGTTTTCGCCTTTACCCTACGGGTTGTAGGGTGAGGAGGCCCTACGGTCTGTAGGGGTGAAGGGTGGACGATGGCCAAGACGTTGAACGCGGCGCTTGTCGGCGCCCCGCGCCCCGGCCCGCCCCCGGCTGCCGGCATGTCCCGACGCTCCTCCGAGCTATGGCTCGCACTGGTGGCGGCTGCCTTCACCGTGACCCAGCTGCTCCTCGTACGCCCTGGAATGGGCCTCGGCTGGGACGAGACGGTGTACGTCAGCCAGGTGAGCGCGCACGCGCCCGCCGCCTTCTTCAGCGCGCCGCGGGCCCGCGGCATCTCCCTGCTCGTGGCGCCGATCACCTCCTGGTCGTCATCCACGGAACTCCTGCGCGTCTGGCTGGCGCTGCTCTCCGGACTCGGCCTGTTCCTCGCACTGCGCGTCTGGCGGAAGCTGTTCCCGACGCACGTACTGGCCCTTGCGGGCGCGCTGTTCGCCACGCTCTGGGTGACGGTGTTCTACGGACCGCAGGCCATGCCCAACTACTGGGTCGCGATCGGCGCCCTGGCCTGTGCCGGCTGCTTCCTGCGCGCCCAGGCCGACCGCTCCGACCGGGCGGCGCTGTGGGGAGTGGGCCTGAGTGCGGCACTGATGGCGTGGATGCGCCCCACCGACGCGGTCTGGGTGACCCTCCCGCTGCTCGCCCTCGTCGTGTGTGTCCGCCGTTGGCGCCGGCCGCGACTGCTGGTGGCACTCGCCGCGGGCCTGGTGGCCGGGGCGGCGGAGTGGGTCGTCGAGGCGTACGTCAGCTACGGCGGCCTGGTGCAGCGGCTTTCCGACGGATCGCGGATCCAGGGCGGCCTGGGCTGGAAAATCGCCGTCGGTGACCAGTTGCGCAGCCTGGGCGGGCGCACCCTGTGCCGCCCGTGCAGCGTGCCGACGCCGAGCGCCGCCGTGACGGCGTGGTGGTTCGCCCTGCCGCTGCTCGCCGCCCTCGGCCTCGTGTTCGCGGCCAGGGCCCGGCGCACGGCGAGCACGCTGCTGCTCCTGGCCTGCGCCGCGACGGCCGCCTTCCCGTACCTCTTCATGATCGGGTACGCCGCTCCGCGCTTCCTGCTGCCCGTCTACGCGCTCCTCGCCATCCCGGTCGCCGACGCGCTCGTCCACCTGGTAACCGCCCCGCGCCGGGCATGGCGGCCGCTTGCCGTGGTCCTGGTGGCGCTCGGCCTCGCCGGGCATCTGGCGGTGCAGTACGTGGTGCTGGAGAGGACCGTGCACCGCACCACCACCGCCCATCAGGACTGGGCCCGCACCGCGACGGAACTGCACCGGCTCGGCGTACGGCCGCCGTGCCGCCTGACCGGGTACCAGGCCCCCCCGATCGCCTTCTACGCCGGCTGCTCCTCCGTCGCGACGAGCGGACCCAACGCCAACACCACCGGGGCGGACATCGTGCGGGCCGCCCGGAGCGAGCCCTTCGCCGTGCTCACCACCCTCGGCGGAAGTCCGCCCGCGTACGCCCGTACCTGGCCTTCGCACACCATCGGTGACCTGCGCCTCCACGTCGCGCCCGGTGCACCGGGAGGCCCGGCGACATGACCGCTCCGCCGGCCGCTCCACCGACCTCGACCGCCGTCCGCAGGCGGGCCTCCTGGCAGGCCGGGATCTCGCTGCTCGTGATGGGATGCGCGGTGTATCTCGCGCGGCGTCACTGGCCGGTGATCGAGGCCGGAGGCGCCCGGCTGGCCGTCGCCGACCGAGGCTGGCTGCTGGTGGCGACCGCCGCCACCGTGGCGACCTGGGCGTGCTCGGCGCTCGCCCAACAGGGCGCGGTGGCCCGGCCGTTGCCGGCCCGCAGGCTGGTGGCGGTGCAGTTCGCGGCGTCCGCGGCCAACCACGTACTGCCCGCGGGTCTGGGGGCGGGCGCGGTCAACCTGCGCTTCCTGACCCGGTGCGGGCTGCCGGTCGCCCGGTCCGCGACCGCGCTCGCGGTGAAGGCAACCGCGGGGACTGTCGTACGAGGCTTCCTGATCGCCGTACTCGCGCTGGCCTGTCCGGGTGTCCTGCACCCTCCGCATGTCCCCGCGACCGCGGTGATGGTGGCGGTCGCCGTGGTCGGTATCGTCGTGCTGCTCCTGAAGGGACCGCTGCGGCGGGCCCTGCGGGCCGTGCTGGCGGATGTCCGCGCCGTGCACGAACTCCCCGCCCGGGCGGCCGCGTTGTGGGGTGGGTCGCTCGCCTTCGCCTCGCTGCACGCGGCCGTGGTGATCGCGGTGACCCAGGCCCTCGATCTGCCGCTGCCCCCGGCCCAGGTCGCCCTCGCCTACCTCGTCGCGAGCAGCGCCGCGGTCCTGCTTCCCACGCCCGGCGGCCTCGGCTCCCTGGACGCCGCCCTCGCCCTGGCCCTCACCCTCGCCGGAGCACCGGCAGCCGCGGCGGCATCCGTCGTCCTCGGCTACCGGCTCCTGACCGTGTGGCTGCCGCTGCTGCCCGGGCTGCTGGCGCTGGGGGTGCTGGTACGGCGGCGGGTGGTGTGAACTGCCGCTCGGGCTAAGCGAGTTCGAGACGGTAACCGTGCCCTCGAAGTGTCGTGATCAGGGGAACGCGGGACGGCTCGGACGCGGCGCCCGTGAGGCGGCGGCGCAGCCCCGCCATGGTGACATCGAGCGTCTTCGTCGAACCGAACCAGTTCTCGTCCCAGACCTCCGCCATCAACGTCTCGCGGGACACGGCCTCGCCCGCGTGCCGGGCGAGCACGGCGAGCAGCTCGAACTCCTTGGGCCGCAGGTCGACTTCACGGCCGTCGAGCGTGCAGCGACGCGCCGTGATGTCGACGACGAGATCGTCCAGCCGGATCGGCTCCTGAGGCGGCGCGGCAATGGCCCGCCTCCGCAGATGGGCCCGCAGCCGGGCGAGCAGCACGGTCAGGCTGAACGGTTTGACCAGGTAGTCGTCCGCCCCCGCGTCGAGCCCGGCGATGACGTCGATGTCGTCCGTGCGGGCGGTTAGGATGAGGATCAGCAGGTCGGGGAAGCGGGCGCGCAGCGTGCGGGCCACGTCGAGTCCGTCCATGTCGGGCAGACCGAGATCGAGGAGCAGCACGTCGTACGAGGACCGCGCGGCCTCCGCGAGGGCGCCCGCGCCGGTCCGGCTCCACGTGGGCCCGTAGCCGTTGCCGCGCAGTCCGGTTTCGAGATGTCGGCCGATGGTGTCGTCGTCCTCCACGACGAGAACGCGGGCGCGACTGTATCGACTGGGGTCCGGTGCGGCGGGCGTGCTCATGGTGGGCAGCGTAGAGCCGGACCGGGTGTTCACAGATCTCGGAGTTCCTCTACGGCGGGTCGGGTGGCTCGGCGTACCCCGTTCAGGGCCGCCGCCAGTACGGCCGCCCCGGCGGCGCAGCCGGTGAGGACCAGATAGGTGCCGGGGACGGACAGCGTGGTCGGCGGGGGGTCGAACACGCCCGTCAGCACCTTGACCAGCATCTCCGAGAGGCCCCAGCCCATCAGCGCGCCACCGGCGAGACCGCCGCCCGCCAGCAGGAGCGCCTCGGTGAGGACCATGCCGCGCAGTTGGCCGGCCCTGGCGCCAAGGACGGTGGCGATGGCGAAGGTCCGCCGTCGTTCCGCGAGGCCGAGCGCGAGGACCAGACCGCCCGCCCCGGCCGCGAGCAGCACCGCGAAGGCCAGCTCGATCCGGGTGAGTCCGGCCAGGTCCACGGAGGTCAGGCTGGTACCGACCGCGCCCCGGGTCTGAGTGAGGTCGGTGACGGTCGCACTGGTGCCGAGCTGCTTGCCGAGCTGCGCCGCGACCTGCTTCTGGTGGGTGCCGCCGGTGTCCACGAGGAACGCGCCGACCGCGTCGCTGCCGGTTGCCCTGGCCACGTATGAGGCGTTGGCGACGAAGAAGCTGTCCTTCGGCGCGGTAGGGAACTCCTTGGCGATCCCGGCGTAGTGGAACGTCACCGTGCGCAGTGCCTTGGTGTGAGCGTCCTGGATGCGCAGCCTGACGGTGTCACCGGGCGAGAGCTGGAAGTCGGTGACGGTCTCCGCGCTGACCAGCAGCGCGTCGGGCTGCTTCGCGAGCTTGTCCATGAGCGAGGCGGCGGTGCCGCCGGAGAAGTACGCGTCCTGGAGCGAGGTGGCAGAGGCGATGGTGCCCGGATTCACGCCGTACAGGTCCTGAAGGTCGGAGCCGACGTAGGCGAACCGGTGCTGAAGCGGCTCGACATGGCGCACGCCGGGGACCTTGAGGGAGGCCGCGGCGCTGGGCGGCGTCTGCGCCCCGGGGGGCTCGGTCACCGTGACGTCGGCGCCGTTGGTGAGGCGCGCGTCGACCTCGGCCTGCTGTTTGTACGTCGCGTTGAAGGTCGCCGTCGACACCGCGAAGGACACCGCGAGTGCCAGCAGGACCACCGAACGGGCCAGCGGACGCCGGCGCCGGGAGAGCACCGCGGCCGTCGTTCCCGCGAGATTCGACGTCAGTGGACGCGACAGCCGGGCCAGCACCCCGCGCCCGTGGGTGAGGGCGAGGAGTGTGAGCCGCCACAGCAGCAGGGCGGAGCCGACCCACAGCAGCGCGGGCCCGAGGAACGCCCAGTACGACACCGAGATGCTCGGCACCCCTTCGGGGGCGAGGACAAGGGCGTACTGGTTGCCGGACGAGGCCCGGAACACCAGCCAGGAGGCGATCAGCAGGGCGAGGTCGAGCCCGTACCGCATCCACCACACCGAGCCCGTACGCCGCTCCGGCCTGCGGGTGTCGGCGACCGTCACCCCGCGCAGGTCGCGCAGGGCGGGGACCAGGACGGCGCCCGCGGCCACGGCGGCGCCGAGCAGGAAGGCGAGGGCGTACCAGAAGGCCCACGCCCCGGCGCTCGTCCCGAACGACGCCGATCCGAAGGCGACACGACCTGTCAGCGCGGCGATGCCGAGTCCGGCGAGACCGCCGGTGACCCCCACCAGCCCGGCTTCCAGGCCCGACAGGGAGGCGATCCGCCTCGGCCGCAGCCCGCGCAGCCGCAGCAGGGACTGCTCCTGGCGGCGCCGTTCACCACCGGCGGCGGCGACCGCGGCGGTCAGCGCGGCGGCGAGGATCGCGCCCGGGACACCGAGGAAGAGGAAGAGGATCTGAGCGTAGGCGGCGTCCTGGCGGGCGGCGTCGAGGGCGGCGCCGAGGTTGTTCCCGACGATCACGCCGCCCGAGGAGCGGGCCTCCAGGTTGTGGGCGGCGCGCGTCACGGTGTTGAAGGCGGAGGCGGGGTCGGCGGGCAGCTTGGCGTCACTGGTGGTGTGGATCTGGGTGGTGACCGGGGTGTTGGCCGTCAGGGAGGTGAATTCGGTGGACGGGAGGAGGACCACGTTGTCGGGCGGTGCGGCGGGCTGGGACTGGCTCGGCGCGCCGACCTTCTGGAACAGCGAGTCGGCCTGCGGGAGGTCCACGACCCCGGCCACTCGGACCTGGCGTACGCCGGAGCCGGGGAGCTGGATGCCGATGGTGTCGCCGGGGGCCGCGTGCAGGTTGGAGGCGGTCTGCTGGGCGAGCAGTACGCCGCTGGAGGAGCCGGTGAGCGGCCGGATCTCACCCGGGAAGAGCTTCTGGTAGTCGGCCGGGAGACCGAGCACCATGCCGGGCCCGGTCGTCTGCGTCGTGCCCTGCGCCTTCGCCGTGAACGCGCTGCTGTGGGCGAAACCGACCGGGACGGCGGCCTGTACGCCGGGCGTGTGCTGAACCAGGGACAGGGTCGCCCCCGCGTCGGCACCCGGCTGCACCTCGACCTGCCAGTCGACGGCGACCGAGCCGACGGCGCGCTGGGTCATGGTCGCCTTCGACGCGGTGAGGAACGAACCGAGCGAGGCGATGAGGGCGACGGCCAGGGCGATCCCGGCCACGGCGGCCAGCAGTCGCCCGGAGCGGTGGCGGGCGAGGCCGCCGGCCCACGTGGTGTTCATGACGTCCCCTCGGCCTTCTGTCGGGTGGTCAACCAGCCTTCTGGCACGGTCTGTTGGGCGGTGAGGCGGGCGGCGATGGCCCATGCGGTTTTCATGAGGCCTGTCATGACGTCTCCTCGGCCTGCTGGGTGGTGTTCAATCGGCCGTCTGGGATGGTCCGTCGACTGCTGAGGAGGGCGGTGAAGGCCCCTGCGGTTTTCATGGCGTCTCCTCGGCCTTCTGCCGGGTGGTCAACCGGCCGTCTCGCATGGTCAGCCGGGTGGTGAGGCGGGCGGCGACGGCCGGGTCGTGCGTCGTGACGACGAGGGCCGCGCCCGTCCGGTCGGCCGCCGTCAGCAGCGCGTCCAGGACGTGCCCTCCGGTGGTGTGGTCGAGCCGGCCGGTGGGTTCGTCGGCCAGGATCAGGCGGGGGGCCTGGGCCAGCACGCGGGCGGCGGCGACGCGTTGCGCCTGACCGCCGGAGATCTCCTCGGGCAGCCGCTCGGCCAGCTCGGCGGCGTTCACCAGGGCGAGGGCCGCGATGGCCTCCTGGCGGGCGCGGTCGTCCGGCATTCCCGCGAGCACCAGCGGCAGCGCGGTGTTCTCGACGACGTCCAGGGCGGGGATCAGGCTGTCGCCCTGGAAGACGAGCCCGATGTCGCCGGGACCGGCGTGCAGGGCGGGCCAGGTGACGGTGCCGCTCGTGGGGCGTTCGAGGCCGGCCAGCAGATGCAGCAGCGAGGACTTCCCCGAACCCGAGGGTCCGACGACGGCCAGCCGGTCGCCGGCGCGCACCCGCAGGGTCGCGCCGTGCACGGCGACCACGGCGTTCGCGCCGCGCCCGAAGGTCAGGGCGGCGTCGTCGCAGGCGACGAGTACGTCGTCGGCGGGCGCGGTCTCATGCGGAGACATCGTGTGCCCTCCCGTCGTCCAGGGCGATCACCCGGTCGGCGATCCGTACGGCCTCCGCGCTGTGTGTCACGATCAGCACCGCGCAGCCCAGAGCGGCACGGTCGCGCAGCATCCGCAGGATCAGGCGCTCGGTGTCGCCGTCGAGTTCGCCCGTGGGTTCGTCCGCGAGCAGGACCCCGGGGGAGTTGGCGAGAGCGACGGCCAGGCCGGCCCGCGCCAGCTCCCCGCCGGATAGTTGGCGGGGCAGTGCGTGCGCCCGCCCGGCGAGCCCCACCTGCTCCAGCAGGTCCTCTGCCGACACCGCGGGTCGGCCCCGTACGGCACTGTGTGCGAGCCGCACGTTGTCGCGCACATTGAGATGCGCGACGAGATTGCGGGTCTGGAGAAGTACGCCGATGTGGCGGGCCCGCAGCCGGGCGCGCTCGGTCTCGGGCCGATGACTGACCCGTACGGCCCCGACGCGGACCTCTCCGCCCGAGGGCTCGTCGAGGCCGGCGAGGCACGACAGAAGCGTCGACTTGCCCGCCCCCGACGGCCCCACGACAGCGACCGTCTCACCGGGCCGCACCCGCAGGGACACCCCGCGCAGGGCGAGCGTCTCCTCCTCGCCGGCCCGGAAGAAGCGGTACAACTCCCGCGCGCTGAGTCCTGCTTCGGACTTCAGGGCGGCTTCCCGCACGACGTCTGACATGGCGCTCACCTCACTTCCAAGTGAAGGAGTCGCTGACGATGCGCCAGGGGTCCACGTTGTCGGCGTTCACCGGCCCGGACAGGGTGACGTCCACCTCGTGTCCCTGCCGGTAGAACGCGTAGCGCTCGAACGCGTCGCGCACGACCTTGCCGGTGACCGGGTCCGGAGCCGAGTCGCCCTGGTACTTCAACAGGACGGCACTCCCGCCGTTCCGGGTCACCTGCGACACCTTGGCTCCGCTGAACTTCGGTACCTGGCTGGTGAGCCGAGGAACGACCGTGCCGGTGACGGACGCGGTGGTGGGCGCCGAGGACGCGGACACGGCGGAGACCTCGACGCGGTTCAGCTTGTCGGTGAAGACCGCGGTGCCGCCCTGGGTGCTACGGGCCCAGCCCTCCGGCACCTTCACCGTGAAGCCGCCGCCGGACGGCTGGTAGGCGACGTACGCCTGGTTGTCGGGGATGTCACCGGGTGGATTGGACTCGGTGGGTGCTGCGGCGGCGCTGCTGGATCCACCCGAGGAAGCGGCGCCGGACGAGGAACACCCCGCGGTCACCGCCGCCGCGAGTACGAGTCCGACGACACCGATGGTTCGTACGCGTGTCATGGCCATAGCCACTGCCCTCCTGGGTAAGCCTGCCGAGCGACCGGACGTGGTCATGGCACCGACGCTAGGAAGCGACGGGTTAACGCCCCGCACGGCGAGGGTTAGACGACGGCAAAAGCGCGTGGCGGGCTTCGCCCGGCCCGGTGGGCGGCCCGCATGATGAGGGCATGAGACAGCGTGTCGTGCGGGTTGCGCTCACCGCGGTGCTGGTCGCGCTGGTCCTCCTCGCGATCCCCCTGGCCCTCGCCATCAGGTCCACCCTGTACGCCGACCAGCGGGACACCCTTGAACGGGCGGCGCTCGCCGCTGCCGTACGCGTGAATCCGGACTACGCGACCGGCGACCCGGTGGAGCTGCCGTCGCCGGGGCCGGGCGAACGCCTCGGCCTGTACGACCCGAAGCTGATCCTCCGGGCGGGCACCGGCCCCCGTAGCGGCGACGCCGCGGTCAGTGAGGCGCTCGGCGCCGTCATCGCCCGGGACCAGACGGCCGGCGAGCTCGTCGTCGCCGTACCCGTCTCGCACAACGAGCAGGTCATCGGCGTCGTAAGGGCCTCGTCGGCCGTGTCGGTGGTCCGTGACCGTGTCCTGCTCGGCTGGGCCGCCCTGCTCGGTGCGGCGGTGCTCGCCCTCACGGTCGCCGTGCTCGTCGCCCGGCGTCAGGCACGTGCGCTCGCGGCCCCGCTGGAGGCGCTCTCCCGGCACTCCCGGGCCGTCACCGACGGCGACCTGACCGCCAGGGCCGAGCCCAGCGCCATCGCCGAGATCGACCAGGTCGCCCGCACGCACAACGACATGCTGCACAGCCTCTCCGAACTCCTGCGGCACGAACGGGACTTCACCGCCAACGCCTCCCACCAGCTGCGCACCCCGCTGACCGGCCTCCACCTCACCCTGGAGACGGGGCTCGCCCAGGACGACGCCAGACTGCGGCCCGTGCTGGAGGAGGCCCTCGCCGCCACCCGTCGGCTGCACCACACCGTGGAGGAGGTGCTGCGCCTGGCGGGCTCACCCGGTCTGCCGCACCGAGTCGCACCGGACCGCCTGGTGGCACAGCTGCTCGACGAGACCGACGAACGGTGGCACGGGCTCTTCGCCCAGGACGGCCGACGGCTGGACTGCGGCTCCCAGGACGCCCCGGCCGACGTACGCGTCCCGGGCGGACCCGTCGCCGAGATCCTCGGCGTCCTGCTCGACAACGCCCGGACGCACGGACATGGCGGGGTCCGCGTCACCGTCCGGGACCTCGACGACGCCCTCGCCTTCGACGTCACCGACGAGGGCGGCCTGCGCACCGAACCCGGCCGCCTCTTCGCCCGCGGGCACACCGGCGGCGGCGCCGGCGGTACGGGCATCGGCCTCGCCCTCGCCCGTGACCTGGCCGTTTCCCTGGGCGGCAGGCTGTTCCTGGCGAGCGGCGACCCTACGACGTTCACGCTGCTCGTCCCGGTCCGCCAGGACGCGGGGGCTGTTTCGGGTGAGGCCGCACGGTAGTCAGGATGCGTTCAGGATCCGGCTGGCACGGTCGGGCCTCATGACATCCGAGACCTCTGAGACATCGGCTTCCGAGACGTCCGCGGTCCACGGCGGTGCCGGTACCGGCACCGCCCGACACCGCCTCCGCTGGAACAAGGTTCCCGAAGTCACCGCGTACTTCTGGATCATCAAGGTGCTGTGCACCACGGTCGGCGAGACCGCGGCGGACCTCCTGAACGAGAAACTGGGCCTCGGTCTGACAGGCGTATCGCTGCTGATGAGTGCGCTGCTCGCGGTGGTTCTCGTCGTCCAGTTCCGCACCAAGGCCTACCGGCCCGGCGTCTACTGGTCGGCCGTGGCCCTGATCAGCGTCGTCGGCACGCTGATCAGCGACAACCTCACCGACAACCTGGGGGTGCCGCTGACGACCAGTACGACCGTCTTTGCCGTGGCCCTCGCCGTCGTCTTCGTCGCCTGGTACCGCAGCGAGCGGACCCTGTCGATCCACAGCATCGACACCCCGCGCCGCGAGTCGTTCTACTGGCTGGCGGTGCTGTTCACCTTCGCGCTGGGCACCGCCGCCGGTGACCTGGTCGCCGAGCGGATGGCCCTCGGCTACTGGGTGTCCGCCCTCCTGTTCGGCCTCGCGATCGCCGCGGTCGCGCTCGTCCACTTCGCATTCGGCCTGAACGCGGTGTGGAGCTTCTGGATCGCCTACGTCCTCACCCGGCCGCTCGGAGCCTCGATGGGCGACTATCTGTCGCAGCCGACCGCGGACGGCGGCCTGGGCCTGGGCACCGTGATCACGAGCGTGCTCTTCCTGGCCGTCATCCTCGGCCTGGTGGTGTTCCTGTCGGTGACCCGGAAGGACGTCGCCGGGCCCGACCGGCTCACCCCGCAGGGAGGCTGACCACGAACTTCGCGCCAGGGGTGTGCCGTTCGTCGTGGCGCACCTCGCCGCCGGCGGAGCGGGCCAGGCGTCGCGCGAGCGGCAGGCCGAGGCCCGCTCCGCCGTGTCCGTCGCCGGGATCGGCCCGGCGGCCGGGCTGGAAGAGCCGCGCCGCGAACGACGGCGGTACGCCGGGGCCGGCGTCGCTGACCTCGACACGTATGCCGTGGGTGTGCGCGGCGGCCCGGATCTCGACCCGGGTGTGCGCGTACCGCAGGGCGTTGTCGAGCAGGGGGCTGGTGATCCGTTCCAGGAGGGCGTCCGGCACCCCGGCCGACAGTCCGGCGTCCGGGACGGTGACGACGACGATGACGTCTTGTGCGGGACCGAGGCGGTGCGTGAGGCGGTGCAGTACAGGCAGGACGACCGCCGTGCCGGGTGCGGTTGACGCGCTGTCGCGGGCCTCGTCGAGGAGGGTGTCGCAGA
This sequence comes from Streptomyces sp. NPDC058470, assembly GCF_042721055.1. Classification (NCBI taxonomy): domain Bacteria; kingdom Bacillati; phylum Actinomycetota; class Actinomycetes; order Kitasatosporales; family Streptomycetaceae; genus Streptomyces; species Streptomyces sp. NPDC058470. The sequence goes on from NZ_JBHXMF010000056.1 coordinate 55,759, forward strand.
TCGTGCGCATGGACCGGGCGGCGTCGGCGATGGCCGCGTGGGTGGCCGTGGTGTCGGCGGCGGAGCGGGGGAGTGCCTGCCACCAGTCCAGCTCGGCGATGATCTGGGCGAGCGGGTTGCGCAGCTCGTGCGACAACTCCCGGGTGAGCTGCCGCTCATGCCGCAACAGCGCGCGGATACGGTTCAGGAGGGCGTCCAACGACCCGCCCAGCTGGGCCAGTTCGGTGGGACGGGCGATGCTCCCGAAGCGTTCCTCGGAGGCGACGGCACTCCACCGGGTGGCGTCGTCGGTCATGGTACGCACGGGACGCAGCGCGCGTCCCACCGCCAGCCGCGTCAGCGCGTAGGTGCACGCCAGCATGGCGGCGTCGAGTGCGAGCGACGCCAGGAGCAGGGTGTCGGCCGAACTGCGGTAGGGGGAGAGGTCCAGCGCCGTGACGACCGTCGCGGCGCCCTTGTCGCCGGGCACCGCCCGCGAGCACATCCGGACCGTGCCCTCGCTGCCGGCGGTGACGCACTGCGGGCCCCCGGGCGCGGCGAGTCGTGTGGCCGCCCGCGTCAGCGTGCCGGTGGCGCTGGTGGAAGGAGGCTTTTCCAGAAGCCGGTCGGCCGCGTAGATCCATACGTTCGTGTCGAGGAGTTCCTCGCCGGGTGTCTCCAGGATGCGCACCTGGGAGCCCCGGGTGTCGACCGTCGCGGCTACGGCGGCGGCCCGCGTGCGCAGCACGTCGTCCGCCTGGTGCTGGAGGTGCTGCCGTACGACGGCGTTGAACGCGACGGTGAGGATCACCATCAGGAGGGTGGCGGTAGTGAGCGCGACCAGGGAGAGCCGGCCGCGCAGGGTGCGCGGGCAGCAGCGGGAGGCGAACGCCTTGACGGCGGATGGTGGCCTGCGGGAGGCCGACGCCTTGACGGCAGGCGGTGGCAGGCGGGAGGTGGGCGACTTCCTGAGAGGTGGTGGCAGGCGTGACGCGATCCTCTTCCTGAGACGCGACGCGATCCTCTTCATGTGAGGCGGTGGCAGCCGCGAGGCGAACGTCCTCATGACAGCCGGTGGCCGATGCCGCGCGCCGTGGTGACGGTCACCTCGCTGTCGCCGTCACGGAGCTTGCGCCGCAGCCGGGTCAGATACTGGTCGAGCGTGTTCTCGCTGACCTGGGCTCCCTCGGGCCAGCCCGCCCTGAGCAGCTCGCGCCTGCGCACGACGCCCCCCGACGCCGCCATGAGTGCCGCCAACAGCCTGAACTCCGTTGGAGTCAGGGCGACTTGGGAGCCGCGGACGGTGAGGGTGTGTCCGACCGGATCCAGGACCAGGTCTCCGGCCGTTGCCGCTGGGCGGGGCCCCGCGCGTTTGAGTGCCGACCGCAGGCGGGCGGCCAGTTCCGTCAGATGGAACGGCTTGGGCAGATAGTCGTCACCCCCGGCCGAGAAGCCGGCCAGTCGGTCCGTGAGGTGGTGATGGGCCGTCAGGAAGATGACGGGGGAAAGGAATCCATTGGCCCTGATCGCCTGGCACACGTCCCGCCCGTCCGCGTCCGGCAGGCCCACGTCGAGTACGGCCGCGTCGATGTCGTCCCCGGCCAGCCGCAGCGCGGTCGCGCCGTCCTGCGCGGGCACGGTGTCGAAGCCCTCGTCGCGCAGCCCGCGCCGCAGGACGTCACGCAGGGCGTGATCGTCCTCGACGAGCAGAATCCGGTGCCGCATGGTCCCCGTCACCCGCTCTCGTACGAAGTGACCTCTACGAGGTGCGGCGCGACAAGGAGCGCCCCGAGCGGCGTGGCCGTCAGCCGCCCCGCGAACGAGTCCGGGATCCTTCGCAGCGCCACCGTCAGCAGCGTCGCGACCAGCGTGCCGACCAGGACACCGGCGACGACGTCGTGCGGATAGTGCAGGCCGACCCAGACGCGGGAGGCGGCCATCGCGCAGGCGGCCAGAACCGCGACGGTGCCGAGGCGACGGGACACCTGGAGCAGCGCGACGGCCGCCGCCGCGGCGATGACCGCGTGATTGCTGGGAAACGACCAGTCACCCGGTGCCGGACACGCCTCCAGTGTCGGGACATGCAGGCTCTGACATGGCCGGTCCTCGCGAACCGCCATCTTGAACAGGGAGTTCACCCCGTATGCCACGACGACGATCACCGGCACCGCGAGCGCGCTCAGCGAGGCCCGCGCGCTCACCCGCCGCGCCCGCCACCAGCCCAGCACCATGAGGACCGCGAACAGCCCGAGCCCGTACGTCGACCACGCGGACACCAGGCTGTCCAGCCACCCGGGGGAGTCCTGGGCCAGGTCCACCACGTATCTGTAGGCGGAGCCGTCGATCGAGGAGCCGTCGAACGCGAGGATCATCCCTGGGCGCCCTTCTCCGCGGTGGCGGCCCGGCGGGAGCGGTACAGCTCGGCTCCGAGCGGCAGCAGGGACACGACGATGATCACCGCGATGATCGGGAGCAGATAGCGGTCGACGTTCGGGATCGACGAGCCCAGCGCGTATCCGCCGAGCGTGAGGCCGAGGGTCCAGAGCAGGCCGCCGACGACCTGCCACAGGGTGAAGGTCCGGGCCGGCACGTTCAACGCGCCCGCCACCGGGTTCAGTACCGTGCGCACCACCGGCACGAAACGGGCCAGCACGATCGCCTTCGCGTATCCGTAGCGCTCAAGGAGCTCCTCGGCGCGCTGTGCCCCCGCGTGCAGCCGGGGCGAGCGGCTGCGGGCGAGCAGTGCTCCGCCCGCCTTGCGCCCGAGCAGGAAGCCGGTCTGCGAACCGGCCAGCGCACCGATCGCGGCGGCGGCCAGCAGCGGCGCGAGTGAGAGCTTCAGGCCGCCCTGCCCCGAACCGGTGCACAGCAGGCCCGCTGTGAACAGCAGGGAGTCGCCGGGCAGGAAGAAGCCGATCAGCAGCCCCGTCTCGGCGAACATCACCACGCCGACGCCCAGCACACCGAAGGTGGCGAGCAGGGACTGCGCGCTGAGAACGTTCACCGCGAGCTGTGAGCCTGCGAGCTGTGACCCCGCGAACTGTGAAGCTGCGAACAAAGTTGCCGCCATCGTCGCGTGCCCTCTCATACTGGACGAGCGGGTACGGCCGAGACGCACCCGATTGACTACAATGCTGTAGACGGTCTACTGAACTGTAGACGATAGCGGGGTGAGGATCGTTCCATGACCAGCGACAAGGACGAGCGCCGTCCGGCGGGCGAGCTGGAGGCTACCGTCATGGCCGCCCTCTGGGCCGCCGACGCACCCCTCACACCGGGCCGCGTACAACTGGAGCTGGCCTCCGGCCTCGCCCGTACCACGGTGACGACGATCCTGTCCCGGCTGCACGAGAAGGGCGTCGTCGGCCGCGAGCGCCAGGGCCGCGGCTACGCGTACTTCCCCGTCCAGGACCCCCACGGGCTCACCGCCCGGCGGATGCACACCGAGCTCGACCGCGACGAGAACCGAGAGACGGCGCTGGCCCGCTTCGTGGCCCAGCTCAGCCCCGACGACGAGCGCCTGTTGCGCGACCTGCTGGAAACGGGTGAGGGGCTGCTGGTGTCAGGTGCCGGCCTGGAAACGGGTGAGGGACTGCCGGAGCCAGGTGCCGGCCTTGGGCGGGGTGGGGGACTGCCGGAGCCGGGGTCCGGCCATGGGCAAGGTGAGGGGCTGCCGGTGTCAGGTGTCGGCCTCGGGCAAGGGGACCGCCCGGAATCAGGTGACCGGTGACCGTTCTGCTGCTGCTCGTCCCGCTGCTGGTGCCCTTCGCGGTGCCGCCGCTGGCCCGCCGCTGTCTCGACCGGCTGGCACCCCCCGTCGCGCTGTGGGCGCTGACCCTCGCGGTCCTCGTCCTCGCCGGTGCCTCCGTGGCGGCGCTCGGCGCGCTGGTCCTGACCGGCTTGCTCAAGCTGCCGCTCTTCGCGGGCCTGGGTGAGCTGATCCACCCGCTGCGTACCGCGTCGGACCTCTTCGTCCTGCCGGCGGCCGCTGCCGCCACCGGCGTCCTCACGCTCGGCGCCTGGACCCTCGTACGCTCCGCGCTGCGCCAGCTGCGTGCCTTCCGCAGCGCCCGCACCCTGGCCGGCCGCCGCCCCACCGCGGGCGACCTGTGCGTCATCGACTCCCCGCACCCGGACGCGTACGCGCTGCCGGGCCGCCCGAACCGGATCGTCGTCACCACCGGGATGCTCCGCAGCCTCGGCGCCGACGAACGCGAGGCGCTCTTCGCCCACGAACGGGCCCACAACGCGGGCGGTCACCACCGCTTCCTCCTCGCCGCCGAACTCGCCGCCCACTGCCACCCGGGACTGCGCCCGGTCCGCGCGACCGTCGCGCTCGCCGCGGAACGCGTCGCCGACGAGGCCGCGGCCGCCGCGGTCGGGGACCGCCGCCTGACCGCGCGCGCCATCGCCCGCGCCGCCCTCGCCGCCACACGTGCCGCCGAGTCCCCCCGCCCCGGCTTCGCCCCGGCGGCGACCACGGGCCCCGTCCCTCAGCGAGTCGCCGCCCTCCTCGTATCCCCTGTACGCCGCCCCCGCGCCGCCTATTGGATCGCCGTACTGCTGGTCGTCTGCGCCGCCGTCTCCGCCGGAGCCTCGGTCGGCGGTGTCCTGGCCTTCCACCACGAGGTGGAGGTCGCCCAGGGAGAAGAACCACGCTGACCTGGCCGGTGTCTCCGGCCCACCCTGCGTTCGAGGCCGAGGCCTTGCCGTCCCGATCCCGCACCCACTCCCGGGGTGGGCACTCTCAGCTTCGGCCGGGAGGACCTTTCGGCCCGCTCGGCGTTCGAGTCTGAGGCGTTGCCGTCCCGATCTCCCACCCACCCATTGGGGCGGCACTTTCAGCCCGGCCGGGCGGGAGATTTTTAGCCTGTCCCGGCGTTCGAGTCTGAGGCGTTGCCGTCCCGATCTCCCACCCACCCATTGGGGCG
>NZ_JBHXMF010000057.1:0-37447 GCF_042721055.1 Streptomyces sp. NPDC058470
ATTGAACCAGTGACCTCTTCCGTGTCAGGGAAGCGCTCTCCCGCTGAGCTAATCGCGCGGGTCACGGGGCCTGAGCCACGCGCACTGCTGGCACTGCGTGCGCGATACTGGGATTGAACCAGTGACCTCTTCCGTGTCAGGGAAGCGCTCTCCCGCTGAGCTAATCGCGCGGGTCACGGGGCCTGAGCCACGCGCACTGCTGGCACTGCGTGCGCGATACTGGGATTGAACCAGTGACCTCTTCCGTGTCAGGGAAGCGCTCTCCCGCTGAGCTAATCGCGCGGGGATCCTTGCGGACCGAGTCCTTGCGGACCAGTGGACGATACTGGGATTGAACCAGTGACCTCTTCCGTGTCAGGGAAGCGCTCTCCCGCTGAGCTAATCGCGCGGGGATCCTTGCGGACCGAGTCCTTGCGGACCAGTGGACGATACTGGGATTGAACCAGTGACCTCTTCCGTGTCAGGGAAGCGCTCTCCCGCTGAGCTAATCGTCCTTGGAGGTGGAGACGGGATTTGAACCCGTGTAGACGGCTTTGCAGGCCGTTGCCTCGCCTCTCGGCCACTCCACCAGGAGTGTGGGGAATCAGGAAGAGCCCCCACGTCCTGCGAGCGGACGACCAGGTTCGAACTGGCGACCTCAACCTTGGCAAGGTTGCGCTCTACCAACTGAGCTACGTCCGCTTGTCGTTTCCGTTCGGCTTGCGCGTCGCGGCGACGTGTTGAACTCTAGCGGATTCCGGGGCCAGCACAAAAACGCGTTTGTGCAGCGTGCTGCGGTACGTCCACTCCACGGACACGGCCGGGGCACCCGCAGGTCACCCACCCTAGACTCGACTGTGTGCTCGACCTCCCTCCCCTCGCTCGCTTCGGCGGCCGCGTCGCAACCGGCCTTGTCGATGTGACCAGCGACGCATCGGCTCTGGACTCCACCGGCTTCTGGGCCGTGTCCGCCGACTTCGAGGGACGACTTGTCTGCGCCCGTTTCCGGGACATACGGGACGAGCCGGTGCCGGCACCGGTGCCCGGGCAGTGGCGGGGTCCCACGGCCGGTGACTGGAAGTCGTCCCTCGACCGCGCCGCGTACATCGAGGGCGTACGCCGCATCCGCGCGTACATAGCAGCCGGCGAGGTCTATCAGGCGAACCTCTGCCGCGTCCTGTCCGCGCCCGTCGCGCCCGACGCCGACGTGGACGCGCTCACCGCCCTGCTCGCACGTGGCAACCCGGCCCCGTACGCCGGAACGATTCGGCTGCCCCGCCACGGCGTCGAAACAGCCACCGCGTCCCCCGAACTCTTCCTGCGCCGCGAGGGCCGAATCATCGAATCGGGCCCGATCAAGGGCACCGGACGCACTGAGGCGGACCTCCTGGAGAAGGACTTCGCCGAGAACGTGATGATCGTGGACCTGGTCCGCAACGACATCGGCAAGGTCTGCGCCACCGGCAGCGTGACCGTCCCCGACCTGTGCGTCGTCGAGAAACACCCGGGTCTGGTCCACCTCGTCTCCACCGTCCAGGGCGAACTGCGCGAGGACGCGGGCTGGCCGGAGCTCCTCTCCGCCGCCTTCCCGCCGGGGTCCGTGACCGGTGCCCCCAAGTCCAGCGCCCTGCGGATCATCGAGGCCCTGGAGACCGCGCCGCGCGGCCCCTACTGCGGAGGCATCGGCTGGGTCGACGCCGAGCGGGGCACCGCGGAGCTCGCGGTCGGCATCCGCACCTTCTGGATCGACCGGGGGGAAGGGGTGCTGCGGTTCGGCACGGGCGCCGGCATCACCTGGGGCTCCGACCCGGCGGGGGAGTGGAGGGAGACCGAGCTGAAGGCCGCCAGGCTCCTCGCGGTAGCGTCGGGGGCGTACGAGGCAGGTGGGGGACCCTGACGTGCTGTGTCCATCCGGGGGACGCGGCACCGGACAGCGGCTCCGCCGCGCGCCGGACCCCCGGCCGGTCCAGCACGTCGCACGACGGACCCGGCACTTTTCAGCGAGGTGGAATTCAGTGAAGCTCTGGCTCGACGGCGGGCTGCAGGACATCGAGGCCGCCCGCGTCTCCGTTTTCGACCACGGACTGACCGTGGGCGACGGCATCTTCGAGACCGTGAAGGCGGTCGACGGGCGGCCGTTCGCGCTGACCCGCCACCTCGACCGGCTGGCCCGCTCGGCACGCGGCCTCGGGCTGCCCGAACCCGACCTCGACGAGGTGCGCCACGCCTGCGCCGCCGTGCTGGACGCCAACCCGATGCCGCTCGGCCGACTGCGGATCACGTACACCGGCGGCCACGGACCGCTCGGCTCCGACCGCGGTGAGCACGGCCCGACCCTGGTCGTCGCCCTCGGCGAGTCCGGCCGGCGCCCCGACTCCACAGCCGTGATCACCGTCCCCTGGACCCGCAACGAGCGCGGCGCCCTGACCGGCCTCAAGACCACCTCGTACGCCGAGAACGTCGTCGCTCTGGCCCGCGCGCGCGAACAGGGTGCGTCCGAGGCGCTGTTCGCCAACACGGTGGGCCGGCTGTGCGAGGGCACGGGGTCGAACGTCTTCGTCGTCCTCGACGGCGAGATCCACACGCCGCCCCTCGCTTCCGGCTGCCTCGCCGGCATCACGCGCGCGCTCGCCGTCGAGTGGACGGGCGCCAAGGAGACCGATCTGCCGCTCGATGTCCTGGAGTCCGCCGAGGAGGTCTTCCTGACCTCCACGCTCCGGGATGTGCAGGCCGTGCACCGGGTCGACACCCGCGAACTCCCGGGCGCGCCGGGCCCGGTGACGGCCAAGGCGATGCGGATCTTCGACGAGCGGGCCGGAAACGATCTCGACCCGTAGGCCACCTGTAGGACACCCATGTCGCGGAAACCGGGATGACGGCAGGCCGCAGGGCGGGTACAACACCACTGATGACCACCACCCTGCGGCCGACCGAGCCGCTCCAGCACGCCGCCGACGGGACGCGTTCGCGTCGCTACCAAGTGTGTGTCAACAGTCGTCCGGTGGGCGCCATACACCTCGCGACCCATCCCGTCTTCGGGCCGGCCGTCGCCCAGATCCGCGAGCTCCGCATCGAGGCGCCGGACCGTGGACGCGGCCGGGGCACGGTGGCAGCGCTCGCCGCGGAGGAGGTGGCGCGCGGCTGGGGCTGCGAGCGGATCGAGACCTCTGTTCCCTCCGGCGCCGAGGCCGGGCTCCGGCTCACCAAGGCGCTCGGGTACGTCACCCGCAACCGCTGGATGGAGAAGGCGCTCGGCGAGGAGCTCCCGCCGGAACTGCCCGCCGGCAGCCGTGGCCGCCCCATGACACAGGCCGAGTACGAGCCCTGGGACCTGGAGGGCAGGGAGGGCTACGCGCAGGACTGGATCAGCCGCGGTGTGCCGGAGGCGGAGGCGTACGCCAAGTCGAACGAGAGTCACGATCAGTTGCTGCCCCAGGGACTCGCCACCGAGAACATGCTGCTCAGCGTCCTGGAACACGAGGACAAGCTGGTCGGCGACCTGTGGCTGGGCGAGCGCGACGGAAGCGCCTTCGTCTACAACGTCGAGGTCCGCGCGGCGCACCGTGGCAAGGGGTACGGCCGTACGCTCATGCTGTTGGCCGAGGCCCAGGCTGTGGCCGCCGGGAGGAGCCGTATCGCCCTCAACGTCTTCGCGGGCAACACCCCGGCCGAGCGGCTCTACGAGTCGCTCGGCTACGAGACGACGGTGTACCACCTCTACAAGAGCCTTCTGTAGTACGAGGCGACAGGGGGCCGAGTGTCCGAGTGACGCCTCCTGCTAGGCCCTGTCGTCACATTCCCGTCTGCCTCGCGACGCCATGCACGCCCTCTCGCCGCACCGGGCGCAGACCCAAGTACGTCCCGTACGAGGGTCCAGGCCCGGCACACCGAGAGCACGCACCTACTGCGACACAGGCTGCTGCCGCAGCGGGCGCGAGGCCGCCCTCCGGGCGACGACGGGAATGTGACGACAGGCCTAGCCGACCTAGGTCAGCAGACGGTCGGTGATCTCCTCGATGCGTTCGCGCAGGCCTTGCTGGCTCTTGCCGCCATCGAGGAGTTCGCCGCCGATGACGTACGTCGGGGTGCCGGTCACGCCGATGGCCTTGCCCTCGGCCTGGTCGGCGTCGACGATCAGGATGTGCCGGCCGTCGATCAGGGCGGTGTCGAACTCTTCGGCGTCCAGGCCCAGTTCACGGGCGACCTCGACCAGGAAGGGTTCGCCCTGACGGTTCAGTTCCTCGACGCGGCCGAGCACCGCCTCGATGTACGGCCACGCCTGCCCCTGCTCCGTGGCCTCCTCGGCGGCCTGCGCCGCGGCGAACGCGTGCTTGTGCTTCTCCAGCGGGAAATGCCGCAGCCGCAGCTCCAGGCGGTCGCCGTAGCGGGCGCGCAGTGCCCGCAGGTCGTCGAGGGCGCTGTGGCATTCGGGGCACTGCAGTTCGCACCAGACGTCCAGGACGGCGGCCGGACGTGCGGATGAGGAGTCGTTCATGGGTGTCAGTCTTCCAGCCCCGGCGCGAGTGCCCCAATCGGGACCGACGAGGGCCTCTGCCTGCGCGCTGTGACCGGGACCTGGGGAGGACGCCGACCCCGAGATCTCCCTGAGGTCCGCCCAGGGCATGGCATATCGGGTGTCGGGCGGTGCAGGATGGATGGGGACGAACCGACTTCGCCCGACCGAGCCCCTGCCTGGAGGACCGGATGATCGCCGAAACCGTCTGTTCCGCCGTCTCCGCGGCAGGCCTGGGCATCGCCGCGGTGACCGCCTACCGCAAGCGCTTCCTCGCGGCCGCGCGCATCGCCGCCTACTCACTCGTGCCGGTCGGCCTGGTGATGACCGGCGTCGTCGGCTGGCTGGCCGACACGGCGTTCAGTCCGACCGCATGGGCGGGCTTCGTCGTGCTCGGCGGCGCCTGGCTGTTGTTCATGACCACACGCGCCGTGGAGCGACGCGGCGGCGGCACCCGAAAGGAACGCAAGGCGGCACGCGCCGCCCAGCGTGAGGCGGTGGCCCCCGCGGCCTCGGCGCCCTCGCTGGGCCCGGCCGCCCGCCCCGCTGCCCAGTCGGCGACGACACCTCGCGCCACCGGCTCGGGGGATGACTTCAGCGACATCGAGGCCATCCTGAAGAAGCACGGCATATGACCGGGCCATGACCGACTGAAACGACACAGAGGCGCGCGGAGCGCGCGTAACCGGTCACGTTCGAGCGTCGTCATCACGTGATCCGGCGAACTCCCGTATTTTCCGGGCGTGTTGATCGACAGCGGGAGTTTGCTGCGTCATCATCGCCCGCGAGATGCTGGACACAACACAGAGCGACACCGCCGCCCCGCCCGAGGAGCGGCGTGGTTGTCTCTTCGCGCTCTCCCAGCCACCGCTGATGATCTTCCTAGCGGTGATCGGCTGTCTCCTGCTCATGGCTTCGCTGCACGACCTGCTGCTGCTCTGAGCCGTACACGGAGCCCCTGGCGCCACCCGCCGAGGGCTCCGTCAACCCGCCGTACCCCCGGCGTGAGCCTGCGGGGATGGGCCCACTCCCTTGTGCCGGGCCTGAAGGGACGGCCCCCTCTCCTGGTGCCGGCCCGAAGGGATGCGCCCGTCAGCCCGCTGCTTCCTTGCGGCGTGCGCGATATGCGGCCACGTGGAGGCGGTTTCCGCAGGTGCGGCTGTCGCAGTAGCGACGGGAGCGGTTGCGGGACAGGTCGACGAAGGCGCGCCGGCAGTCGGGGGCCTCGCAGCGGCGGAGCCTCTCCTGCTCCCCCGCCACCACGAAGAAGGCCAGCGCCATCCCGCAGTCGGCCGCGAGGTGGTCGGCGATCGAGGCGCCCGGCGCGAAGTAGTGCACGTGCCAGTCGTAGCCGTCGTGGTCGGTGAGCCGGGGCGTGGTGCCCGCGGCGGCGATCAGCTCGTTGATGAGACCGGCGGCGAACCGCGGATCGGCGGCGGCGAAGATGCCGGAGAACCGGTCGCGAACCCTGTGCACGGCGGCGAGGTCGTACTCCGACAGCACGCCGACATCGCTGATCTCGTGCTTTCGTACGAAATCGGCGAGAGCGGCGACATTCGCGAGGCCGTCGTCCGTCGTGTGGTCCTCCGGCGCGGTGTTCACCAGATCCACCACGGCGTCGAGGGCGCACCGGGTGTCGTGGGTGATCAGCACGATTCGCTCCCTGGCCTGGGGGTCGGGCTGGCGCCCGCCCGATGCTGGCCGATGGTAGTGGCTTCGCGGCGCGGGGGAGTGGTGCCTGTTCCGGCCGGGGTCACCGGGGTGGGCCGGCGTGCGGTCCCCGGGGTTTGCCGGGCACACGCACCGGCGCCGCCCCCGCGGAGATCCGCGGCGACGGCGCCGGTGTGTTCCCTATTCGGTTGTCCAGGCCCGAGCCGTCTCCCCGAGTGGACGGCGCCGGGCGGCTCTGAGGTATCTCGTCAGCTCTCGGCCAGGATGTGTGAGAGCTCCGTGTCGAGATCGAAGTGCCGGTGTTCCGTGCCGGGGGGCACGGCGGCGTCCGTTCGCTTCAGGAACGACTCCAGGGCCCGCGCAGGGGCCTCGAGCAGGGCTTCGCCCTCTGGGGAGCTCAGGGCGATGCACACGACGCCCTGGCCGTGGCTCCGGGACGGCCAGACTCGGACGTCGCCGGTACCGGTGGGCCTGTGCAGGCCCTCGGCCAGGAGGTCGCGGGCGAACACCCACTCGACGGTTTCCTCGGCTCCGGTGTGGAAGGTGGCGTGCACGGCGTAGGGATCGGCCGTGTCATACCGCAGTCCTGCGGGAACAGGCAGTGAGGACTCGCTCGACACAACGAGGCGCAGGTGCAGCTCGCAGCTGACCGTGGTGTTCATAAGCGCCAGGGCCTTTCGCTCAGTGTGCGCTCGGGGATTCGCACGTCGGCGAAATCGACATGCCACCTACGGTGCCGTTGTAAACCCCTCTGAGTGTTTTGCGTGCCTTTACGTAACTCATCCGGCCGAGAGCTCGTTCGCCGGATAGGACCATTCCGGTGACTGGTTTCTCTCGGGTAGGGTTTGGTCGTATGAATACGGGGAGTGACGAGCCGGGCGAGATCGCCACGGTTGAGGACGGGACGAAGGTCGAGCGACCGCTCGGTTCACGGGCGCCGCATTTCATCAAGGCGCGTCGCACGTTGCACCTGAGCTGGCAGGTGGGCGTTTTCGTCGTGGGGCTCGCGGTGGTCGGCGCGGGCGTGATCATGCTTCCGCTGCCGGGCCCCGGCTGGCTGGTGATCTTCGGCGGCATGGCGATCTGGGCGACCGAGTTCGTCTGGGCGCAGCTGGTGCTCCGCTGGACGAAACGCAAAGTGACCGAGGCGACGCAGCGTGCGCTCGATCCCAAGGTGCGGCGCCGCAACATCATCCTCACGACGATCGGGCTCGTGATCATCGTGGCCTTCGTCGCCGTCTACGTCTGGAAGTTCGGCTTCGAGATGCCCTGGAACATCAAGGAGTGACGCTCCGCACTAGGGGCCTCCGACGGTTCCTCGGCCGGTCGAAGCCACCCTCTGACATGGGGTAATGTTCTCCGTGCGCCCGGGCGATTAGCTCAGCGGGAGAGCGCTTCGTTCACACCGAAGAGGTCACTGGTTCGATCCCAGTATCGCCCACCACCGCGTCAGGCGGCCCATCCCCACGTACGACGTGGACCGGGCCGCCTTCGTCGTTTCTGCCTGGGTGAGTCCTGTCCCGGCGCTCACCCGGAGCTCTCCGCACCGTGTGCGGCAAGCGCTTACCCAAATCGATTCATGCGGCGAGCGCATCGATGTCGCGTCGAGGACTGGAAATCCTCCGGACGTATTCCAAACACCGTGGGATTTCTTCCGAAGTACGACAAGAGAACTGTGCTGTTCCACATCGAGCCCCAAAGGGAAACATCTCCGAGTACCCGTCAGATCCAACACCATGTCAATTGTCGTCGACGAGAAGGTATTTGAGGAATCCGTCAACAGGCCCGAACAGGGTCGGACCTGGGACGAACAATTCGCCACCCTCTGTGCCTCCGTCAGAACAGGCCCTCCGTCAGCGCATCCTTCCCAGCGCCTCCCGTACTCGCCGCGCGTCCCGGATCCGGCGCTCGTACGTCGCACCCAGTGCGAGCAGCAGCAGGCCGGCGAGCGCGGGAGGCGCCCAACGGGGGAGCGCGCCGGCCACCTGCGCGATGTACGGGGCGAGTTCGTGCAGGGCGTCGAGGGCGAGCACCGTGCCGCCCAGGACGAGCGGTGCCTGGAGGCGGTGCCGGGCGCCCACGAGGGTGACCGTGAGTGCCGCGCCGCCGAGCAGCAGCGGGCGCAGCCAGTGCGTGTCCCCCCATGCCGCGAAGAGGCTCGGGACGAGAGTGACGGCGATGCCCGGTCCGTATGCCGTCCAGGACGAGGCCCGGGTGTCCTTGCCGCGCCGGATCACCCCGACGAGCAGTGCCGGGACGGTCACCGGAAGGGTGTACGCCTCCGGTGAGCCGACGTCCCAGGACGCCAGGCGCACCCAGGTGGCCAGCACGAACAGGGCGGCTGCCGCGTAGCCGACGGGGCGCCGGTCCTCTCGTACGGCCGTGCCCGCGGCGATCACTCCGCAGAGGGCCAGGACCAGGGCCAGCATCGGCGGATCGGTGACCGTGAGTCCGACGGCGAGCAGCGCGGCGGTGGCTCCGGTGACTTCCATGGAAAGGGTCGTCGGGGAGGCGCCGAGGCGGGCCGCGAGCAGTACGGCGGCGACGGGCACCACGAGGACGAGCAGCGCGGTCTGCTGCGACGGCCAGCCGAGAGCTGCCCCCACGGCACAGGCGAGGGCGGTGGCGTGGCCGAGTGAAGCCGGTGCGGTGACCGGGCCGAGGCGCGATTGCCGGGCGGCGACCGCGAACAGGGCGGTGAGCGTGGCCAGGACGCTCAGAGTCGCCGGCCTGGAGGCCAGGGCGAGGAGGGCGAGGCTGAGAGAGGTGAGGAGGGAGAGACAGAGGGCGACGAGAGGTACGGGCGCGGGAAGCGTTGGGAGCCGCGGAGACCGAAGTGCGTACGCCACGAGAGCCGCAGTCACCAGGAGCTGCGCCAACAGGCCTGCCGCATAGGGGAGTTCGAAAGCTGCGGGGATGATGAGCGCCGTTGCCCAGACCAACGTCAGCGCGCCGGTCAGGGCCTGCGGACGCCAGGAGACCGTGCCGCGGGCCGCCACCGCCAGGACGGCGGCGACGAGTGCGAGTACGAGAGGTGCCGTGGCCGCGTTCGGGGGCCAGGGCAGTTCGGTCGTCACCGCGTCGCGGGCGGTCGCAGGGGATCCGGACCACGCGCTGCGGACCCAGTCGACCGGGCCAAGAAGAGCGATGGCGACCGTGGACAGTGCCCACAGCACCGCGACGGCCTGCACACAGCCGGACGCCCGGGCGAGACCGTGCCGCAAGGGCTCGGGAAGGCGGGTGTGCAGGACCGCCAACAGGGCGACACCGCACACCAGATAGCCGGGAACCGTCCATGTGTCGGGCAGCGACGAGCGCAGGACGCCACCGGCACCGGCGACCGAGATCAGGCCTCCGGTCAGCGCGATGCCGGTGCCGACGCGCGGCTTCGGGGCGTGCCACGCCGCGGTCAGGGCGATCGCCGCGGCGAAGAGGAGGAGCGCCGCCGCACGGGCGGCGGCGCTCGTGCCGGAGGCCGTGGACAGCCAGCCGGCGGCAAAGGTGCCCCAGCCACCCATGACGCACGCGCCCACGGTCGCGACGACGCGTACGGACTTCACGGGTGACCGGAGGGCGAGAACCGTGTCGAACGCCGCCGTCAGCAGCAGCGCGGCCGTCACGGTGTGGGCGCCCGCGCCGGCCGCGCCCGCCCAGAGGAGCAGCGGGAGCTGGGCCGTCGCCGTCGCGAGAGGCAAAGGCAGGTGCAGTCGACCGGTGTCCGGCGCCGAGACCAGCGCGCCGAGCGTCAGCCCGTACGCCGCCCATGCCACGGCCAGTACCGCCGACGCCACGGCCGCGTACCCGAGGCCGTCCGTCTCCGGGAGCGCCACCTCGTACAGCGCGTAGGAGTCAAGGACCGTCAGCGCGAGACCCAGACCCGCCACCGACTCCGCGGTCGAGCGCAGCCCCCGCTTGAGGAGCGGCGCGGGCGCGCCCAGCGCGGCCAGCGTCAGCGCGCCCAGCACCAGAGCCCGTCCGGCGATGCCCAGGTGGCCCCAGCTGACCAGGGTGAAAGCGATCGCGGCGATGGTCAGCAAGATGCCGCCGAGGATCAGGAGCACGTTCTGGACACTGGGCGCCGTGGTCTCGGGCTGCCGGCGTACGTCGGCGGGCCGGGGTGCGGGCACCGGATACAGCGCATGGATCAGCCATGCGCGGCGGGCCAGCAACTGGGCCCGGCGTGCGTCGAGTTGCCCCAGCTCGGTGTCGAGGAACCGCAACTCCTCGGCCGGGGGCGGGATATGGGTCATGCCGAGGAGTGTGGTCCCGGTCACGTTGCCCGGCATGAGTGCGCATACTCAGTCGGTACTCATCTCCCGGGCGGGCACACTCCGTACATGGACTGGATCCGTTACCGTTTCCACAGCGTGTGGGACCTGCCCGCGCCGCCGGCCGACGTGTACGTCGCACTGGAGCGGGCCGAGGAGTATCCGCGCTGGTGGCCGCAGGTGCGCGAGGTGACCCGCATCGACGACCACAGCGGTGTCATCCGGATCCGATCGACGCTGCCGTACGACATGACGTTCACCGGGCGTGAGGTGTGCCGCGATCCGGACGGCGGCGTCCTGGAGATCTCGATGTCCGGCGACATCAACGGCTGGGCGCGCTGGACGCTCACCGCCGACGGGGCCGGTACCCGGGCCCAGTACGACCAGGAGGCCGAGGTGAACAAGCCTTTGCTGCGGCGCCTCGCCGTGCCCGGGCGGCCCGTCTTCCGCGCCAATCACGCGCTGATGATGCGCGCGGGGCGGCGCGGACTCAGGGCATACCTGGAAGCTCCGGGCGCACCTGGAAGCGGTTTGGACGAAGCGGTTTGAACGACACCCTCCGAGACCTGTATTGTTCGGTGCGTTCCCGGGCGATTAGCTCAGTGGGAGAGCGCTTCGTTCACACCGAAGAGGTCACTGGTTCGAACCCAGTATCGCCCACCCGGAGAAGACCGGTCCGTCACAGACGGACCGGTTTTTCTGTGTGCTTGTGTGCTTCCGCTTTTCAGGCTGCCTCCTGCAGGTCCGGGCGCAGCGGCCACGCCGGATCCACCGACTCCTCCGAGCCGCTGCGCGCGAACCACGCCTGCAGGCCGCGCGCCTGAGCCGCGTGCCACACGGCCTGCAGGGTGTGCAGTTCGGCCGGGGACAGCCGCTCCAGGCGGGCCGGGAACCGGCGCCCGACCGCCCGTACGACATCCATCGAGGCCAGCGCGTCGGCCGCCGCGTCGTGCGCGCCCTCCAACTCCACGCCGTAGTGCGCGCAGAGGTCGGTGAGCGTGCGCCGGCCCTTGCGATAGCGGTCCAGATGCTTGTCGAGGACCCGGGGGTCGAGCACGCGCAGCGGCTTCGCCTCGAACCAGCGGTCGAGTGACGAAGCGCGATGACGGCGCAACTCCCGGTCCAGCAGGGTCAGATCGAAGGGAGCGTTCATCACCACGAGCGGGCGGCCCGCCGCGGCCTGTTCGGCCAGCTCCCTCGCTATCTCGTCCACCACGGGCGACGGCCAGCGGCCGTTGCATTGCAGATGCTCATCCGTCAGCCCGTGCACCGCCGTCGCCCCCGCGGGCACCGGCACTCCCGGGTTCACCAGCCACCGGGTCACCCGGGGACGGGTGCCCGGAGCATCCTGGACGACGACGGCGGCCGACACTATCCGGTCGGTCTCGACGTCCACGCCGGTGGTCTCCGTGTCGAACGCGGCCAAGGGGCCCTCGTACCAGCACGTCATACGAACACAACTCCTCGTTCACCCAAGGCAGCTGACGCGCCGTCTTCTGCCAGTTTGGTGATACCCGGGCTGTTTGCGTCGTACGCCGGGAGGAGACAACAGAGATACGGGTCTTCGCAGTTCAGCGGCCCGTCGCGGGGATACACCTGGTTTGGAAGGCTGTTGGACTCATGGCACTCGCGCAGCCCGAGTGGGGAGGGCTGCTGCCCCAGCGCACAGCACCCCACAGAGGCTCACTCGCCACCACCGCCTGCATGGAGACACTGCAGGTGGGTTATCTGCACGCCGTCGCGGCGGCCGCAGGCTGCTCGCTGTCCCAGCCGTTTCCCGACAACGGCATCGACTGGCACGTCAGCCACAGCGCCCCCGGGCACACGGTCGACGACGAAGTCACCATCAAGGTGCAGCTCAAGTGCACGTACCAGATACCGCCGAACCCACCGGGCCCGGCCTTCTCCTTCACGCTCGACAACGCTCACCTGGAGAAGCTGGCCCGCACCCCGGTCTCGGTGCACAAAATACTGGTCGTGATGCTGGTGCCCAGATCGCAGGACGAGTGGCTGCGCGCCGGCCACGACCGCCTCGACCTGCGCCACTGCTGCTACTGGATCAACCTCGCCGGCCACGCCGTCACCGGCCGGCGCAGGACCACCGTCCGCATACCGACCGCGCGCATCTTCGACGACAGAGCGCTCTGCGAGATGATGACGCGGATCGGGACGGGAGGAAAACCGTGACGCACCGCCCGATCGACGAGGTACTGCGGCCGGTGAGGCCGCATCCGGTCGACGCCCAGTGGAACGAACCACCCGAGCCCGACAAGGTCGACCCCGCAGTGCTCAGCGCGCTGCTGCACCGGCACGGCTGGCAGCGGCGCGGCGGGGCACCCGGACGGTACGGCCGCTGGACCCCACCAGGGCCCGGCGGCGGCGGTACGAGCCTGCTCGTACCGGAAAGCCGGGCCTTCCCCGACAGTGACGACCTGCTCGGCGAGGCACTCGTCGCGCTCTCGCGCAGCGCCTCCCCCTCCGCGCGCGACGTCCTCATCGCGCTCGCCGTGCCCAGCGACGAGATCCGCTGGTGCCGCGATGTCCCGAGCGGACCCGTGGGCGTCACGCCCTGGACCGTCGAGGAACAACTGCGCGCCGCCGCCCGTCAGATGCTGCTGGCCGGGGCCCTGGCCACGCGCGCGCGTGCGGGCTACTACGGCGCCCGCCACCGCAGGCCCGCCGTCGCCGCCCTGGAGAGCGTCCTCGTCGGCGCCGAGCCCGACGGACGCCAGCTCACCGCCTTCGTGCCCGTCGACACCGGGCGCCCCTTCGCCGTACGCCTGCACCAGGCGCTCTACGCCGCCCGCGAGGCCATCGACTACCAGCGGGCCACCGGCGGCATGGACGCCTTCGACGCGGCTGTCGAGGCAGGCGTCAGCCGCGAGCTCACGGAAGCCCTGGTGGCTCTCGTACGCGGCACCGAGGGCGCACGGGTCGCCGTCGAGTGGGCGCCCGCGGCCGGCGTCCCCGAAGGCTGCGCCGCTCCCACCGAGTCCGTCGAGTTCTCGCCCGGCGACCTGCCCGTGCTGCGCGAGGCCGGGGCCCGCTTCCTGCGCGAGGAGCCCTCCGTGCCGGTGCGCGTCACGGGCGCCGTCGTCCTGATGCGCAGGTCCGGGCAGCGCGGCGAGGGCAGCGTACGGCTGAAGGTCATCGCCGGGGCGGAGGTCCCGTACATCCGGATGACGCTCGACGAGGAGGCGTACCGGATAGCCGGCCACGCCCATCTGGTCGGGCTGCCGGTGCGGGTGCACGGGCGGCTGGAGAGCCGGGGCGGCTTCCGCCGGCTCACGGACGCCTCGGGGGTCGTACCGGTACAGGTTGACGAGGCCGAGCGGGACCGGTTGATGAAGTCGCTCCAGGAGACCGCAGAGATCACGGCCTTCTTCGAGGAGGCGTGCAGCGGGGACTGAAACGGGGTGGCGCTTAACCGTTTAGCGAACGGGACCCGAGGCTCGGTACGATTCCTGTCTGCGTACGCGCACGTGTACGCGCCCACCTCAGTCAGGAGAGACCGGTGTCAGACGTCCGTGTGATCATCCAACGCGATTCCGAGCGGGAAGAGCGAGTGGTGACGACGGGGACTACGGCCGCCGACCTCTTCGACGGGCAGCGCACCATCGTCGCGGCCCGCGTCGGCGGCGAGCTGAAGGACCTGGCGTACGCCGTGCGGGACGGCGAGGAGATCGAGCCGGTCGAGATCTCCTCGGAGGACGGTCTCAACATCCTGCGCCACTCCACCGCGCACGTCATGGCGCAGGCCGTGCAGGAGCTCTTCCCCGAGGCCAAGCTGGGCATCGGCCCGCCGGTCAAGGACGGCTTCTACTACGACTTCGACGTCGAGAAGCCCTTCCACCCCGATGACCTCAAGGCCATCGAGAAGAAGATGCAGGAGATCCAGAAGCGCGGCCAGCGCTTCTCCCGCCGTGTGGTGACCGACGAGGCGGCTCGCGAGGAGCTGGCGTCCGAGCCGTACAAGCTGGAGCTCATCGGCATCAAGGGCGCCGCGTCCACGGACGACGGGGCGGACGTCGAGGTGGGCGGCGGCGAGCTGACCATCTACGACAACCTCGACGCCAAGACCGGCGAGCTGTGCTGGAAGGACCTCTGCCGCGGTCCCCACCTGCCCACCACCCGCTACATCCCGGCGTTCAAGCTGATGCGCAACGCCGCCGCCTACTGGCGCGGCAGCGAGAAGAACCCCATGCTCCAGCGCATCTACGGCACCGCGTGGCCGTCCAAGGACGAGCTGAAGGCGCACCTCGACTTCCTCGCCGAGGCCGAGAAGCGCGATCACCGCAAACTGGGCAGCGAGCTCGACCTGTTCTCCATCCCCGAGCAGATCGGCTCCGGCCTCGCCGTCTTCCACCCCAAGGGCGGTGTCATCCGCCGGGTCATGGAGGACTACTCGCGCCGCCGGCACGAGGAGGAGGGCTACGAGTTCGTCTACACCCCGCACGCCACCAAGGGGAAGCTCTTCGAGACCTCGGGCCACCTGGACTGGTACGCCGACGGCATGTACCCGCCCATGCAGCTCGACGAGGGCGTGGACTACTACCTCAAGCCCATGAACTGTCCGATGCACAACCTGATCTTCGACGCGCGCGGCCGCTCGTACCGTGAACTGCCCTTGAGGCTCTTCGAGTTCGGCACGGTCTACCGCTACGAGAAGTCGGGCGTCGTACACGGCCTGACCCGTGCCCGCGGCTTCACCCAGGACGACGCGCACATCTACTGCACCAAGGAGCAGATGGCGGACGAGCTCGACAAGACGCTCACCTTCGTCCTGAACCTGCTGCGCGACTACGGCCTCACCGACTTCTACCTGGAGCTGTCGACCAAGGACCCCGAGAAGTTCGTCGGCTCCGACGAGGTCTGGGAGGAGGCCACCGAGACGCTGCGGAAGGTGGCCGAGAAGCAGGGCCTCCCGCTGGTCCCGGACCCGGGCGGCGCCGCGTTCTACGGCCCGAAGATCTCCGTCCAGACCAAGGACGCCATCGGCCGCACCTGGCAGATGTCGACCGTGCAGCTCGACTTCAACCTGCCGGAGCGTTTCGACCTGGAGTACACCGGCCCCGACGGCACCAAGCAGCGCCCGGTGATGATCCACCGCGCCCTGTTCGGCTCGATCGAGCGCTTCTTCGCGGTGCTCCTGGAGCACTACGCGGGCGCGTTCCCGGCCTGGCTGGCGCCCGTGCAGGCGATCGGCATCCCGATCGGCGACGCGCACGTCGAGTACCTGGAGAAGTTCGCCGCCGAGGCGAAGCGGAAGGGGCTGCGCGTCGAGGTCGACTCGTCCTCCGACCGTATGCAGAAGAAGATCCGCAACGCGCAGAAGCAGAAGGTGCCCTTCATGGTCATCGCGGGCGACGAGGACATGGCGGCCGGCGCCGTCTCCTTCCGCTACCGCGACGGCTCGCAGGAGAACGGCATCCCTCTCGACGAGGCGATCGCCAAGATCGCGAAGGTCGTGGAGGAGCGGGCGCAGGTCTGACACCCGTCCTCGAGGCCCCCGGGGAGCTCCTTCAGCTCCCCGGGGGCTTTTCGTATCCCTCACGCGAGAACACCTGCAGCAGCCACGACGAGAACGACCCCGTCACCGCGCCGAGAAGCGCGAGGCCACACGCCATCAGTCCGACCGCGATCGTCCGCCCCGCGGGCGTCACCGGCGCCACATCCCCGTATCCGACCGTCGCGAGCGTCGCGCAGGTCCACCACACCGCGTCACCGAAGGTCCGTATCGTCGCGCCCGGCGCCGCATGCTCCTGCTGGTAGACGGCGAGGGCGCCGGCGAACCCGAGCAGTGCGACAGACAGGCCCGCGTACACGATCACCCGTGAGTACAGGGCGAGCCGGGGCTCCCCACGCCGACGCTGTACGGCCTCGTAGACCTTGACGACGCGCAGCGGACGCAGCAGCGGCAGGACCACGACCACAGCGTCCAGCCAGTGCGTCCGTACGAAACGGGGCCCCTGTCCGCTCAGCCGGCAGCGCACGGCGTAGTCGACGACGAACACCGTCCAGGAGGCGAACAGAACGGCAAGGCAGATGTCCCGCCGGCCGGTGGGCAGACCGTGTGCCAGGACGCGGACCGCGTACGCGGCGAGGTACAGCACCGAGGTCAGGCCGAGCGGGATCTCGGTGAGCCGCTCCCAGCGGTCCTTGCGGCTGTCGTCGTCCATCGCCCCAGCTTGGCCGTGGACCCTTTTGTTCGGCACCCGCCGACACGCCGCGAACGGGCGAAGCAATATGCTGCATCTCATGACGAGTGAGCCGGAGCAGCAGATCGGAGTGGGTACCCAGGACGCGTTCCAGCGCCTGTGGACGCCCCATCGGATGGCTTACATCCAGGGTGAGAACAAGCCCACCGGCCCCGGGGCCGACGACGGTTGCCCCTTTTGCTCGATCCCCGCCAAGTCCGACGAGGACGGGCTCATCGTCAGGCGCGGCGAGCAGGTCTACGCGGTGCTCAATCTCTACCCCTACAACGGCGGCCACCTCATGGTCGTGCCCTACCGCCACGTCGCGGACTACACCGACCTGACCGCCCCGGAGACCGCCGAACTCGGCGAGCTGACCAAGCAGGCGATGACCGCCCTCCGTACGGCCTCAGGCGCACACGGCTTCAACATCGGCATGAACCAGGGCAACGTCGCAGGCGCAGGCATCGCCGCCCACCTCCACCAGCACATCGTCCCCCGCTGGGGCGGCGACACGAACTTCATGCCGGTGGTGGGCCACACCAAGGTCCTGCCCCAACTCCTGGCAGACACCCGCACGATGCTGGCGGAGGCGTGGCCGACGGCTGCCTGACGCCACAACGGGAACCCGCACCCGTACG
Organism: Streptomyces sp. NPDC058470; assembly: GCF_042721055.1. Classification (NCBI taxonomy): domain Bacteria; kingdom Bacillati; phylum Actinomycetota; class Actinomycetes; order Kitasatosporales; family Streptomycetaceae; genus Streptomyces; species Streptomyces sp. NPDC058470. The sequence goes on from NZ_JBHXMF010000057.1 coordinate 17,270, forward strand.
GCGGCGGAGGCACTTGTGGCCCCCGCACGACGGTGCAAGGGGACGTGCCGGAATGTCCGCCCGCAGCGGCTGGCGCGTCAACACCGCCCCTTACCAAGCAACCGATTCCGCGCCCGACCGAGGACTGATGGTCCGGCACGGCCCCGACCCACCACAGACCGCAGGCGCCCCCGCGCACCAGCCGTCAGCCGCTACGCGTCGTACACATCAGCCTTCCGAGGCATCGGATCCTGCACCGCAGTGCTCAGGAACGAAGACCGGTTCCCGAACTGCTCCGTGTCGACCCCGTTCTCCTCAAGCACCTTGATCGAGGCGGAGTGCACCACGCGCAGCACCGGCGCCGCGGCCCGCAGGGCGTCGTCGGCCATGAAGCGATGCCGCCACGGCTGGTCGGCCCAGGCGTGCCGCAGCCCGAAGGGCTCGGGGAGCACCAGCGTGCCGCCGAGCCAGTTGAGCAGCGGCGGATACCAGGTCAGCGGAGCGCGGGCCGCGAGCCGCACGACCTCGTCGGTGGTGACCAGCGGCAGATTCACCTTGCGGGTCTCCCAGAACTTGACCGCCTTCGCGACCTCTTTGGTCGGGGCCTCGGGCTTGCTGGTGAACAGGGAGTTCACCGGCCCCAGGGCATGCCCGGTGACCTCGATCCGCAGCGTCTGGTGCAGCACGGTCACGGTGATCAGCATGGTGATGACCAACTGGCCGTCCCAGAGCGTCCACTGGACTCCGAGGTAGTGCCGGTCACCGCTGCCGAACTGCTGCTTGTTGCAGATGTCCTGTATGGCGTGGTTCTTGATCGTGTACGCGTCCACGTCCGTACCGCCCGGCCGCGACACCGCCTTGGCGTTCTCGCCGATCGGCGTCACGATCCAGTGCTTGATCGTCGGCTTGGTGAAGCCACCGGTGTTGAGCGGCCCGCGCTCCAGCATGCGGAGCTGGTCGTGGATGGACCGGATGACGTCCCAACTCCGGAACGGGTGGATCTCCTTGGCCGCGTCGCGCGCCACCAGCTCCTCGGCGAGCTGCCAGCTGCCCCACCGGGTGCCCATGCCGAGTATGCCCTTGGGCCCGGCGTAGAAGACGGAGTTGGACTGCTGCTCGGCGCTGAGCCGGGCCAACTCCTGCCGCAGCCGCTCGGCCGCGGACTCACCCGGGCTGCCGGGCACCGCCTCGGGGATCTTCGCGCCGATGGCACCGCCGGACAGGAGACTGCCCCAGCGCCCGCGCAGGTCCTTGGCGGTGCGCTCGCAGATCTGCTTGGCCCAGAGCCAGCCGACGACCGGGAGGATGACCGACGCACGTGCGTACCAGCCCCAGAAGCCGGTGAACGGCATTTTGACGAGGAAGAGCACGGCCAGGGCACCGACGGCGACCAGGAGCGTGGTGGCCAGGGCGGAGGCCCGCTTGTCCGCGGTCCTGGCGATGGTGGACCGGATCTGGAAGACCAGCAGCCATATCAGCAGTCCGGGCAGGAAGAGCACACCGCACAGCACCATCACGGCCGACAGCCAGTTGTCGCGCTCGCGGCGGATGCGGTTCGCCGCGAGGCAGTGCTCCACCACGACCTGCGGCTCGGTGCCGAAGGACTGGATGAGCGGCTTGCGGCCGGCGCCCAGCATGCGGTCCTGCACCGCCCGCGCGAAGGCCTCGCCCAGGTTCGGCGAAAAGAGCTTGATCCTCGGCGGATTGAGGGTGGACTTGTGCCATTCGTTGTCGGCCTTGAGGATCTCCTCGACCCCGCTGTCCCGGTACGACGCCGAGGCGAGGGCATAGGTCGCGGCCGACTGTCCCTCGGAGCCCGAGAGCGGCACCTGCGCCCCAGGAGTGAAATCGAAACCGTCGAACGCCACTTCCGCCCCCCAATGCCGCTGTTCCGCTCCTGCGGCCATTCCCGACTTCCGTGCCTCGCACACCTGTTGATCAGGTCATCGTCTTGATCAGGTTCTCAGAGTATCCGCCGAGGCCGACATTCGTCGGCGGACGACCGAAGCCGTCCGCCGACCCGAAGGGGAATCCGGACCACTCGCACCGCAGGCGAACTACGAAGCATCCCGAGCCTGTTCACGAATCCTCTCGGCGATCTGAGGCGGCATCGGCTCATGCCGCGCGTAACTGCGGCTGAAGCGCGCCGTACCGTGCGAGAGGGAGCGCAGGTCGACGGCGTACCGCCCGATCTCGATCTCCGGCACCTCGGCCCGTACGAGCGTGCGCCCGCCCCCCGCCTGCTCGGTCCCGACGACCCGGCCGCGCCGCCCCGACAGGTCACTCATCACGGCACCCACATAGTCGTCGCCGACCATGACGGTCACCTCGGCCACCGGCTCCAGGAGATGGATCCTGGCGTCGGCCGCGGCCTCACGCAGGGCGAGCGCGCCCGCGGTCTGGAACGCGGCGTCGGAGGAGTCCACGGAGTGCGCCTTGCCGTCGAGCAGGGTGATCCGGATGTCGTTGAGGGGATGGCCGGCGGCCACTCCCTTGGCGGCCTGGGCGCGTACGCCCTTCTCGACGGAGGGGATGAACTGCCGTGGCACCGCGCCGCCGACGACCTTGTCCACGAACTCGATGCCGGAGCCGTTCGGCAGCGGCTCGACCTCGATCTCGCAGATCGCGTACTGGCCGTGCCCGCCGGACTGCTTCACATGGCGCCCACGTCCGGCGGCCCGGTCCGCGAACGTCTCACGGAGGGAGACCTTGTACGGGATCACGTCGACCTGCACGCCATAGCGGTTGCGCAGCCGTTCCAGGGCGACGTCCGCGTGGGCCTCGCCCAGGCACCACAGGACGACCTGGTGGGTGTTCTGGTTCTGCTCCAGGCGCATGGTGGGGTCCTCGGCGACCAGCCGGCCCAGGCCCTGCGAGAGCTTGTCCTCGTCGGCCTTGCTGTGTGCCTGGATGGCGAGCGGCAGCAGCGGATCCGGCATCAGCCAGGGCTCCATCAGCAGCGGGTTGTCCTTGGCCGAGAGGGTGTCGCCGGTCTCGGCCCGGCTCAGCTTCGCCACGCACGCCAGATCGCCCGCGATGCAGTGCGTGAGGGGACGCTGCTGCTTGCCGAAGGGCGCGGACAGGGCACCGACGCGTTCGTCGACGTCGTGATCCTCATGGCCTCGATCGGTCAGCCCGTGCCCGGAGACGTGCACCGTCTCGTCGGGGCGCAGGGTGCCCGAGAAGACCCGTACGAGCGAGACACGGCCCACGTAGGGGTCGGATGCCGTCTTCACGACCTCCGCGACCAGCGGCCCGTTCGGGTCGCAGGCACTGACCTCGCGCGCCCTGCCGTCCGGCGTGGTGACCGTGGGCGCCTCGCGCTCCAGCGGGGTCGGGAAACCGCCCGTGACGAGTTCGAGGAGTTCGACCGTGCCGAGGCCCTGGCGGGCGCCGTCGGCGGCGGGCGCGGCGGCCAGCACCGGGAAGAAGACTCCGCGCGCCACGGCCCGCTCCAGGTCCTGAACCAGCGTCTTGAGGTCGATCTCCTCGCCGCCGAGATAGCGGTCCATGAGGGTCTCGTCCTCGCTCTCGGCGATGATCCCCTCGATCAGCCGATCCCGCGCCTCCTCGATGAGCGGCAGCTGATCGGGGCCGGGCTCGGCCTCCTTGCGCTCCCCGGAGGAGTAGTCGAAGAGGCGCTGGGACAGCAGCCCGATCAGCCCGGTCACGGGTGCGTGCCCGTCCGGCCCCGGTGCGCCGTGCAGGGGCAGATACAGGGGCAGTACGGCGTCGGGGTCGTCCGCGCCGAAGACCTCCGCGCATCTCCGTGTCATCTCGTCGAAGTCCGACCGGGCGGATTCGAGATGGGTGATCACGATGGCCCTCGGCATACCGACGGCCGCGCACTCCTCCCACACCATCCGGGTCGAGCCGTCCACCCCGTCCGAGGCCGAGACGACGAAAAGGGCCGCGTCCGCCGCTCGCAGACCGGCCCTCAGTTCCCCGACGAAATCGGCGTATCCGGGGGTGTCCAGAATGTTGATCTTGTATCCGTCCCAGTCGACGGGTACCAGGGAGAGCTGCACCGAGCGCTGCTGCCGGTGCTCGATCTCGTCGTAGTCGGAGACGGTGCCGCCGTCCTCCACGCGGCCCGCCCGGTTCACCGCTCCCGCGGTCAGCGCGAGAGCCTCCACCAACGTCGTCTTGCCCGATCCGCTGTGGCCGACCAGCACCACATTCCGTACGGACGCGGGGTGGTCGGCCGCCGTAGCCCTGCCGGCGGCTCCGGGGTGTGCGTTCGCCTTGTCGCCCATGGCCTTGCCTCCCGTACACGGTGAGGTCACTGTGGGCGCGGACATACCGAAGCCGCGTGCGGTGGCGGCTCCGGTGACGCCCGCGGTGCCTTCGAGCTTTCCACTCGTGTCACGGTGCGTCCATACAGCGGACGTGATCGCGCCACGGGACCGGCGTGATCACGCCGGGACACGGTGGCGCGGGTGCCCGACCGTCGCACAAGCGCGCGCGTGGCTACGATGGGCCAGCCGGTGGCCAGCAGGGGCCGCGCGGCGACACCGACCCTCGGGAAGGCCATGCTGAACAAGTACGCGCGTGCATTCTTCACGCGTGTCCTCACACCGTTCGCCGCGTTTCTCATCCGCCGGGGGGTAAGCCCCGACACGGTCACCCTCCTGGGTACGGCCGGAGTGGTGGCGGGCGCGCTGGTCTTCTTTCCCCGCGGAGAGTTCTTCTGGGGCACGATCGTGATCACGCTCTTCGTGTTCTCGGACCTCGTCGACGGGAACATGGCGCGCCAGCTCGGCCGCTCCAGCCGCTGGGGTGCCTTCCTGGACTCGACGCTCGACCGGGTCGCCGACAGCGCGGTCTTCGGCGGGTTCGCGCTCTGGTACGCGGGCAGCGGCGACAACAACGTCCTGTGCGCCGTCTCGATCTTCTGCCTGGCCAGCGGCCAGGTGGTCTCGTACACCAAGGCCCGTGGCGAGTCGATCGGGCTGCCGGTCGCGGTCAACGGACTGATCGAGCGTGCCGAGCGACTGGTGATCTCACTGGTCGCGGCGGGCCTCGCGGGCATGCACAAGTTCGGGATCCCGGGCATCGACGTACTGCTGCCCATCGCCCTGTGGATCGTCGCCGTCGGCAGCCTGGTCACGCTGATCCAGCGCGTGGTGACGGTGCGCAGGGAGTCCGCGGAGGCGGACGCCGCGGCCGCGGCCGAGGTCCGGAGCAGCGGGGCCCCGTCGTGAGCGGTCTCCAGGACCGGCTGACGGACGGGGCGTACGCGCTCGGCTGGAGCACCGTCAAGAAGCTCCCCGAGCCGGTCGCCGTGCGGCTGGGCCGGACGATCGCCGACATCGCCTGGAAGAAGCGCGGCAAGGGCGTACGGCGGCTTGAGAGCAACTACGCGCGCGTGGTGCCCGACGCGACCCCGGAGCGGCTCGCCGAGCTCTCCAGGGCGGGCATGCGCTCCTATCTGCGCTACTGGATGGAGTCCTTCCGGCTTCCGGCCTGGAGCAAGGAGCGCGTGAAGGCGGGCTTCGAGGTGAAGGACGAGCACTACCTCACCGACGGGATCGCCTCCGACAAGGGCGTCATCCTCGCGCTGCCCCACATGGGCAACTGGGATCTCGCGGGCGCCTGGGTCACCACCGCACTCGACACCCCCTTCACGACGGTCGCCGAGCGGCTCAGGCCCGAGTCGCTGTACGACCGTTTCGTCGCCTATCGCGAGGGCCTCGGCATGGAGGTCCTGCCGCACAGCGGTGGCACCGCGTTCGGCACGCTGGCCAGGCGGCTGCGCGACGGCGGCCTGGTCTGTCTGGTCGCCGAGCGCGACCTGTCCGCGTCCGGCGTCGAGGTCGACTTCTTCGGCGAGGCGACCCGGATGCCGGCCGGACCGGCGCTGCTGGCCCAGCAGACCGGCGCCCTGCTCCTTCCCGTGACGCTCTGGTACGACGACTCGCCCGTGATGCGGGGCCGTGTACATCCCCCTGTCGAGGTCCCCGAGGCAGGCACCCGGGCCGAGAAGACGTCTGTCATGACACAGGCGCTGGCCGACGCCTTCGCCACCGGGATCGCCGACCATCCGGAGGACTGGCACATGCTCCAGCGCTTGTGGCTCAAGGACCTCGATCCTGAGAGGGATCCCCAGAAGGGCCCTGACCAGGGTCCCGAGCAGTATCCACAGAAGGGGACCCCGTGAGGATCGGCATCGTCTGCCCGTACTCCTGGGATGTGCCGGGCGGCGTCCAGTTCCACATCCGTGATCTGGCCGAGCACCTCATCCGCCTCGGACACGAGGTGTCCGTCCTCGCCCCCGCGGACGACGAGACCCCCCTGCCGCCGTACGTCGTCTCGGCGGGCCGAGCGGTTCCCGTGCCGTACAACGGCTCGGTGGCGCGCCTGAACTTCGGCTTCCTGTCGGCGGCCCGGGTACGGCGCTGGCTGCACGACGGCACCTTCGACGTGATCCACATCCACGAACCGGCCTCGCCGTCGCTGGGCCTGCTGGCGTGCTGGGCCGCGCAGGGCCCCATCGTCGCCACCTTCCACACCTCCAACCCGCGCTCCCGGGCGATGATCGCCGCGTACCCGATCCTGCAGCCCGCCCTGGAGAAGATCCGCGCGCGGATCGCGGTGAGCGAGTACGCGCGCCGCACCCTGGTCGAGCACCTGGGCGGCGACGCGGTCGTCATCCCGAACGGCGTCGACGTCGACTTCTTCGCCCGCGCCGAGCCCAAGGCCGAGTGGCAGGGCGAAACCATCGGCTTCATCGGCCGGATCGACGAGCCCCGCAAGGGCCTGCCCGTCCTCATGAAGGCCCTGCCGAAAATCCTGGCGGAGCGCCCGCGGACCCGGCTCCTGGTCGCGGGGCGCGGCGACGAGAAGGAGGCCGTCGAGGACCTTCCGGAGGAGATGCGTTCGCGGGTCGAGTTCCTCGGCATGGTCAGCGACGAGGACAAGGCACGCTTCCTGCGCAGCGTCGACGTCTACGTGGCGCCCAACACCGGCGGCGAGAGCTTCGGGATCATCTTGGTGGAGGCCCTTTCGGCGGGGGCGCCGGTGCTGGCCTCCGACCTCGACGCGTTCACGCAGGTGCTGGACCAGGGCGCGGCCGGCGAGCTGTTCGCCAACGAGGACGCGGACGCGCTGGCCGCCTCCGCCGTACGGCTCCTCGGTGATCCCGCGCGTCGAGCGGAGCTGCGCGAGCGGGGGAGCGCACACGTACGACGGTTCGACTGGTCGACCGTCGGGGCGGACATTCTGTCCGTGTACGAGACGGTGACGGACGGGGCTGCCGCGGTGGCCGCCGATGAACGGACGGGTCTGCGGGCGCGGTTCGGGCTGGCTCGGGACTGAGGGGGACGGGCTGAGGGGGTCCGGCCCTTTCAGGGAGCGGACGGTCCGTGCGCCCGCGCGCGGGTGGACAGTTCACTTCTTCAACTGCCCGTGTCCGGGCCCTCGAAGAGCTGGGCCCCTGCACAGGTAGCCTTCCGCCCGTGACCCCAACCCTCATCTGGACCCTCGTCGGCCTTGTCGCGATCGGCCTCTACCTGAGCTGGACCGCAGGGCGGCTCGACCGGCTGCACGCCCGGATCGACGCGGCCCGCGCCGCCCTCGACGCGCAGCTGCTGCGCCGGGCCTCGGTCGCCCAGGAGCTGGCCACGTCCGGAGTCCTCGACCCGGCCGCGTCGATCGTGCTGTACGAGGCGGCGCACGCGGCCCGGCAGGCCGAAGAGGAGCAGCGGGAGGTGGCCGAGAGCGATCTGAGCCAGGCGCTGCGGGCCGTGTTCGGCGAGGTGCAGCAGGTCGAGGCCGTGCGGGCCGCGCCCGGTGGCGAGGAGGCCGCCGGGGAACTGGCCCAGGCGGTGCGGCGGGTGCCGATGGCGCGGCGCTTCCACAACGACGCCGTACGGGCCGCCCGGGCGCTCCGCGAGCACCGTGCGGTCCGCTGGTTCCATCTGGCCGGGCATGCGCCGTTTCCGCTGGCCTTCGAGATGGACGACGAGCCCCCGGTGGCCCTGGCGGACCGTCCGACGAGCTGAGCGTGTGGGTTCCTCGCCCCCGAGGCGAAGAAAAATGAGCCACCGCCTCCCCATTGGCCCTTGCTGTGGCCTGGTTCACTCGCGTTTCCTCGGTAGTGCAGAAACCCTCTTTCACCGAGCGAGGTCAACCCGTGTCCAGCACACTCTCCAACTCCGCACAGCCCACTGAAACCACTGCGACCGGCACCGCGCGCGTGAAGCGCGGCATGGCCGAGCAGCTCAAGGGGGGTGTGATCATGGATGTGGTCAACGCCGAGCAGGCGAAGATCGCCGAGGACGCGGGTGCCGTCGCCGTCATGGCCCTTGAGCGCGTCCCGGCCGACATCCGCAAGGACGGCGGCGTGGCCCGCATGTCGGACCCGACCATGATCGAGGAGATCATCGACGCGGTCTCGATCCCGGTCATGGCCAAGTCCCGTATCGGCCACTTCGTCGAGGCCCAGGTCCTCCAGTCCCTCGGCGTCGACTACATCGACGAGTCCGAGGTCCTCACCCCGGCCGACGAGGTCAACCACTCCGACAAGTGGGCGTTCACGACCCCCTTCGTGTGTGGCGCCACCAACCTGGGCGAGGCCCTGCGCCGGATAGCCGAGGGCGCCGCCATGATCCGCTCCAAGGGCGAGGCCGGCACCGGCAACGTCGTCGAGGCGGTCCGCCACCTGCGCCAGATCAAGAACGAGATCGCCAGGCTGCGCGGTTACGACAACAACGAGCTGTACGCCGCCGCCAAGGAGCTGCGCGCCCCGTACGAGATCGTGCGCGAGGTCGCGGAGCTCGGCAAGCTGCCGGTCGTGCTGTTCTCCGCCGGTGGTGTCGCGACCCCCGCCGACGCCGCGCTGATGCGCCAGCTCGGTGCCGAGGGCGTCTTCGTCGGCTCCGGCATCTTCAAGTCCGGCGACCCGGCCAAGCGCGCCGCCGCCATCGTGAAGGCCACCACCTTCTACGACGACCCGAAGATCATCGCGGACGCGTCCCGCAACCTGGGCGAGGCCATGGTCGGCATCAACTGCGACACCCTCCCCGAGGCCGAGCGCTACGCGAACCGTGGCTGGTAGTCACCCATGAGCACTCCTGTCATAGGCGTCCTGGCTCTCCAGGGTGACGTACGGGAGCACCTGATCGCCCTGGCCGCGGCTGACGCCGTGGCCAGGCCGGTGCGGCGTCCCGAGGAACTCGCCGAGGTCGAGGGTCTTGTCATCCCCGGCGGCGAGTCCACCACCATCTCCAAACTGGCCGTCCTGTTCGGCCTGATGGAGCCCCTTCGCGCGCGCGTGCATGACGGCATGCCGGTATACGGCACCTGCGCGGGCATGATCATGCTCGCCGACAAGATCCTCGACCCGCGTTCGGGCCAGGAGACCGTCGGCGGCATCGACATGATCGTGCGCCGCAACGCCTTCGGACGTCAGAACGAGTCCTTCGAGGCGGCGGTCGACGTCACGGGTATCGAGGGCGATCCTGTAGAGGGCGTCTTCATCCGTGCTCCCTGGGTCGAGTCCGTGGGCGCCGAGACCGAGGTGCTCGCGGAGCACGAGGGCCACATCGTCGCCGTACGGCAGGGCACTGCGCTCGCCACGTCGTTCCACCCTGAACTGACCGGGGACCACCGCGTGCACGCCCTGTTCGTCGACATGGTGCGCGCGGACCGGGCACCGGAGTCCTTGTAGGATCTGGGGATCCCCCAGGCTCCCGAAGCTCGGGGAGTTCGTACAGGATGGGTTACGCGAAGGAGACAGGCAGATGTCCGGCCACTCTAAATGGGCTACGACGAAGCACAAGAAGGCCGTGGTCGACGCCAAACGCGGCAAGCTCTTCGCGAAGATGATCAAGAACATCGAGGTCGCGGCCCGCACGGGCGGCGCCGACGTGTCCGGCAACCCGACGCTGTTCGACGCCATCCAGAAGGCCAAGAAGAGCTCGGTTCCGAACAAGAACATCGACTCCGCGGTCAAGCGCGGCGCCGGTCTCGAAGCCGGTGGCGCCGACTACGAGACAATCATGTACGAGGGTTACGGCCCGAACGGTGTCGCGGTGCTCATCGAGTGCCTCACCGACAACCGCAACCGAGCCGCCTCGGACGTCCGCGTCGCCATGACGCGCAACGGCGGCAACATGGCAGACCCGGGCTCCGTCTCGTACCTCTTCCATCGCAAGGGCGTCGTGATCGTCCCCAAGGGTGAGCTGAGCGAGGACGACGTCCTGGGTGCCGTGCTCGACGCGGGCGCCGAGGAGGTCAACGACCTCGGTGACTCCTACGAGGTCATCTCCGAGGCCACCGACCTGGTCGCGGTGCGCACCGCGCTCCAGGAGGCGGACATCGACTACGACTCCGCCGAGGCGAACTTCGTCCCGGCCATGCAGGTCGAGCTCGACGAAGAAGGCGCCCGGAAGATCTTCAAGCTGATCGACGCCCTCGAGGACAGCGACGACGTGCAGAACGTCTTCGCCAACTTCGACGTGAGCGACGACGTCATGGCGAAGGTAGACGCCTAGGACCTGTCGTGATTTCGGTGGGCCGGCGGGACACGTCCTGCCGGCCCACCGTCGTTGTCGGTGGCAACGGATAGCCTGGCGAGGACAGATGATGATCGTCGGCCGCGGACCGTAACCACCAATTGAGCAACCACGATGGCGATCAGTCACTTCCGCGAGAGCGGCGGCGGTTCAGCCGCAAAAGGGAGGGTTTCAGTGCTGGTACTGGGTGTTGACCCCGGGCTCACACGGTGCGGTGTCGGCGTGGTCGAAGGTGTCGCGGGCCGGCCCCTCACCATGCGCGGCGTCGGAGTCGTACGCACCGCGGCGGACGCCGAGTTGGGACTGCGCCTTGTCGCCATCGAGCAGGGCATCGAGCAGTGGCTCGATGAGTACCAGCCCGAATTCGTCGCCGTGGAGCGGGTGTTCAGCCAGCACAACGTCCGTACGGTGATGGGCACCGCCCAGGCCAGCGCGGTCGCCATGCTCTGCGCCGCCCGGCGTGGCATCCCGGTAGCCCTGCACACCCCGAGCGAGGTCAAAGCGGCCGTCACCGGCCAGGGCCGCGCGGACAAGGCCCAGGTCGGGGCGATGGTCACCCGCCTCCTTCGCCTGGACGCGCCGCCCAAGCCCGCCGACGCCGCGGACGCCCTCGCCCTCGCCATCTGCCACATCTGGCGCGGGCCCGCCCAGAACAGGCTGCGGCAGGCCGTCGTGCAGAACCGGCTCCAGCAGGCCCACGCCCTGCACGCATCGCAACAGGCATCGAGACAGGCAGCGCAACCCGCAGCACAGCCCGTATCGCCACCCGCATCGAAAGGCCGTACCGCATGATCGCCTTCGTCAGCGGCCCGGTCGCCGCCCTCGCCCCCGACTCGGCGGTTCTCGAGGTCGGCGGCATCGGCATCGCCGTCCAGTGCACGCCCAACACGCTCTCCGGTCTCCGCATGGGACAGCCCGCGAAGCTCGCCACCTCCCTCGTCGTGCGCGAGGACTCACTGACCCTGTACGGCTTCGTGGACGACGACGAGCGGGGGACCTTCGAGCTGCTGCAGACCGCGAGCGGCGTCGGCCCCCGGCTCGCCCAGGCGATGCTCGCCGTGCACACGCCGGACGCCCTGCGCCGCGCGGTGTCCACCGGTGACGAGAAGGCGCTCATGGCCGTCCCCGGCATCGGCAGGAAGGGCGCGCAGAAGCTCCTCCTGGAGTTCAAGGACCGGCTCGGCGCGCCCGTCGGCACCGGCACGGGCACCGGAATCGGCGCCCCGGTCAGCACCGGCTGGCGCGACCAGCTGCACGCCGCGCTGATCGGCCTCGGGTACGCGACGCGCGAGGCCGACGAGGCCGTCTCCGCGGTCGCTCCGCAGGCCGAGGCCGCCGAGGGCACACCGGAGGTGGGCAGACTCCTGAAGGCCGCCCTGCAGACCCTGAACCGAGCCCGCTGAGCCGGCGGCCCCCAGCGGCTACGCCACGGCCGGACCCCGGCCGGAAGCGGCACCCGGCCCACCTACGATCACTCGCGAGGCACACGCAATGAACTGGGACGACCCGACCGACGAAGCCGCCGACGAGCGGCTCGTCGGAGCGTCCGCCGACCGCGAGGACCAGGCTGTCGAGGCCGCGCTGCGCCCCAAGGACCTGGGCGAGTTCATCGGCCAGGAGAAGGTCCGTGAGCAGCTCGACCTCGTCCTGCGCGCCGCACGCGCGCGCGGCGCCACAGCCGACCATGTGCTCCTCTCGGGCGCTCCCGGACTCGGCAAGACCACCCTCTCGATGATCATCGCGGCCGAGATGGATGCCCCCATCCGCATCACCAGCGGCCCCGCCATCCAGCACGCCGGCGATCTCGCCGCGATCCTCTCCTCGCTCCAGGAGGGCGAGGTGCTGTTCCTCGACGAGATCCACCGCATGTCCCGGCCCGCCGAAGAGATGCTCTACATGGCGATGGAGGACTTCCGCGTCGACGTCATCGTCGGCAAGGGCCCCGGCGCCACCGCCATCCCGCTCGAACTGCCGCCCTTCACCCTGGTCGGCGCCACCACGCGCGCGGGCCTGCTGCCACCGCCGCTGCGCGACCGCTTCGGCTTCACCGCGCACATGGAGTTCTACGAGCCCGCCGAACTGGAGCGGGTCATCCACCGTTCGGCGAACCTGCTCGACGTCGAGATCGACACCGTGGGGGCCGCCGAGATCGCGGGCCGCTCCAGGGGTACCCCCCGTATCGCCAACCGCCTGCTGCGTCGCGTCCGCGACTACGCGCAGGTCAAGGCCGACGGCTTCATCACGAAGGACATCGCCTCGGCGGCTCTCGCCGTGTACGAGGTGGATGCGCGCGGCCTCGACCGCCTGGACCGCGGAGTGCTCGAAGCCCTGCTCAAGCTCTTCGGCGGCGGTCCGGTCGGCCTGTCCACACTGGCGGTCGCGGTGGGGGAGGAGCGTGAGACCGTGGAGGAGGTCGCCGAGCCCTTCCTCGTACGGGAGGGACTGCTCGCCCGTACCCCCCGTGGCCGGGTGGCGACACCGGCAGCATGGGCACATCTCGGGCTCACCCCGCCCCGTCAGTCAACCGGCGGAAACGGACAACAGGACCTGTTCAGGGCGTGACGGCGCTGGTCCTGTACGGGGAAGGAACCCCGGTGTGATGCTGAGCGTTGTTCCATCAGTGCGGACTCGCTTAGACTCCGCCGATGCCGCCCTTGTCGGCGGTGCACACCCCCCATCCAACAGGCCGCTCACCATCGCGGTCGACTGAAGGAAGTTCCGACCCGTGAGTCTCGTGACCCTCCTCCCGTTCATCGTGCTCATCGGGGCGATGTTCCTGATGACCCGCTCGGCCAAGCGCAAGCAGTCGGCGGCCGCGCAGATGCGCAGTGACATGCAGCCCGGTACCGGCGTCCGCACGATCGGGGGCTTGTACGCGACGGTGAAGGAGGTCAACGAGGAGACGGTTCTTCTTGACGCGGCCCCCGGCGTAGACCTCGTCTTCGCCAAGAACTCCATCGGCGCCGTCCTGTCCGACGACGAGTACAACCGCATCGTCCACGGCGTCGAGCACGACCTGAAGTCCGATGGCACCGTCGTCCCGGACGACGCGTCCTCCCTCACCGAGACCGACGAGCCCGCCGCCGACGCCTCTTCCGATGCTTCCGACGACAAGCCCATCGACCTCGGCAAGAAGGACGCCGTGGACGAGCCGGCCGACGAGCCCGCCGACGCGAAGGCCGACGAGCCCGCGGAGGCCAAGGCCGACGAAGCAGAGCCGAAGAAGACCGACGGCGAGTCCGGCGCGAAGTAGGCACACCCCCAGGCCGCGGCGCGATCCGCTCGCGCCCCGCCGCCGAGGGGATGTGCGGTCCTCGCACGGAATCGCGACACCATGTCATGGCCGCCCGCGCGCTCACCCGGCGTGAGGCGGCCCGAGAGGGAGTACGAGAAGGTGGCAGCACCGAAGAAGGGCCGGAGCGCGAGCGCCCAGAGCAGGCCGGGGCGCTCGCTGGCCCTCATCCTGATCGCCATCGTGGCGCTCACCGGGGGGATGTTCCTCTCCGGGCACACCACTCCGCGTCTCGGTATCGACCTCGCCGGCGGCACGAGCATCACGCTCACGGCGAAGAACGAGCCGGGCCAGCCGAACGCGATCAACAAGACCAACATGGACACCGCGGTCGACATCATGAACCGCCGTGTCAACGGTCTTGGCGTCTCCGAGGCAGAGGTTCAGACCCAGGGCTCCAAGAACATCATCGTCAACATCCCCAAGGGCACGAACTCCGAGCAGGCCCGGGAGCAGGTCGGCACCACCGCCAAGCTGTACTTCCGTCCCGTCCTGGCCACCGAGGTCTCCGGGGCCGACGCGTCGGCCAGCCCGTCCCCGAGCGCGTCCAGCAGCGCTTCGAGCAGCTCGTCCCCGAGTGCGTCCAGCAGCGCGTCCCAGGAAGCCACCGACAAGGCGACCTCCGCCACCCCGTCGGCCACCGCCACCTCCCAGGGCCGCGCCGTCACCGACGCGCTGAAGGCCGACAGCACGCCGTCGGCCACCACCTCGGCCAGCCCTTCGGACAGCGCCGCGCCCTCCGACAGCGCCACGCCGTCCGCGACCGAAAGCGTCGACGCCGCGACCGCCAAGCTCCAGGCCGACTACACCGCGCTCGACTGCACCGACAAGGCGGCCCGCGCCACGGCCGGCGAGGGTGCCAAGCCCACGGACTCCACCGTGGCCTGTGGTCAGAACTCCTCGGGCCAGTGGCAGAAGTACGTCCTCGGCCCGGCCGCGGTGTCGGGCACGGACATCAAGTCGGCCGACGCGGTCTTCGACACCCAGGGTGCCGCAGGCTGGAAGGTCACCATGGACTTCACGTCCGGTGGCTCCAAGAAGTTCGCCGACATCACGGGCCAGCTCGCGCAGAACACCACCCCGCAGAACCAGTTCGCCATCGTCCTGGACGGCGAGGTCGTCTCCGACCCGTTCGTCAGCCAGGCGCTGACCGGCGGCAGTGCGGAGATCTCCGGCACCTTCGACCAGACCGAGGCGCAGGACCTGGCGAACATGCTGAAGTACGGCGCCCTGCCGCTCAGCTTCACGGAGTCCAGCGTCACCACGGTGACCGCCGCGCTCGGTGGCGAGCAGCTGCACGCCGGTCTGATCGCGGGCGCGATCGGCCTGGCCCTGGTCGTCATCTACCTGGTGGTCTACTACCGGGGCCTGTCGATCATCGCCATCGCCTCGCTGCTGGTCTCGGCCGTCCTGACGTACGTGATCATGTCGCTGCTCGGTCCGACCATCGGGTTCGCCCTGAACCTTCCGGCGGTCTGTGGTGCGATCGTCGCGATCGGAATCACGGCGGACTCGTTCATCGTGTTCTTCGAAAGGATCCGCGACGAGATCCGTGAAGGGCGCTCGCTGCGCCCGGCCGTCGAGCGTGCCTGGCCACGCGCCCGGCGCACCATCCTGGTCTCCGACTTCGTGTCGTTCCTCGCCGCCGCGGTGCTCTTCATCGTCACCGTCGGCAAGGTCCAGGGCTTCGCGTTCACGCTCGGCCTGACGACGCTGCTCGACGTGGTCGTCGTCTTCTTCTTCACCAAGCCGCTGATGACGATCCTCGCCCGCAGGCAGTTCTTCGCGAGCGGTCACACCTGGTCCGGTCTCGACCCGAAGCGACTGGGTGCCAAGCCGCCACTGCGCCGCACCCGTCGTCCCTCCGCCCCCGTCGACACGAAGGAGGCGTGAGATGTCGAAGCTCGGCACCCTCGGCGCCCGGCTCCACCGCGGTGAGATCGGCTACGACTTCGTCGGCAAGCGCAAGATCTGGTACGGCATCTCGATCCTGATCACCATCACGGCCATCCTCGGCCTGACGGTCAGGGGCCTGAACATGGGCATCGAGTTCCAGGGCGGAGCCGTCTTCACCACCGAGAAGACCAGCATCTCGGTCAGCCAGGCCGAGACGTATGCGGAAACGGCCTCCGGGCACGACGCGGTCGTCCAGAAGCTCGGCAACGGCGGACTGCGCATCCAGATCGCCGGCATCGACACCGGCAAGTCCGACGAGATCAAGACCGTTCTCGCCAAGGACCTGAACGTCGACCCGGAGAAGATCGCCGCCGACCTGGTCGGTCCCAGCTGGGGTGAGGACATCGCAAACAAGGCCTGGCAGGGCCTGGTGATCTTCATGATCCTCGTCGTGATCTATCTGGCGATCGCCTTCGAGTGGCGCATGGCCGTGGCCGCGCTCGTCGCCCTGATCCACGACATCACCATCACGGTCGGCGTCTACGCCCTGGTCGGCTTCGAGGTCACCTCGGGCACGGTGATCGGTCTGCTCACGATCCTCGGTTACTCGCTGTACGACACCGTCGTCGTCTTCGACAGCCTCAAGGAGCAGACGAAGGACATCACCAAACAGACCCGCTGGACCTACAGCGATGTCGCCGACCGCTCGATCAACGGCACGCTGGTCCGCTCCATCAACACCACGGTGGTGGCGCTCCTGCCCGTCGGGGCCCTGCTGTTCATCGGTGGCGGTGTCCTCGGCGCGGGCATGCTCAACGACATCTCGCTGTCGCTGTTCGTCGGCCTCGCGGCCGGTGCGTACTCCTCGATCTTCATCGCCACGCCGCTCGTCGCCGACCTCAAGGAGCGCGAGCCGCAGATGAAGGCCCTCAGGAAGCGCGTACTCGCCAAGCGGGCCCAGGCCGCGGCGAAGGGCGAGTCCGTGGAGGAGCCGGTCGTCGAGGAGGAGTTCGACGACGACGAGGAGGACGCCGCCCCGGCGGTCGTCGGCCCGCGCAACCAGCCCGCGTCCCGCAACCGGGGCCGTGGCCGGCCTTCGGGGAAGCGCCGATGACCGGTATCGAGGAGCTGCTCCTCAGCCGCATCCGCGATGTCCCCGACTACCCGAAGCCGGGCGTGGTGTTCAAGGACATCACCCCGCTTCTGGCGGACCCGGCCGCGTTCACGGCGCTCACCGACGCCCTGGCGGAGCTCAGCCTGCGGCACGGCGCCACGAAGATCGTCGGCCTGGAGGCCCGGGGCTTCATCCTCGGCGCCCCCGTCGCCGTCCGCGCGGGCCTCGGCTTCATCCCCGTACGCAAGGCGGGCAAGCTCCCCGGAGCGACCCTGAGCCAGGCGTACGAGCTGGAGTACGGCTCGGCCGAGATCGAGGTGCACGCCGAGGACCTGGCCGCGGGCGACCGCGTCATGGTCGTCGACGACGTCCTCGCCACCGGCGGCACCGCCGAGGCCTCGCTCGAACTCGTCCGCCGGGCGGGCGCCGAGGTCGCGGGCGTCGCCGTGCTGATGGAGCTCGGCTTCCTGGGCGGCCGCGCCCGCCTGGAACCGGCCCTCGCGGGCGCTCCGCTGGAGGCGCTGCTCCAGCTCTGAGGGCAACCGCGAGGAAGGCCTCAGGAAAGGCCTGGGACACCCGTAGGACACCGCGGAGGCGGGCCCGGAGGAATCCGGTGCCCGCCTCTGGTGTTTCACCTGTACGAACAGTCTCACTGGCCGAAAGAGAGCCCGAAGCCCAGGATCGCTACCATGGGGGTCCGGAGCCTGACCGGGGGACCCGGAACGCGCACGAGGAGCCCTCTTGCCAGACGAGGCCCAGCCACTCATCGCCGCCAAGCCCGAACCGACCTCGGGCCCCGTGGCCACGCCCGCGAAGGACACCGGCCGCGGGCCGATCGAGCACGCCCAGTCCGCACCGGACGACAAGGCGGCCGAGCAGCCACGGCCCAAGCCGGCTCCTCCCGAGGCCGACCGTCCGGCGAGCACTCCGGTGGTCCGTCCGGCGGCGGCGGGCCAGCCCGCCCGTACCGGCGGCGGCTCCTCCAACCGTGTGCGTGCCCGCCTCGCGCGGCTCGGCGTGCAGCGCTCCAACCCGTACAACCCGGTTCTGGAGCCGTTGCTGCGGACAGTGCGCAGCAACGACCCGAAGATCGAGACGGCGACGCTCCGGCAGGTCGAGAAGGCGTACCAGGTCGCCGAGCGCTGGCACCGCGGCCAGAAGCGCAAGAGCGGCGACCCGTACATCACGCACCCGCTCGCCGTGACCACCATCCTCGCCGAACTGGGCATGGACCCGGCCACGCTGATGGCGGGCCTGCTGCACGACACCGTCGAGGACACCGAGTACGGCCTGGACACCCTCAAGCGCGACTTCGGCGACCAGGTCGCCCTGCTCGTCGACGGTGTCACCAAGCTCGACAAGGTCAAGTTCGGCGAGGCCGCGCAGGCCGAGACCGTGCGCAAGATGGTCGTCGCCATGGCCAAGGACCCCCGCGTCCTGGTCATCAAGCTCGCCGACCGTCTGCACAACATGCGCACCATGCGCTATCTCAAGCGCGAGAAGCAGGAGAAGAAGGCGCGCGAGACCCTCGAGATCTACGCGCCGCTCGCCCACCGGCTGGGCATGAACACCATCAAGTGGGAGCTGGAGGATCTCGCGTTCGCGATCCTCTACCCCAAGATGTACGACGAGATCGTGCGCCTGGTCGCCGAGCGCGCCCCCAAGCGCGACGAGTACCTCGCCATAGTGACCGACGAGGTCCAGTCCGACCTGCGCGCGGCCCGCATCAAGGCGACGGTCACCGGCCGCCCGAAGCACTACTACAGCGTCTACCAGAAGATGATCGTCCGCGGCCGTGACTTCGCGGAGATCTACGACCTGGTGGGCATCCGCGTCCTGGTCGACACGGTTCGCGACTGCTACGCGGCGCTCGGCACGGTGCACGCGCGATGGAACCCGGTCCCCGGCCGGTTCAAGGACTACATCGCGATGCCCAAGTTCAACATGTACCAGTCGCTGCACACGACGGTGATCGGCCCCAACGGCAAGCCCGTCGAGCTGCAGATCCGCACCTTCGACATGCACCGTCGTGCCGAGTACGGCATCGCCGCGCACTGGAAGTACAAGCAGGAGCCGTCCGCCGGCGCCTCCAAGGTGCGCACCGATGCGCCCAAGGCTCTGGGCAGGGACAAGGACGGCGTCAACGACATGGCGTGGCTGCGCCAGTTGCTCGACTGGCAGAAGGAGACCGAGGACCCCAGCGAGTTCCTGGAGTCCCTGCGCTTCGACCTGTCCCGCAACGAGGTCTTCGTCTTCACGCCTAAGGGCGACGTGATAGCGCTTCCGGCGGGCTCGACCTCGGTGGACTTCGCGTACGCGGTCCACACGGAGGTCGGCCACCGCACGATAGGCGCACGGGTCAACGGACGCCTGGTCCCGCTCGAATCCACCCTGGACAACGGCGACTTGGTGGAGGTCTTCACCTCCAAGGCGGCCGGTGCGGGCCCCTCCCGCGACTGGCTGGGCTTCGTGAAGTCCCCCCGCGCGCGCAACAAGATCCGCGCCTGGTTCTCCAAGGAGCGCCGCGACGAGGCGATCGAGCAGGGCAAGGACGCCATCGCCCGCGCGATGCGCAAGCAGAACCTGCCGATCCAGCGCATTCTCACCGGCGACTCCCTGGTCACGCTGGCGCACGAGATGCGCTACCCCGACATCTCGTCCCTGTACGCGGCGATCGGCGAGGGCCATGTCGCCGCGCAGAGTGTCGTGCAGAAACTGGTGCAGGCCCTCGGCGGCGAGGAGGCGGCCACCGAGGAGATCGACGAGAGCGTCCCGTCCCCCCACGGTCGCGGCCGCAAACGCCGCTCCAACGCCGACCCCGGTGTGGTCGTGAAGGGCGTCGACGACGTGTGGGTCAAGCTCGCCCGCTGTTGTACGCCGGTACCGGGCGACCCCATCATCGGCTTCGTCACCCGCGGCAGCGGCGTCTCCGTGCACCGCAACGACTGCGTCAACATCGAGTCGCTGTCCCGCGAACCCGAGCGCATCCTCGAGGTCGAGTGGGCGCCCACCCAGTCCTCGGTCTTCCTGGTCGCCATCCAGGTCGAGGCACTGGACCGCTCCCGGCTCCTGTCGGACGTCACGCGCGTCCTGTCGGACCAGCACGTCAACATCCTGTCGGCGGCCGTCCAGACATCCCGCGACCGGGTCGCCACATCCCGGTTCACCTTCGAGATGGGCGACCCGAAGCACCTGGGGCACGTCCTGAAGGCGGTCCGGGGCGTCGAAGGCGTCTACGACGTGTACCGCGTCACCTCGGCCCGCAGGCCGTAACCGGGCACTACGTAGAGGGGCTCCCGTACGCAACGTACGGGAGGCCCGCGACGTAGCGGCGGGTAAACCGGCCGCCGCTGTTGGCGGGGAGGTACGGGCTCATCCGG